>NZ_QUGU01000019.1:0-88622 GCF_003479185.1 Blautia sp. AF17-9LB
ACAAGAGGAATTTGAAAAATTTGCTAAGCAAGTCGACAAATCAAAAGTTGCAGAATAAGATACAAAATTTTTATAGGCAAATACAGTCTAACATATTAAAATGATTACAGGGAATTTTGCAATGAAGAATTTGCAGGAGAATTTTATGAAAATATAAAATTAAAAGATACAGTAAACAAGAAGGTACTACCCGGGCAGCCCGTTTCTTGTTTATGTATCTTTAAACTATTTTGATCATAAACGATGAAACCTAATTTGTCAAGCGGGAGGGAATTGTCTTGGATAATAAAATAATCTATCATGGAAGTAATATGAAAGTTGAGATACCCAAAATCATGATAAATGGCTACTACAAAGATTTTGGTTACGGTTTTTACTGCACAAATCTGAAAAAACAAGCCATACGATGGGCTATGACGAAAAAAGGTGATTCCGTTATCAATACGTATTCCTATCAGAGAAATGAGAATCTCCAGATTAAAACATTTGAAGAAATGACAGAAGAGTGGCTGCAATTTGTAGTAGACTGCAGAAGAGGAATAGAACACAATTATGATATCGTAGAAGGTCCAATGGCAGATGATCAGATTTGGAACTATGTGGAGGATTATGTAAGCGGAGAAATATCAAAAGAAGCCTTCTGGGCATTGGTGAAATTTCGGTATCCGACACACCAGATTGTATTCTGTACGGAAACAGCATTGAAAACAATTCATTATGAAGGAAGTGAGAAGGTATGACAAACAAATTTTTCCCGGATGAATTTATTGAGAAGAATGATCTCTATTTCATGTGCTACATGATCGAGCGTGTTGCAAGAAAGCTTCATCAGCACAACAATTATGTTGTAAATGCAATCGGAAAGGACGAGCTTTATCGTCTGATCAGTCTTGCTAATGTACTTCACTGTGAAAATCCAGAGGCATTAGAAGACCGATGGATCGAAGAGTATCAGCTCCAAAATGGTGAATTTGACATCACCAATGTAAATAAAGATTTAGTAGATCATATTCCAAGCGCAACTCAGATCGGAAAAGTATATCAGCGTCTGATTCTTGATACTGCTGATAAAGACGAAGACTATGTAGACGGACTCATCCGAGTTTATAATAATGAGATCTGCAGCATTATCGATAATTACGAATGCAGTGCATATTACGAACCATCTTATGTAATAGCAAGAGCCTATTTTAACGGAGGATTTTAAGAAATCAAAGGGAGGTGCGCATGGTTACGAATTTTGATTATTTGAAAAAAGAACCTAAATTTTCCGCCTTTGCCGACGTTGCCGTGTCCGCAGAAAAGATTATTTTACTCGACCCGGAGGCCAGTATTTTGAACAGCCGACGGGCGATGGAGTTTGCGGTGAAATGGATGTATTCTGTGGATAATGCGCTCGAGATGCCGTACCAGGACAACCTGCAGAGTCTGATGAACAGTGAGGATTATCGCCAGACAATCGGCCCGGATTTGTGGAAGCGGATGGACTATATTCGGCGGAGCGGAAATAATGCGGCACACAGCAGCAGAAAACTGGGACGGGATGAAGCGATGCTTTGCCTGGAAAATCTTTTTATTTATCTCGATTATATTGCATACTGCTATTCCGATCAGTATCAGCGGAGAGTCTTCGACAAAACATTGATCACAGCGCGGATAGAGAAAGCGAAAAAGTCGAAAGAAGATGCGAAAGCAGCAAAAGAAGCTCTGGAGAAAGAACTGGAGAAAGCGGCGCAGCAGGAGCTTGACCTGAAAAAACTAAGTGCAGAAAATGCTTCTCTGCGGGAAGAATTGTCCGCGCGCCGTCAGGAACAGCAGCAGACGTATGTTCCCAAACCGCTGGAACTGTCCGAGTATCAGACGCGAAAACTTTATATCGATTCCATGCTGACAGAAGCAGGCTGGGTGGAAGGCAGAGACTGGATCAATGAGGTGGAAATTCCGGGAATGCCGAATAAATCAGAGGTTGGCTTTGCTGATTATGTCCTTTATGATGATATGCACCGACCGCTCGCGGTAATTGAAGCAAAGCGCACCTGTGTAGATGTTTCCAAGGGAAGACAGCAGGCAAAATTGTATGCGGATCTGCTGGAAAAAACATACAAAAGACGTCCCGTTGTCTTTCTTACAAATGGATTTGACACGCGTATTATTGATGGCCAGTATCCGGAGCGAAAATGTTCTGTGATTTATTCGAAGAGAGATCTGGAAAAGTGGTTTAATTTGCGGTCTATGCGCACAAGTCTGAAGCATATTACCGTGGACAAAAATATTGCGGGACGCTATTACCAGGAAGCTGCCATAAAAGCAGTGTGCCGCAGCTTTGATGAAAAGAACCGCAGGAAAGCACTGCTTGTCATGGCGACCGGTTCTGGCAAGACGCGAACGGTGATTGCACTGTGCGATGTATTATTAAAGGCAGGCTGGGTAAAAAATGTTCTTTTCCTGGCAGACCGAAATTCACTTGTTATGCAGGCAAAACGAAGTTTTGTGAACCTGCTGCCGAATCTGTCCTGTACCAATTTGGTTGAAGAAAAGGATAACTACAATGCGCACTGTGTTTTCTCTACGTACCAGACAATGATCAATTGTATTGATACAGTTCATGACAGCGAGGGAAAACTGTTTACCTGCGGCCATTTTGATCTGGTGATCTGTGATGAGGCGCATCGATCAATTTACAATAAGTATCGGGATATTTTTAATTATTTCGATGCGCCGCTGGTAGGACTCACTGCAACGCCCAAAGATGAAATTGATAAAAATACGTATGAAGTCTTTGAACTGGAAAACGGCGTTCCGACGTATGGATATGATCTGGCGCAGGCGGTAAAAGACGGTTATCTTGTAGATTATGTTTCGGTGGAATCGCGATTGAAATTCATCGAACAGGGAATTGTGTATGATGAATTGTCGGAGGAAGACAAAGAAACGTATGAGGCAACATTCGAAGACGAGAACGGAAATCTGCCGGAATCAATCAGTTCATCCGCGTTAAATACCTGGATTTTTAATGAAGATACCATAAAACAGGTATTGCATATTCTGATGACGAATGGCATCAAGATTGATTATGGGCAGAAGCTTGGAAAAACAATTATTTTCGCGAAAAAGCACAAGCATGCAGAAGAAATACTCAGAGTTTTTCGAAAGGAATATCCGCAGTATCCAGATGACTATGCAAAAGTGATCGATAATAAAATTGAGTATGCGCAAAGTGCAATTGATGAATTTTCAGATGCGAAAAAAATGCCTCAAATTGCAATCTCTGTGGATATGCTGGATACCGGTATTGATGTGCCGGAGGTGCTGAACCTGGTGTTTTTCAAAAAGGTGATGAGTAAGGCGAAATTCTGGCAGATGATTGGACGTGGAACACGACTCTGCCCGGGCTTGCTGGATGGCGAGGATAAGCAGAAGTTTTATATTTTTGACTTTTGTGGAAACTTTGAGTTTTTCCGAATGAATAAAGGGAAAGCAACTGCAAATATGATTGCTTTGCAGGGAGCAATATTTAATTTGAAATTTGATATTGCCTACAAACTGCAGGATATTTCCTATCAGGTGGACAGACTGATTGCGTACCGTGATGCGCTGGTAAAACAGATGACAGAAAAGGTGCGGGAGCTGCCGAGAGATAATTTTGCGGTAAGGCAGCATCTGAAATATGTAGATTTGTACTCGGATGAAAAAAACTATAATGCTCTTACCTATGAAGATACGTTGCTTGTGCGTGAAGAAGTGGCACCGTTAATTCTTCCGGATAAAGATGAGGCAAGTGCAGTTCGTTTTGATGCATTGATGTATGGAATTGAACTGGCATATTTGATTGGAAAAAAATATACACGGGCCCGCAGTGATCTTATGAAAAGAGTAGCTGGTATTGCAAACGTTGCGAATGTTCCGGAAATTCAGGCACAGTCAGATCTGATTGGGCAAATTCTGCATACAGATTATATTGCGAATGCGGGAATCAATGAATTCGAAGAAATCCGGGAAAGATTACGGGATTTGATGAAATATATTCTAAAAACGAAATTGCTTTATAATACCAATTTTGATGATGACTTATTATCCATCGACTGGCGCGAGTCTGAACTGGAAAATGATGAGCTGAAAAATTATAAAGCAAAAGCGGAGTATTATATCCGGCAGCATCAGGACACGATTGCAATTGCGAAACTGAGAACAAATCAGCCGCTGACAGAAATGGATGTTGCCAGCCTGGAAAAAATTCTCTGGAATGAGATTGGTACGAAGCAGGATTACGAGCAGGAATTTGGAACGAAACCTTTGGGAGAATTTGTCCGGGAAATTGTCGGACTCGATATGAATGCAGCCAAAGAAGCGTTTTCAGAGTATCTGACGAATGCCGATCTTGACAGCAGACAAATTTATTTTGTGAATCAGATTATCGAATATATTGTTCATAATGGAATGATGAAAGACCTTTCCGTGCTTCAGGAAGCTCCGTTTACAGATCGGGGAAGTGTTGCGGAAGTCTTTACAGATCTGGCAGTCTGGATGGGCATTCGGAAAGTAATCAATCAGATTAACGAAAATGCGGTAGCGTAAATTCTAAAAAAAACATAAACACCGGCAAATTTCTTGACATGGAAATTTGTCGGTGTTATTATTTAACGCGCGTAAATAAATAACGCTGTTAAGCATTTGCAGCAAAAGGAGGGGGAAACATGAAGGATGCATTTGAAAAACTGTTTCGTGCGGTGCACCAGTTTAAAAAACTGAACGTATCAGACCTGATTCCGGGACTCAGCAGTTCCGAATTTTCCGTTATGGGTGCGATTTTGCAAATGGGAGAAAACGGAAAAATTACAAGCTCAGAGCTGGCGGCGAAGACCAAAACACTTCCGCCGGCTGTGTCGCGCACACTGCGCGGGCTGGAGGAAAAAGGATATGTAGAGCGGAGCGTTGACAAAAAAGACCGCAGAAATACGTATATCAGTCTGACAGAGAAGGGCTGGAAAAAGGGGGAAGAGGTACGGGACAGAATGCAGGACTTTGGCTGCTCTGTGATGTCACAGTTGAAGGAAGAGGATATAGATCAGCTGGTTGCTTATCTGGATCGTATCTATGAGATCGCAGAAAAAGAAATTGACACCCGAAAACGACAGAATTAGTGTGCCGGCAAGCTGGTACACAAAAAAAGACAGAAAGGGGAAAAAATGAGTAAGATTTTCAAGAACATGATCCCGTACTGGAAATCGATTCTCGTGATTCTTATGCTTTTGTTTGTCCAGGCGTGGTGCGACCTGTCGCTCCCGTCGTATACATCCGACATCATCGATGTGGGCATTCAGAACAGCGGCGTCGAGCACGTTACGCCGAAACGGATCACCGAGGAAGAATTTCAGACGGCCGAGTTTATCATGACGGATGATGAGGTGGATTTATGGGAAAGCCTCTATACGAAAAAGGACGGCTATTATGAACGGAACAAAGCTTCTGAAAAAGAACTTGATGAAACAGACGATACACTGACCGTTGCACTGCTGATGAATTACCAGATGGGTGCGATGGAGGAGGATACCTTTAAACAACTCATGGCACAGCAGACCGGTCAGGATGCGTCGGTGTTTGAAAACATGACGATTGAGCAGATCGGCGAGATGATGCATGTGGAGCTGAAGAGCTTCCAGCAGGAAAAAGAGGATGACGATGGAAACAAAGTCGAAGTCACCTGTGTGGATGTCCGTCCAATCTTTGCAGCGATGCTCGAGAGCGGACAGATGGATAAAGACACCGTGCTCTCGATGCGCGACAGCATGGAAAAAACGCTTGATACGATGGGAAGCTCCCTGGTAAAATCGATGGGCATTGCGTATGCAGTTTCCGCAGACAAAGCGGTGGGCCTCGATGTAGACCAGATTCAGAAAACGTACCTTCTGACCGCAGGCCTCAAGATGGTCGGCATGGCACTCCTGATGGGTGTGGTAACTGTTCTCGTCGGACTGTTTGCCTCCCGCGTCGGCGCCGGAATCGGCCGCGATCTGCGCGAAAAAGTATTCAAACGGGTTGTCGGATTCTCCAATGCGGAGATGGATCAGTTCTCCACCGCATCGCTGATTACCCGAAGCACGAACGATATCCAGCAGATCCAGATGGTCTCCGTCATGGTGCTGCGAATGGTTGCCTACGCTCCGATCCTTGGCATCGGCGGTGTGCTGAAAGTCATGAAAACGGGAGCCGGTATGGAATGGATCATTGTTCTTGCGATCATCGTCATTCTCGGATACGTGATGCTGCTTGTCTCCCTTGCGATGCCGAAATTCAAGCTGATGCAGAAACTGGTCGACAACATCAACCTCGTATCGCGTGAAATCCTGACCGGACTCTCTGTCATCCGTGCGTTCGGAAGAGAGGACAAAGAGGAAGAGCGCTTCGACGGTGCGAATAAGGAACTGACCAAAACAACCCTGTTCACCAACCGCGTCATGACCTTTATGATGCCTGGTATGATGATGATTATGAACGTGCTGACCGTCGGAATCGTATGGTTCGGTGCACATAAAATCGATGCCGGCACGATGCAGGTCGGTGCAATGACTGCATTTATTACCTACGCCATGATGATCGTCATGTCTTTCCTGATGCTGACAATGATGTCAATCATGCTGCCGCGTGCCGCTGTTGCCGCCGGCCGTATCGATGAAGTCATTCAGACAGAATCCTCCATTCAGGATGTCAAAAATCCGGAGCAGCTGGAGGTTCATAACGGAGTTGTCCGCTTCGATCACGTCAACTTCCGTTATCCGGGCGCCGAGGAGGATGTGCTGCATGACATCGACTTTGTTGCCGAGCCTGGCAAGACGACGGCGATCATCGGAAGCACCGGCTGCGGTAAATCGACGCTGGTCAACCTGATCCCACGTCTCTATGATGTGACGGGCGGAAAGATTACGCTCGACGGAAAAGATATTCGAAACATTACGATGAAGGATCTGCGCGATGAGATCGGTTTCGTGCCGCAGAAAGGTGTGCTGTTCTCGGGAACGATCGCATCCAACCTGCGCTTCGGAAAAGACGATGCGACGGATGCGGAGATCGAAAAGGCAGCCGCAATTGCGCAGGCAACCGAGTTTATCGAGGCAAAAGATGACAAATACGAAACCGCGATTGCACAGGGCGGAACGAACGTATCCGGCGGACAGAAACAGCGTCTGGCGATTGCGCGTGCGATTGCAAAAGACCCGAAAATCTTTATTTTCGACGACAGTTTTTCTGCACTTGACCTGAAAACGGATGCGGCGCTTCGAAAAGCACTGGCGGAGAATGTCAAAGACAGCACCGTGATCATCGTGGCACAGCGGATCAGCACGATTCTCCATGCGGAGCAGATTCTGGTGCTCGATGACGGAAAGGTAGTCGGAAAAGGTACGCATGAGGAACTGCTGAGAAGCTGCGAGGTTTACCAGGAGATTGCGAAATCCCAGCTGTCAGAGAAAGAGCTTGGACTGAAGGAAAGTGAGGTGGCTGACCATGAGTAATAAAATGAACCAGCAGCCGCGCAAAAGAGGACCGATGGGACGGATGGGCCGCGGCATGCAGCCGGGCGAGAAGCCGAAAGATCTGAAAAAATCGATCAAACAGCTCGCTCAGTACATCGGAAAATATAAAATTGCGATTTTTATTGTTATGATCTGTGCCGCATGCTCAACGGTGTTCAATGTTGCCGGACCAAAGATTCTCGGAAAAGCTACGACCGCACTGTCCGAGGGACTGATGGAAAAGATCCGGGGCACAGGAAGCATTGATTTTGCAAGAATCGGAACGATTCTGCTGTTTGTACTTGGCCTGTATCTGATGAGCGCCCTGTTCAGCTTCATCCAGGGATGGATCATGACGGGCGTGACGCAGAAGGTGTGCTATCAGCTTCGAAAAGAGATTTCGGAGAAGATCAACCGTATGCCGATGAAATATTTTGAGAGCCGCACGTACGGTGAAGTGCTCTCACGCATCACAAATGATGTCGATACGCTTGGCCAGGGACTGAACCAGAGTATCACGACGATCATCACCTCGTTGGCAACGCTCATCGGTGTTCTGATCATGATGCTGAGTATCTCCCCATTGATGACGCTGATCGCGCTTGTGATCCTGCCGATTTCAATGGGACTCATCGGACTCGTGACAAAGAAATCACAGAAATTCTTCCGTGCCCAGCAGGAATATTTAGGCCACATCAACGGTCAGGTTGAGGAGGTTTACGGCGGCCATCTCGTCATCAAGGCATTTAACCGCGAGAAGGATACGATCGAAGAGTTTGAAAAAACCAACAATATTCTTTACGATTCCGCATGGAAATCCCAGTTTTTATCCGGTATGATGCAGCCGATTATGATGTTTGTCGGAAATTTAGGCTACGCCTGCGTGGCATTGACCGGCGGACTTCTGGCGATCAAAAACGTGATCACGATCGGTGATATCCAGGCATTTATCCAGTATGTGAAAAACTTTACCCAGCCGATTCAGCAGATTGCGCAGGTTATCAACATGGTACAGTCGATGTCGGCGGCATCCGAGCGTGTCTTTGAATTCCTGAACGAGGAAGAGGAAGACCAGATTGTCGAGAATCCGGCAGCAATCGAGACTGTGACAGGAGAAGTCACCTTCGACCACGTACATTTCGGCTACAACCCGGAGCAGATCATCATCAACGATTTCAGCGCCAAAGTAAAACCGGGCCAGAAAACCGCGATCGTCGGCCCGACCGGAGCCGGAAAGACGACGATGGTCAAACTGCTGATGCGCTTCTACGATGTCAACAGCGGAGCCATTCTGCTGAACGACCACAACATCAAAGACTTCAACCGCAGAGAGCTGCGCGATGCCTTCGGTATGGTCCTGCAGGATACGTGGCTGTTCAAGGGAACCATCATGGAAAACATCCGCTACGGCCGGCTCGATGCGACAGATGAAGAAGTCATCGCAGCAGCAAAAGCCGCAAGGGCCCACCACTTCATCCAGACCCTGCCGGGCGGCTATCAGATGGAACTGAATGAAGATGCCAGCAATGTGTCGCAGGGACAGAAACAGCTGCTGACGATTGCACGCGCAATCCTTGCTGACAACAAGATTCTGATCCTCGACGAGGCAACCTCATCCGTCGACACCAGAACCGAAATCGAGATCCAGAAGGCCATGGATAACCTGATGAAGGGCAGAACAAGCTTCGTCATCGCCCACCGGCTGTCCACGATTCGTGATGCGGATCTGATTCTCGTCATGAAAGACGGAGATATCATCGAGCAGGGAAATCACGAAGAACTGCTCGCGGCAAACGGGTTCTATGCAAATCTTTACAATTCGCAGTTTGAGGATGTGGTGGCGTAACAGCCTTTGCGGGCGATATAAATTTATTGTAACAACACCTGAGTTGGCAAAACGGTTCAGGTGTTGTTTTTTTTCTCGAGGGAAAATCTCGTTACATTTTCCCGTCAGGCAAAAAAGCTCTCAGAGCAGAATGATCTGATGTTTGTCCCAGATCATGCATGTTATCACAGGTTACTTGAGAGAAAAGAAAAAATTTGGTATGCTGTTGAGAAGTAGAATCTTCGATAAGAAGCACGGGGGAAAATAATGAATTTAATTTTATGCGATGATGATAAAGTGTTTTTAAATAAACTGGAAATCAGAATTCGAGGTTTATGTCAGAAATATAAGATTGCAGTGGAAATGGAGTGCTACGTATCTGCGAAGGAGATGCTGGAAGGAATCAAAAATCTTGATGAGATTTCTGTTTTTTTTATTGATATTGATATGCCGGAAGTGAATGGATTTGAGGCTGCATCGTATCTGAAAAAGTGGAACAGGGAATGTTGCATTGTGTTTGTATCGAATAAGGATGATCTGGTGTTTCAGTCATTGGTGTATCATCCATTCTTTTTTATCCGCAAGGCACATCTGGATGAGGAACTGGAGCCGCAGTTGCTGGAACTGCAGAAAAAGGCAGGAAAGAAAGTTCCCCAAATAGAACTGCAGACAGGGCGTCAGAGTGTAAAACTTGCATTGCGTGATATCTGGTTTGTGGAGAGCGAGAAGAACTATCTGCTTTTTTATCGGGAAAAAGATACGAGGGATGAGGCGATTCGCGTAAGGATGAAAATGTCAGAAGCGGAGAAAAAACTAGAAGCGCATAAATTTGTAAGGACCCATAAAGGATATTTGGTTAACATGAACTATGTATATCGGTTGCGCGAAAAAGAACTTCTGCTATTGAACGGGAAAAGCATTCCTGTCAGCAGAAATTATCTGAATCAGGTTCGAATGAAAATTATGGGAGTGGTGATGGAATGAGTGCAGCATTTTGGAAGGTCTTTGAACTTGCAATTTCTGTTTGGGAAAACATACTTTTGTTGGAATTCTGCATGGATTTTATGCAGCAGAAACCCAGAGGGAAAAAAGGTAAAGTTTTGTGGGGAATTGCAGTGCTATTTGGGCTAATCTTTCCTGCGTTGGAAAAGTATCCTGCGTTATATGACAGGTGGGAAATGTGGATCACATTGATTTGGCTTTTTGTCTATTTGATGGTGGGTACACGGGGAAGTGTTCTGAGAAAGGTTACTGCAGCGGTAGTTGCGAGAGCAGTATTGATGATGGTAAACACAGCGATCCTTTTCGGCGGCAGTTTTATCCTTCAAGAAAGTGTTGCATCGTTTATTCAAGATCAGGATACAGTAAGAATTGCGCTCGTGCTATTATCAAAAATTTCTTATTTTTTTGTTGGTAAATTACTAAATAGTCTTTTGTTTGAACGAGAGAATCTGATAAGCTGGCAATGGATTGTCATGGGATGCAACCTTGTTTTCTCAATTATTGCGGGAGATACTATGATTTTGGTAGTAAGAGATCTGCCAAGTGTGCAGATGCAGGAACAGAAATGGATTTTGCTGTGCGTATGCTGTATCTGGCTGATGTGCCTGATTATGTACTTTATAGTACAGCAAATGAGCAAGGATAATCAAACAAAGCTAGAATATGAACTGATGAAAGAAAAAGAGAAATATTCAAAGGAAAGTATGGAAATTATTAAGAGAAGTAATGAAGAATTACGAGAATTTAAACATGATTTGAAAAATTATCTTTTACCTCTGCAAGAGGCAATGGAGACCATGCCGCAGTCGGAAATGGTAAAGGTATGGGAAAAAATTAATCAGAAAATTGAAGATGTGCAGACACTAATTCAGACAGGAAACAGTTATGTGGATTCTATGATTAATACAAAAATTACTCTTGCGAGAAGTGAAAAAGTAGATGTGAAGTGTACGATTCTGAGCAAAATGGAAGGAATTGATGATTTGGAATTTTGCTCTGTGTTTGGAAATCTCATGGATAATGCGATTGAAGCAGAGCGGAAAGTTACAGAGAAGAAAGAAATTATAATTTTTGTAGAGGAAAAAATGGGATATCTTCGGTTGGAGATTCAAAACAAAATAGAAAAATCTGTTTTAAATGAAAATTCAAGTTTGAATACGACGAAGAAAGATACAAGCAGCCACGGGATTGGGCACAAAAGTGTAAAACGGACGATGCAAAAGGTAGGTGGCGCGTTAAAGTATTATGAGACAGGAGATTTGTTTTGCGCAGAGGCAGTATTTCCGATAAAATAAGATAAAACGTAATAAAAAAGACTTTATTTGTATGAAGGAAGCAAAAAGAATGCGGATTTCAAAGAACAAAGTTTTATTTTTTGCTATCTGTACTGATTATCCCAGATAGAGCATGATATCCCAGATCCGTTGACGATGGAGAAAAATTTCGCTATGCTTCGAGTAACAGAAGAGAAAGAACGAAATTTTGAAAAGAGGGGATATATGGGAAAGAAAGTATTGGGAATTATGGTAATATTACTGTTCTTTACAGGTTGTCAGAATATGGGAAATGAGTCAGAAAATTTGCAGCAGGTAGAAAAACAGGAAAATGGAGAAGAATGGAATAGTTCTATCAGCAATGATGAAACGGAAACAAATGTGACACCTGAAAATGATCAGGAATTAAGCAATGGTGAGCACATCCGTTTTCAGCTTGGCAGTCAGGCCAAAATTGATGCGATTGTTGACATGCCTGACAAAAAATGGAATGAGTTTGAAAAATGTGTGATAGAAGTGGATGGATTTCAAGGAGAAAGTGTGTTCAATAAAATACTTGGGAAAATTCCGGAAAGTGGATTGGAAACAAGAAAAGGAGACACAGGAGAGCCGGACGTTTGTTATTCGTATGAGGGAATACTTGGCGAACAATTAAAAAATCAAAATGGAACGGTGTCTGTCAGCAATATATTAGGAGTGGAAACGGAAGAAGGAAAAAAAGTTTATTATAATTTGCCTGTTGAATATATTACATCAGCCTATGGTGAAGGGATTTTGGTCAGAGACAATGAGCAGGAAATTTCATTGGAAGACGAAGAAAAGCTGATAGAGGAAGGAAAAGAGTTTGTTAGATGGATTGGAGACTGGGAAAAAGTTGAATTGACCAGTAAATACAGTTTTTCGTATGAACAGATGGAAAAACAGCAGG
Organism: Blautia sp. AF17-9LB; assembly: GCF_003479185.1. Classification (NCBI taxonomy): domain Bacteria; kingdom Bacillati; phylum Bacillota; class Clostridia; order Lachnospirales; family Lachnospiraceae; genus Blautia; species Blautia sp. AF17-9LB. The sequence continues at coordinate 12,538 of NZ_QUGU01000019.1, forward strand.
AATTAATGGAACAGGCAATCGAGAATGGAGAATTGCTAAAGCCTCAGAAGATTCAGAAATATGAGTGGTCAAAAGCAGATGATTGTTTCCTGTTGTTTTTTCAGGGTTATCTGAATGGGGTTCCTGTATTATGCAATGAAATTAACCGGCAGGATGATCTTTATATTCCGTCATCTAAAATACAGGCTGTTATAACGGAGGGCGGAATTCAATATCTTCAAGCAGTTAATCACTATGCTATTCGGGAAAAGGAACCGGTATCTCTTGCGGAAAAAGATATTATTTTGGAAACGCTGAGAAATAAGTATGATTTGGCAATTGCAGAGCCGATTACGCTGAATCAGATGAAACTGATTTATTACCCGATGACAACGGGAAGAAATGAAACAGGGCATTGGATGTGTGATATGATTCCTGCGTGGCAGTTTCGATTTATAGAAGATGAGATCGAACAGTATGTTTACATCAATGCACTGGATGGACGGGAAATTGCAGGGTGAGTTTGTCTGAGATTTACGAGTTACTCAAAGAATAAATTGTTTTGCGGAAGATGTGACTCCGGGCTAAGCGGGTCACATCTTTTTAAAAGACGAAGAGGATAAGAGATTGTTGCGGAAGGACAAGAAGGTGATCTTTCATGAATTTTTTTCGAATGATAAAAATGGATTTTAAAAGAATGTTTTTATCAGGAAAATTTTATTTTGCCATCGCAGGTGCGATGCTGGTTACCGTGTTAAACATCAGTCAGGAAGCAATGCAGAGCCGGTGGAATGCATCGGTATATTACCTGGTTGTCAGCAGTCATGGTGTGGGGGCATTTTTTGAAGTGTTTTCTGTGCTGGCTGTGCTGCCGTTTGCGCTGAGCTATTGGGAAGACAGCAGAAATGGCTATCTTAGATGCATTGAGACACGCATAGGGAGAACAGCATATTGCTGGTCGCATCTGGTGGTTGCCTTTTTCGGTTCTGTGATCAGTATTTTTCTGGGAATGGCAGTTGTTTATGGCGTTTTGGCATTAAAAATACCGTGGATAAAAAAAGAAGAGCTTGAAACATTAACAGGCAGTTTAAGCTATGGAAATGGACTCGTTCTGCCGTTTTACCTTGCCGCAAGATTTGGAGTTGAGGCTGTCAAGTATGCATTTATGGCAGTTTTTGCGCTTATGATATCGGGAAAAATAAAAAATCTGTTTGTGCTGGTCAGCACACCGGCTCTTTTTTATTATGCAAGCCAGCTTGTAGCAGAAGCGCTGCAGCTGCCGGGCCAGATGAGATGGTACCAGCTCCATGGGGGAAGTATCCGGAATTTTAAGGATTTTTTTGTGATAGCTGGTTATTTCCTTATTCTGACAGGAATGGAAGGTGTAATTTTCGTGCGAGTGGTAAAGAGGAGGGCGCAGAATGGATAGAATACGGATGAGCCTTCGGGTATGTCAGATACGTTTGCGGAAAACATTCACAACACCACGGTTTTATGTTGCGCTGTTGTGGATTGCGATCCTTTTTCATGTAATGACGGTGGGTATTCGAGGCTTCTGCGAGCAGACCGGAGTTGATGTGACTTTTTGGATGCTGCCGTTTATGACCAGATATAATGGAGACCAGATTATCATTGTTCTTGGGGCTCTGCTGCTTTTCTGTGATGCTCCGTTTCTGGAACCGAACAGCGGGTGGCAGATTTTGCGGGCCGGGCGGAAAAGCTGGTTTTGGGGAAACATGCTGTACATTGTGGTTGTTTCCTTTTTTTACACCATATGCTTAAGTATGATTCCGGTACTGCTTGTGTTTCCGAATGTAGGGTGGGAAACCGGATGGGGGAAGGTGATCAGTACGCTGGCTCAGACGAATGCGGCATATACCTTTGACCAGGAACCGTTGGATTATCTGATCCTTTCGAGATTTTCGCCGCAGGAGGCAATGGGACTCACAATGCTTGCGATCTGGTGCCTGTCGGTTATGACAGGCGTTGTGAGTTATGCCGGAAATTTTCTGGTACACAGGGGATTTGGAATCGTCATCAACTGCGGCATCTCACTCACTGCGCTTCTGCTCAGCAAATTTTCCAGCATCACAATCGGCTATTACTGCGCGCCGCCGCTTTGGATGAATATTGCGAGCTACAAGTGGCAGGGATATGGAAACGGGCCGTCGATGGCATATGTTTACAGTGTCTTTGCGATTGTCATCGGCGCATGCACGATCCTTTCGTATCTCGGGATCCGGAAAAAGGATCTGAACTTTGTGGAGGAAATCTGAAAGAATGGAAGAAAAGATAAGAATAGAAAACGTGACAAAAAAGTTTGGCAGCTACGCGGCGTTGGACGGGATCAGCCTGAGCTTCGAAAAAGGAAAAATTCACGGAATGATCGGAAGAAACGGAAGTGGGAAGACGGTACTGTTCAAATGCATCTGCGGATTTCTCCGGGTGGACGATGGCGCGGTTTTTGTGGATGGAAAACAGATTGGGAAAGAGATCGAAGCGCCGGAGAGTATTGGCGCCATCATCGAGACACCGGGCTTTCTTCCGGGCTACAGTGCCAGACAGAATCTGCAGTTTCTCGCCGGCATCCGCAGGAAGATCGGAAAAAAGGAGATCGATGCGGCCATCCGAAAAGTCGGACTGGATCCGGAAGCGAAAAAGCATGTCGGCAAGTATTCGCTCGGCATGCGCCAGCGTCTCGGTATTGCACAGGCGATTATGGAGGAACCTTCCCTTCTGATTCTGGATGAACCGATGAACGGTCTCGACAACCAGGGCGTGCAGGAGATGCGGCAGCTGTTTTTGAAACTGAAAGACGAAGGAAAAACCATTCTTCTGGCCAGCCACAACCGGGAAGACATCGCAGCACTGTGCGATACGACGGTGGAGATTGACAGAGGAAAGATTGTAGGCTGACGGAAAAAAGTTGCTCGTTTTTGGTGAATCTCATTGTCTTCCGGTGAAGCAGAGAATATAATAAAAACACAGAGAAGATCGAATCTTACGCTATTTGGTGTAGGATGGAGACAGGGAAAACAAAAAAAGATTACGAAAACGAGGACATGAACAATGGCAGACAGACACACAACAGAAAAATTGCTGGAGGGCGAACGCCTTTCCGGAAAGGTGACACTCTTTGCAAAAGTAACGATTTTACCGGGTGATGAGCTTCCGTATCATGAGCATCATGGGGAGACAGAAGCGTATCACATCCTGTCCGGTGCGGGTATGTATCAGGATAACGACAAAACCTACCCGGTGCAGGCGGGCATGACGACGTTCTGCGAGGACGGCAGCGGCCATGCGGTTTCCTGCGCAGGGGAAGAACCGCTCGTGTTTCTGGCGATGATTCAGAAAAAAGTAGAATAAGCAGGTACGGATATGAGCAGAAAGAAAAAGCCCAGAATGGAATACCGCTATTACGAAGTGCCGGAAAAATGCCCGGTGCTGGTGCTGCAGGGAGAAAAATGGTTGCAGAATTATGGGTACCAGATTGATTATCTGCATTTTCATAACCTGATGGAGATCGGTTTCTGCTATTACGGTGAGGGAACGATTGTTTTGGAAGATGAGGAACTGCCGTATCATGGCGGTATGTTTACGGTGGTGCCGAAAAACTTTCCGCATACAACAAACTCAAAAGAAAACAGTGTATGTTCCTGGGCATGGGTGTTTGTGGATGTGGAAGGATTTATTACAGAGCTGTATAAGGGCAATATGCGCATGGCACAAAAGCTGATTGCGCGTATTAACCAGAAGGCCCATTTTGTGAAAAATGAGGAAAGGCCGGAGGTCGCGGAGATGATCAAACTGATCATTAAATGCATGGGTGAAAAACGGGAATTTTATCTCGAGGAAGTGAAAGGACTGACCAGAGCGCTTCTGATGCAGATTGCCAGATGGAATGAAAGGGACGAGGAGCAGGAAAAGAATTCTATTGTAGATGATGCCAGTATCGCTCTGATTCTGCCTGCGCTGGATTATATTGGAGAAAATTATAAAGAGATTCTTCGAATTGAGGAGCTGGCAGAGGTATGTCATATCAGCGAAACACATCTGCGCCGTATTTTTCAGGAATCCATGCGGATGACGCCGGTTGAGTACATTAACTGGGTCTGGATCCGGGCGGCATGTAAGGAACTGCGGAAAACAAATATTTCTGTAAATGAGATTGCAATGCGAAGCGGATTCACAACAATTTCTACATTTAACCGTAATTTCCGCCGGATTCTTGGTGTATCTCCACAGCAGTGGCGAAGTGCACCGGAACATTATGAACGAAAATTGTTGAATTTTGATATAAAAACACAGGAAGGATGGTGATGTCCGTCAAAATGCCTATAAATGGTTGAAAATGCATAACATAGAGTTAAAAATGCGCACAAACGACGGGAAAATATGTTATACTTTGTACATGTTGAGGGAATAAAAACATAAAAAATGTACAAAACAACCAAAAAATTTCTGTGCTGTAAAAAGTGCGGAGGTTCCGGTTGTAAAATAACATCTTAAGGAGGATGTGCAATATGAAAAGAAAAATTGTATCAATCGTAATGGCATCAGCAATGGTATTTGGACTGGCTGCATGTGGTTCCAGCGGAGGAACTACAACAAGTTCCAGCAACGGCGGAAACGATGCATCAGCAGCAAGTGAAACCACTGCAAAATCAGAGAGCAGCGACGTAGTAGAGGGCGGCTCTGATGATGACAACACCTTAACCGTATGGACCTGGGACCCGAACTTCAACGTTTACGCGATCAAGAAAGCAGCTGAAATTTATGCACAGGATCACGAAGGATTCAAAGTAGAAGTCAGCGAAGTACAGTCCGACGACATTGAAACCCGTCTGACCACAGCAGTTTCCGCAGGAGACTTAAGCACTCTGCCGGATATCTTCCTGATGCAGGATAACTCCTTCCAGAAATATGCAACCAACTATCCGGACATCTTCACCGATCTGACCGATTCCGGAATTGATTTCAGCGAATTCTCATCCGCAAAAGTTGCTTACTCTACTCTGGATGGGAAGAACTACGGAATTCCGTTCGACAATGGTGCCGTTATCGAGTGCCTGCGTACTGATATGCTGGAGCAGGCAGGCTTCACCGTAGATGATTTCACAGATATCACCTGGAATGACTTTATGGAGAAAGCAAAAGTTGTCAAAGAGAAAACAGGCCAGCCGATCCTGACATCTCAGGCCGGATCTCCGGACCTTGTTATGGAAATGCTGCAGTCTTGCGGTGAGTCCCTTTTCAACGAAGATGGATCTGTCAACATCGTAGACAACAAAGCACTGAAACCAATCCTTGAGATTTACAGCCAGATGGTAAAAGATGGCACTCTTGTAGAGGTTACTGACTGGGATCAGTACATTGCATCCATCAACAACGGAACCACAGCAGGCGTTATCAACGGATGCTGGATTATGGCTTCCATCACAGCAAACGAAGATCAGTCCGGTAAATGGGCGCTCACCAATATGCCAAAACTGGACGGCATCGACGGAGCAACCAACTACTCCAACAACGGTGGTTCTTCCTGGGCAATTTCTTCCAACTGCAAGAAAACCGATCTTGCCATTGACTTTATGAAATCTACCTTCGCAGGCAGCACAGCTCTTTACGATGACATCATCGCAAAAGGCGCTCTGGCAACCTGGGCACCGGCAGGAGATTCCGAAGCATATGCACAGCCAGTTGCATTCTTCAGTGATGACCCGGTTTATGCAAAAATCGTTGATTTCGCAACCAAGACTCCATCCAACATCACTGGAGCATTCTACTACGATGCACGTGATGCTGTCGGAACCGCACTTTCCAATATCATCCAGACAGGAGCAGATATGGACAGCGAACTTCAGACCGCACAGGAAACTGTAGAGTTCAACATGGGTGGCTGATATCCTGCAATACATAAAAAAGTAGGACGATAAGAAACGGGTCTGCTTCCTGGACAGACAGAAGCAGGCCCGTTCTGTATCTATGCGGTGTGTGTTTGAAAAATGATTTCTGCAGGAGAACATGAAATGTTGTCTGCAAAAAGATTTTTTCAAACACACGCCAGGTAAAAAAAGAAAGGAAGATTCCATGAGCAGTCAGAAGAAAAAAGGAATGAACTTGGAAAGAAAACAGAATCTTACCGGCTGGGCTTTCCTGATGCCGGCAACGATCCTGATCGCATGGATGAGCTTTTATCCGATGATTCAGGCATTCATCCTGTCTTTACAGACAGGTATGGGCATCAACCTGAAATTCAACGGATTTGCAAACTATGCCCGTATTTTAAAAGACCCGACCTTTAAACAGACCTTAAGCAACACCTTCTTTTATCTGATTATTCAGGTGCCGATCATGCTGATCCTCGGCCTGATGTTTGCTTCCATGCTGAACAACAAAGATCTGCGTTTTAAGGGACTGTTCCGTACCTGCATTTTCCTGCCGTGCGCAACATCTCTCGTATCTTACGCGATGATCTTCCGTTCCCTGTTTGCAAATGACGGTTTTATCAACACCGTTCTCCGCGGCCTCGGCATGAACCCGATCATGTGGTTCTCCAATGCGTGGACAGCCCGTGCGGTTATCATCATCGCCCTGATCTGGAGATGGACCGGATACAACATGGTCTTCTATCTCTCCGGTATGCAGAACATTGAATATTCGATCTACGAAGCAGCCAAAATCGACGGCGCAAGCCCGCTGCAGACTTTCTTCAAGATCACCGTTCCACTGTTAAAACCGATGATTTTGCTGACCACAATTACTTCTACCAACGGTACTCTGCAGCTGTTCGATGAGTCCCTGAACCTGACAAACGGAGGTCCTGGAAAATCAACCATGACCATGTCTCATTATATTTACAATATGTCCTTTGTACAGAGCCCGAACTTTGGCTATGCGGCAGCAATGTCCATCCTGATCCTGATCATGGTAGCCATTCTGGCACTGCTTCAGATGAAAGTAGGTGACGAGCGATAATGGGAAAAACAAAGAAATTCTTCATGTATCTGGTTTTAACGGTAGCATCCCTCCTTTCTGTATTTCCGCTGTACTATATGTTCTGCGCGTCTACGAACAGAAGTATTGATGTTATTGCCGGAAAACTGATTCCGGGTACTTATCTGATGGAAAACTTCAAGTCACTGATTGCGCAGCAGAACCTGCGTCTTGCACTGTGGAACTCGTTCCGGAATGCAACGGTACTGACGGTCCTTTGTCTTCTGGTCTGCTCAATCGCAGGTTATGGATTTGAAATTTATCATGACAAAGCGAAAGATGCGGTATTTACCGTGCTTCTGACTGCGATGATGATCCCGTTTGCAGCAATCATGATCCCGATGTTCCGCATGTTTTCACAGTTAAAAATGGTCAACACGATGGTAGCATTTATGCTTCCTTCGATTTCCACTCCGTTTATGATTATGATGTTCCGTCAGGCTTCCCGTTCTTTCCCGCACGATATCATCGAAGCGGCAAGACTGGATGGTTTAAGCGAGACAGGAATTTTCTTCCGCATGTATATGCCGACCATGAAATCGACCTATGCGGCAGCAACGATTATCACCTTCATGAATGCATGGAACAACTATCTGTGGCCAAAGGTTATCTTGCAGAACAATGATTCCATTACCATGCCGATGCTGGTAGCGAACCTGCTCGGCGGCTACACTGTAGATTATGGCGTGCTGATGCTCGGCGTATTCATCTGTACGATCCCGACAGCAATCATTTTCTTCTGCTTCCAGAAGAGCTTCACAGAAGGTATCACAGGTGCTGTAAAATAAGAAAAAGAATCGAACAGAAAAGGTGGATATTTGGATGAATATCCACCTTTTTTCAAAAGATCAAAGAAAATAAAATTCCAGAAGGAGGAAAATAAAAATGGGTGTATTTCAGTATGAAAAAGTGAAGGACCCGACGTATTATGGAGAGAACCGGGTACCGGCGCATTCCGATCACAGGTATTATGGATCGGTGGAAGAAATGGAGCAGCATGTGGAAAACTTCCGTCACAGTCTGAATGGACTGTGGAAATTCCACTATGCAAAGAACTACGAGAGCACGATTCCGGGATTTGAGACACCGGAGTATGACTGCACAAAATGGGATGATATCCGCGTGCCGGCGCATATCCAGATGGAGGGATACGACGCACCGCAGTATGCCAATGTGCAGTATCCGTGGGAAGGAAGAGAAGAAATCCAGCCGGGCGAGATTCCGGAGCGGTTCAATCCGACGGCTTCCTATGTGAAATATTTTGAAGTGCCGGATCAGATGAAAGGAAAACGGCTTTTTGTTTCCTTCCAGGGAGCAGAGAGCGGTATTGCCGTATGGCTGAACGGAACGTTCCTTGGCTACAGCGAGGATACGTTTACTCCGTCCGAGTTTGAACTGACCCCGTATCTGAAAGAGGGCGAAAATAAACTGGCTGCGCAGGTTTTCAAATGGACGAGCGGAAGCTGGTGCGAGGATCAGGATTTCTTCCGTTTCTCCGGTATTTACCGTGATGTGTATCTGTACACGATTCCGGAGGTTCACGTTTCGGATCTGAAAGTACAGACGCTGCTGGATGATACGTTTACGAAGGCAGATCTGGTCATTGATACGAAAACGATCGGAAAAGGAAAAGTAAAAATTACCCTGTCAAAAGACGGAACGGCACTGCAGAGCACCGAAGGTGTGCTGGATGGGGAAACACAGTTTGTTCTGAAAGTCGATCACCCGGAACTGTGGTCCGCAGAGACACCGGTGCTGTATGATCTTCTGCTGGAAGTCACCGCAGAGGATGGAACAGTGCAGGAACTGATTCCGCAGAGAGTCGGATTCCGCCGCTTTGAGATGAAAGACCACATCATGATGCTGAATGGAAAACGCATTGTCTTTAAAGGCGTCAACCGCCACGAGTTCAGCTCCGTATCCGGCCGTGTCGTTTCGAGAGAAGAGCTGATCAAAGACCTGACAACGATGAAACAGAACAACATCAATGCAATCCGTACCTGCCATTACCCGGATGCGGTCGGCATTTATGATCTGTGCGATGAATACGGTCTTTACATGATCGCGGAGTGCAACATGGAGTCCCATGGAACGAGAGATACGGATGCGGTACGGAACGGGGATTTCTCCGGTGTCGTACCGTGCGACCGTCCGGAGTGGATGGACTGCATGCTGGACCGTGTCAACTCGATGTATCAGAGAGACAAAAACCATCCGGCGATTCTGATCTGGTCCTGCGGAAATGAATCGTTCGGCGGAAAGGTTATTTTTGAAATGTCTCAGTTATACCGGAAGATGGATCCGACCCGCCTTGTCCATTATGAGGGAGTGAACGATGACCGCAGATACAACGACACCAGCGATATGGAAAGCCGGATGTACACCACGGTCAACGAGATCCGGGAATTTTTAGCGAAAGACCGCAGAAAACCGTACGTCTGCTGTGAGTATGCCCATGCCATGGGAAATTCCTGCGGCGCGATGAAGAAATATATGGATCTGACCGAGGAAGAGCCAATGTTCCAGGGCGGCTTTATCTGGGACTATATCGATCAGTCGATTTATAAAAAAGACCGCTACGGAAAAGAGTTCCAGGCGTATGGCGGTGATTTTGACGACCATCCGTGTGATTATAACTTCAGTGGAAATGGTATCGTATACGGCGGCGAGCGCGACGCGTCTCCGAAGATGCAGGAAGTAAAATTCTGCTATCAGAATATTTCCATTGACGTGCAGAAAGACAAGGCGGTTGTAAAAAATAAAAACCTGTTTGTGAATACCGATACATTTGCATGCGTAGTACTTCTCGAAAAAGAAGGAAAGAAACTGAAAGAAGTGCCGATGGAAGTTTCGGTGGAGCCGCTTTCGGAAAAAACGGTGGAGCTGCCGATCGCGGTACAGACACTTCCGGGAGAGTATGCGGTGACCGTTTCCTTCCGCCTGAAAGAAGATACCGTATGGGGCAAGCGCGGCCATGAAGTTGCATTTGGACAGGGCGTTTATGAAGTGGAAGCACCGGCGAAAGCAGAAAAACCGGCGAAATTTGAAGTGATCCGTTCCAACCATGATTTTGGTGTGCGCGGCGAGAATTTCGATGTGATGTTCTCCGATCTGAACGGCGGACTCGTATCGTACCGTTACGGCGGCGTTGAGATGATCAAAATGATTCCGAAACCGAACTTCTGGCGTGCGCCGATCGACAATGACTGCGGAAGCCTGATGCCGATGCGTTACAGCCAGTGGAAGATTGCTTCGATGTATCTGTCCCACAAATATCCGAACGGCAGCCATTATCCGGGACTGTATGCGCCGGAAATCGAAGTACACGAGGACTGCGCAGAAGTCAGCTACCGCTATGTAATGCCGACCACACCGGCGAGTGAGTGCCGTCTGACCTACCGTGTCTTCGGCGATGGAAGTATTCAGACGACGCTGACGTATGATCCGGTGAAAGAGCTCGGCGATATGCCGGAATTCGGCGTGATGTTCAAGCTGGATGCCGATTACGACCACGTTACCTGGTACGGCATGGGACCGGAGGAGACGTATGTGGACCGCTGCGCCGGAGCAAAGCTTGGCGTTTATAAGAATAAAGTCGAAGACAATATGGCGAAATATCTCGTTCCGCAGGAGTGCGGCAACAAGGTTGGTGTACGCTGGGCAACCGTGACGAACCGCAAAGGCCGCGGTATGATGTTCAGCGGCGACAAGATGGAATTTTCCGCACTGCCGTATACGCCGCACGAGCTGGAAAATGCGATGCATCCATATGAACTGCCGCAGGTACATTATACGGTTGTGCGCGTGGCAAAACAGCAGATGGGTGTCGGAGGAGACGACAGCTGGGGTGCACAGACCCATCCGGAATACCTGATTCCGGTTGACCAGAAACTGGAATTTACCTTTACATTCCGAGGCATTTGAGAATAAAAGGAGATTTTCATGAGACAGAATATAAATTTTGGAAAACTTCTGCATGGCGGAGATTACAATCCGGAACAATGGCTGGAATATCCGGAAATTCTGGAACAAGATCTTGCGTATTTCAAAAAAGCGAAAATAAATGAAGTTTCCCTCGGCATCTTTTCCTGGGCATTCCTGGAGCCGGAAGAAGGTGTGTTTGATCTGGAATGGCTCAAAAAAATGGTAGACCGTCTGTATGAAAATGGAATTTCCGTCATGATGGCTACACCGACAGCGGCAAGACCGCGCTGGATGGCACAGAAATATCCGGAAGTACTCCGCATGGATGCGATGCGGCAGAGAAATCTGTACGGAGAGCGTCATAACCATTGCTATACCTCGCCGGTGTACCGGGAAAAAACGAGAAAGATCAATACAAAACTGGCAGAAGCGTTCAGGGATCATCCAGGCGTCATTGCATGGCATATTTCGAATGAACTAGGCGGAGAGTGCCATTGTCCGCTCTGCCAGGAGGCATTTCGGAACTGGGTAAAACAAAAATATGGCAGTTTACAGGCCTTAAACCATGCATGGAACACGGCGTTCTGGAGTCATACATACCAGAGTTTTGATCAGGTGGAGAGTCCGTCGCCAAAAGGAGACGCATCGCTGCACGGACTGAATCTGGACTGGAAACGATTTGTAACAGATCAGACAGCCGATTTTGTGAAATGGGAGATCAGCGCGCTGCGGGATGCCGGTGCCAAACAGCCTACGACCATCAATATGATGTATGATTTCAAGGGACTGGATTATCACAAGTTTGCCGACATTGTTGATTTTGTTTCCTGGGACAATTATCCGACCTGGCACAAAGAAGCGGAAGCAGTTACGGCAGCAGATACGGCGATGCAGCATGATATCATGCGCAGTATCCAGAAAAAGCCGTTTTATCTGATGGAGAGCTGTCCGTCCGCAACAAACTGGCAGCCGGTCAGCAAACTGAAAAAGCCGGGCATGCTGCATGCCGCATCCATGCAGGCCGTGGCGCACGGATCAGACAGCGTCCTGTATTTCCAGATGCGCCAGAGTCGTGGAGCTTCCGAAAAGTTTCATGGAGCGGTGATAGACCATTATGGAGGAGATGACACCCGTGTATTCCGGGAAGTGACAAAGGTAGGAGAAACCCTGGCGCAGATGCAGGAACTTTCCGGTGCCATCTGCAGTCCGAAAGTGGCTGTGATTTATGACACCGAAAACCGGTGGGCACTGGAAGATGCGGCAGGGCCACGGAATCAGGGCCTGTTTTACAAAGAAACCGTGGAAAAATCATACCGCGCCTTCCGCAGACTCGGCTTGGATGTTGATGTCATCGATGAAACGCAGGGCCTTTCGGACTATCAGATCGTGGCAGCGCCTGTGGTTTATCTGCAGCGGGAAGGATGGGTGGAAAAAGTACGGCAGTTTGTGGCCGGAGGCGGCACTTTCCTGGCAACGTACTGGTCCGGAATTGTAGATGAGACGGATCTTTGTTTCCTTGGCGGAACGCCGCACGGACTGCTGGATGTAATGGGACTTCGGAGCATGGAGATTGACGGCCTGTACGATGGGGAATGGAACGAAGGAGTTCCGGTCCCGCAAAACCGTCTGCATCTGACCCGGACGTACCGGTGCAGCAATCTCTGTGAACTGGTGAAACCATCGACAGCAGAAGTGCTGATGACTTATGGAAAAGATTTTTATGCAGGAATGCCTGCACTGACAGAAAACCAGTATGGCGCAGGAAAAGCATATCAGATCTGTGCCGGTTTTGAACAGGGTCTGTACGATGAGCTCTGCGGAAAACTGGCAGAAGAAGCAGGTGTCACATCGGTGGTGAAAGAGATTCCGGATGGCGTGGAGGTTACAACGCGCGAAAAGAATGGAATCCGGTATGTGTTCGTACAGAACTTTAATCGGAATGCCGTGGAAATCAAACTTCCGGTCGAACAGTATCCGGTGTGGAACGGACAGTATGATGGAACAATCGGAAGCTGGGAAACAGTGGTGCTGAAAGAAAACAGTCCGAATTTCCGGGAAAAATAAAAAATAAAAATGTCTCAAAACAAAAGACTGGTTTTGAGACATTTTTTTTGCAAAAAACAAATGAATATCAGGCGGTTTCGGATTCTTCGGCGGAGAGTTTTTTCTTATAATTTTCTCCCCAGCTCCACATGGCATCCATGATTGGCTGTAGGCTGTAGCCCAGGTCGGTGAGGGGATATTCTACCCGCGGTGGAACTTCTGCATAAACTTTACGGCTGACGAGCCCGCTCTGTTCCATCTGACGGAGCTGGCTCGTCAGAACCTTCTGGGAAACGTGACCGATGGATTTTTTTAATTCGCCAAAACGTTTGGTGCCTGGCATCAGATCACGGAGAATCAGGACTTTCCATTTATCACTGATTAAGGTTAAGGTAGTCTCTACCGGGCAGGCCGGGAGATCGGCTAAAGATATTGCGTTTTTTTCAGAAGCTGACATAAAAAACCTCCATTTCATAAAGATTTTCTCGTAAAAGTAAGCACGGAAAACCTTGTATTTACACAATAGTTTCCTTTTGGTAACTACAGCACAATATTGTGCTTACTTTACGTTAAGACGCTTTGGGCTTATTATAAAGCCATCGAAAGAAAAAAGCAATCCTTTCGAGAAAAAAGGTCTGGAGCGCATTCGAAAAAGGCCGAAACCAAATCATAAGAAACAAGCTCAAAAACAAAATCAAAAAACGAAAATGGAGGACATCATCATGAGTAAAGTAGTAGAATTCTTAAAAGAAAACCCGGTACAGTATTTAGCAACTGTAGGGCGCGATGGAAAAGCAAAATGCCGTCCGTTTATGTTTATTGGCGAAATGGAAGGAAAACTGTGGTTTTGTACCAACAACACAAAAGATGTTTATAAAGATATGCTGGCAAATCCGGAAATTGAAATTTCCACTTCCAGCCCATCCTATGCATGGATCCGTCTGAACGGAAAAGCTGTATTTGAAAACAACATGGCTGCAAAAGAAATGTGCATGGGAAATCCGATTGTAAAAGGCCAGTACCAAACCGCTGACAACCCGATTTTCGAGGTATTCTATCTGAACAATGCACACGGTGTAATCGCAGACTTTTCCGGAAACCCGCCGTACGAGTTTTAATCTGTCGCTATGAATTTGAAGTAAAAAGAGAAAGGAATCTGCCGCTATGGAGAGAAATGATTATCTGAAGATGTTAGTAGAGGAGATGCACTCAACCACGATGGCGACGATCGGTGCAGACGGTCATCCACAGACCCGTGTGATCGATATGATGCTGTGGGACAAGAAAGGAGTGTATTTTCTGACGGCAAAAGGAAAAGCCTTTTATGCACAGCTCATGGAGCAGGGCTATGTGGCAATTTCTGCGACGAAAGATAAAAAAGCAGTCTCTCTCCGCGGCAGAATCCAGAACATCCACAGTGAAAAGCTGGATGAAATTTTCGGAAAAAATCCATACATGCAGAAAATTTATCCCGGCGATACACGCGCGGCACTTGAGGTGTTCCGCGTGTACGAGGCCGAGGGAGAATACTTCGACATCAGCGATCCGTCGCATATCGTGCGGGACACGATCCTGATCGGCGGCGCAGAGCAGTCGATGGCTGGGTACGAGGTGGGAAACGAATGCATTGGCTGCAAGCTCTGTTTTTCAGTCTGTCCGCAGAAATGCATCGACATCACCCGCATCCCGGCCGTCATCGACCAGCACCAGTGCCTGCACTGCGGCCGATGCGCGGAGACGTGTCCGAGAGGAACGATTCGCAAAAGAGGGCAGTAGTCCCCTTATTTTAGCTACAGATTTTATGGGAATAGTGATAAGATAAAGTCTATAGAAACGATGGAAATGAGGGAATAACATGAACCAGAGTGAACGAAGAAATTTTCTGATCCAGTCATTGCTGGAAGAGAGCCGGGAGTACCGCGGAATGCAGATTCCGTCTGACAGCACCGGGCAGAGACAGCTTCTGCGGGGGCTGATGAATGTGCGCATGGTGAAAAAGAGCAGTGCAGAATTTCTGAACATTCAGGATGCGTATCTGCAGGAGGAGACGGCAAAAAAGGGCGTGACGAATGTCGACGACCTTACGCCGGTGCAGCAGGGGCTGTATCTCTGGCAGGGCGATATCACCGCGCTCCGGTGCGATGCGATTGTGAATGCGGCGAACAGCGGGATGACTGGCTGTTACGTGCCGAATCACCGGTGCATTGACAACTGCATCCATACGTTTGCGGGTGTGCAGCTTCGGCTGTACTGCGAGGAGATGATGGAAGCGCAGGACCATGCGGAGCCGACGGGGCAGGCGAAAATCACGCCGGCGTATAATCTGCCGTGCCGCTATGTGCTCCACACGGTTGGACCGATTGTGGGCGGCCATCTGACGGAAACACACTGCCGGCAGCTGGCGGACTGCTATCGGTCGTGCCTGTCACTTGCGGCGGAGAACGGACTGAAAAGCGTGGCGTTCTGCTGCATTTCCACTGGAGAATTTCATTTTCCGAACGAGAAAGCAGCGGAGATTGCCGTTGCGACGGTGAAAGAGTTTCTGGCGCAGAAAGAGACGAGCGTGGAGAAGGTCATTTTCAACGTGTTCAAGGACCGCGACCGGGAGATTTATGAGGAGCTGCTGGGAGAAAAGTAATCGCTGAAGAATGGGGAACAAAAGCAGAAAGAAAAGAAGAGGTGAATTTGTGATGTTTGAAAGTTGGAAAGAAAGAGAATTTGAAAAAAAGATGGAGCGTTTTCGCACCGCACTGCAGGAAAAAAACACGATTTTAATAGGAGCCGGGGCTGGGCTTTCGACATCGGCCGGATTTACCTACAGCGGTGAGCGGTTCCGGAAATATTTTGCAGATTTTGAACAGAAATACGGTTTCCACGATATGTATTCTGGCGGCTTCTACCCTTACGATACGCTGGAAGAATACTGGGCGTACTGGAGCAGATACATTTACATCAACCGTTATCAGGACGCGCCAAAACCGGTTTACCAGAAACTGCTCAGCCTGATGAAAAATAAGAGCTATTTTGTCATCACCACAAATGTAGACCACTGCTTCCAGAAAGCCGGATTTGATAAAAACCGTTTGTTTTACACGCAGGGAGATTACGGCCTGTTTCAGTGCTCTGAGCCGTGCTGCAAGGAAAAGTATGACAATGAAGAAATCATTCGAAAGATGCTGCTTGCCCAGGGGTATCAGATCCTGGAAGACGGAAGCCTTGTTCCGCCGGAGAACGGAAACCTGAGCATGCGGATCCCATCCGAACTGGTGCCGTACTGCCCACACTGCGGAAAACCGATGAGCATGAATCTGCGCGCGGATGACACGTTTGTGGAAGATAAAGGCTGGCATGAGGCATCCAGCCGACGCATCGATTTCCTGCTTCGTCACAACAGAGGCCATATCCTGTATCTGGAACTCGGCGTGGGATACAACACGCCGGGAATCATCAAATATCCATTTTTCAGCATGACAGCAGAAGATAAAGATAATCTTTATGTCTGCATCAACACCGGCGATATGCGTGTCCCGGATCTGATCCGTGACAGAGCGGTGTGCATTAAAGGGGATATTGGGGAAGTGCTGGATCGGATCTGAGACGGAAAAACATATAATATTCGAGAAAATTAATCACGTCACTTACGTGACGAGATGATGACATGATTGACGAGATAAATTCAACAGAGTTGCATACCTGCCTGCTGGAAATCACATTGCTGCCGCTGGCACATTACTGGCATTTCTGGTACGGCCCGCTGGATGCAGCCATCTACGGATCCTTTATCCTGGGAGCAAAAATCCTGTGGCACATCGTCGATTTCGGACGGAGTATGCGGACCGCAGCCGAAGTAAATGAACAGCTCCGCAGACGACGCATGGAGACGGTGGAGGAAAGAAGAGAAAAAATGAGAAAACGGCACTGATCTGTAAAAAGATCGGCGCCGTTTTTTGCATAGGATAGGAAGGACTACTGTGCCTTCTGTGCAATCTCTTCATCCGAAATCAGATTGCTGTGATATTCGATTTTTCCCGACAGGACATCATCGTAAAAATTCTGTTTCCAGTCGATATAATCGATGGCTTTCTGCAGTTTTTCCATCGATGCGAGCAGCGCTTCTTTTTTTACCGCGAGAATTTCTTTACGCTCCGGAATGGAGGATGGACCTTCGAGGCAGTAGGCGAGATATTCTTTCATTTCCGCCAGCGTCATGCCGCAGCGCTTCAGGCAGCCGAGGCTCTGGATCCATTTGATGTCGCGGTCGTCGAAAACGCGGTAGTTGTGGCTGTCGCGTTTTACGTTCGGGACGAGGCCTTCTTTGCAGTAAAATTTCAGGGTTTCATATGACATGCCTGTCTGGATGCAGGCTTCTTTCATGGAATACATCATGCATACCTCCCAACAAAGTTGATAACAGAATTGAATCGGTAGTAACTACCGGGCAAGATAACCATAGTATAGAATTCGGACTTTGTCAAGCGATCAGCTCTTCAAATTTTTTCTGTTCCATCGGTTTATAATAATAGAATCCCTGCAGCTCGTCGCATCCTTCGGCGATCAGAAAATCTACCATCTCTTTCGTCTCTACACCCTCGCAGACAATCCATTTGTCTGTGCGTTTTAAAAGATGGAACATCTCTTCCAGCACAATTTTTCCTTTTTCGGAGAGGCCCGCCGAGAGGAAATGTTTGTCAATTTTAACTTCATCAAACAGAATATCCTTCAGCGAATTTAAGGACGAATATCCAGACCCAAAATCGTCCATGGAAATGCGGATATCCCGGTCGTGGAAAAAGCGGATCATCTGGTTGACGGCATCAATGTTATGAATGTACGTTGTTTCTGTGATCTCAAAAACCAGGTACTTCGAAGGAATCTGATAATGATCGAGCAGCTGTGTGATCCGCTGTGTGAACGTATCGATCTTGCGGAAATGAATCGGCGACACATTCAGCGAGAGCGGCAGCAGCGGAAGTCCGTTTTCCCGGCGGTCAGCGAGCCACTGGAAAGCAGCATTATACACATAATAGTCGAGCGACTCAATCTCTCCGGTCTCCTCCAGAATCGGCAGAAAGCTGTCCGGGAACCAGAGCGTGCCGTCCTCGCGCAGCCAGCGTACCAGCACCTCGGCGCTTGCAATTTCCTGCGTTTTTCCGCTGATTTTCGGCTGGAAATAAATCTGAAATTCTTTTTTCGCAAGGGCATTCTGGAAGGAATGAATGGTCTCCGCGCGCTTCTGTTCCGTGCTGGAAAGCTCGGCGTTGCATTCGAAGACGCAGGTGGAAGTTTCCTTCGCACGCCGCCGCGCAATGTTGGCATGAGAGATGACTTCCTCCGTTGGTGTGTCCGTGTCATTCAGATAATAGACGCCAGTGTTCAGCGTCATGTAATTCAGCGGGTACGATTCCAGCACTTCGCGGATCGCCTGCTTGTGATAGGCGGAAATCTTTTCCCGCACCACGGCCGGATCCTGCCCGGTGATATCGATAATGCCGACAAAGATATCGGAGTGATAGCGGTTCACAAAGAGTGTCTGCGGAAAGAGTTCCAGCTTTTTCAGGATGAAATTCAGAATGTTCGTACCCATCTCATAACCCCAGTAATCGTTGATCAGATGAAAATTGTCGACATCCGTCATCAGAAAGGCGTACTGCTTTTCTTCGCTTCTGTTATTGAGAAGCGTAAAAATTTTTTCTTTTAAAGAATCCGTGGAAATGCTCTCAGCAAGCATACTGCGGCGGGCGGCGAGAGGTCCGTTTTTCTGGAGCTGTTTTTTATACCGCTTGTCCTGGTACATTTTTTCGTCCGCCATTTGCAGCAGATCCATGATCAGATAATAATGATTTTTGCAGCTCAGCTCATATCCGACGGCATAGCTCAGCGGGTGATCCGCCGTCTGGTTGTAGGTGTCGATCATCGTCTGCAGCTGAAGATTCATCTGCTCCAGCTGGTTCCAGGTTGCATGATTCTGCACAATGACAAATTCATCACCGCCGAACCGCGAAGAAAGCTGTCCTCGGTCAGAATGCGGGTCAGATAGGAGGCGAAGGTCTGGATAAAGACGTCGCCTTCTTCGTGGCCGTACGTGTCGTTGATCATCTTTAAATTGTTCATATCAAACATCATCACGCCGACATCGAGTGTATCGTCCGCGTTCTGAAGCTGGAGGAGCTTTTCTTCCAGCGACTTTTTATCGTGCACGCCGGCGACATCAAAGCCGGAGCGGCGGATCAGGCTTTTCAGATAATCGGTAAGCGTCAGTGCAGAGGCGCAGCCGAGCAGCGTAAGGATAATCAGAAGCGCAAAGGCGCGATGATCCAGCCCACGCTTGAAATGCAGAAGCAGCGATGTCAGAAAGACGACATAGAATGCGATCTGCAGATAGCACAGTTTGATGATTTTTTTGTTCTTTTCCATAATACTCCATACTTTCTAAATGCGTATGCAAAAAGTGAACCCTGCCATCGGTTCAGCTGGCATACACAATAATTTTCTTGGCCAGACTCTTATCCAGCCCGATTTTACTGCCCTTCACCATGACGAGATAATAACCGTGAAGCTCCGACAGAATCGAAATCCTGGCCCCGGGAACAAACCCAAGCGACTCCAGATAATGACGCTGCTTTTCCTGGCCGCAGATTTTATTGATGACGTAAAACTGATTGAAATCGGTTAAATTTAAAGGCATGCAGTTCCTCCTTTATTACGAGAGTACATCGAGTTAGAATTGCCTAACAGACAGTATAGCATAACATATTTGGAACAAAATGGAAAACTTTTTCTTTGAGAAATTTTTTCAAAAAAGCTTTTATGGGGATGGACGTATTTTAACGTTTCTTATTTTGAGGGAATCATGTATAATGGAAATGAAACATCAGTGACAAACTATGACATGGGAAAAGGAAGAGAAAACAATGAAACCTAGAATAAAAATCCTGCTGCTTGCAGTTCTGATCGCAGCACTCTGCAACTGTATGCTGATGATCGGAATGACAAAAAAGAAAGAGAACAATACAATTCCAAAAGACGCCAGCCTGATCTGCGAAGAAACCGTATCGCCGAATAAGGACTATATTACGGATGAAAAAGACCTGGTGAATTACACCGTGCGCGTCTATCAGGAAAAAAACAACGACATCATCGTCTATGCGGAATCCAATTCGCCGCTGTTCGATGAAGCACAGTACATAGTAACCTGCGACCACACGATCACCGCCGATGACATCCAGATCAAATGGACCACCCTCATGGGCAGCACCGAAGCGAGCGAGAAAGATGAGATCGGACTGGCACACGTTTCGATCTCAAAAGACGGGGAAGTGTTCAATGAAAAGACGATCAGCTTTGTGGCGAAAGCGGTGAATGCGGTTACGGATGTGATAGGGTAAAGAAAATAGGATAACAAAAAAAGAAACGAGCAACTCCCTCGGCTCCTGATGAGCTTACCGGACAAAAAACCCGTTTCTTTTTTTGTTAAATATAGTGCATTATTTGTCAAGAACCGCAGAGCAGTTTACATTGCCAAAATCGTAGCTACCAGCTTTTTACACTGTGTCAGCAGCGACGACGGAATCGCATACTCATCAAGTGAATGTGCGCCTGCGCCCTGGATACCGAGGCTGCAGAGGGCGGGGATTCCGATGCGGGTGACGAAGGAGGTGTCGGAGCAGCCGCTCTGCTGGATGCCCTGCGGGATTGGTTCGCCGAGGAGTTTACAGCTTTCCTGATAGAGGGAGAGGAGGCGGTCGGCACCGTCGACCATTTCCATGGCGGGGTAGTAGCCGTTCTGTTCCATCGTGCAGTTTGTGCCCGGAACGGTGACGTGTTCGCAGAGATTTTTTAAGAAAGCGATGGCTTCCTCATACTGAGCATTTGCCGCATAGCGGATGCCGATGGAAAACTCACAGGAATCCGGGATAACGTTAGCGCCGGTTCCGCCCGAAATGCGGCCGCAATTGAAGGAAAGATAGCCGAAAACGGAGCGGCTTTCAATCTCTGTAATCATGCGTGCCGCCTGCAGAACCGCACTCGCGCCTTTCTGCGGTTCCTTTCCGGCATGAGCAGCTTTTCCTTTTACTTTCACGCGGATGATCGCGCCGCCGCTTCTTCTCGTAGTCACTTCACCGTTGGTATAACTCGATTCCAGATTAAACGCCGCCTCACAGCCGCTGGCATATTGCTCGACAAGCTTTCCGGCCTCGCCGTGGGAAAATGCATGGGCGACTTCCTCATCACCGGTGAGCACCAGTTTGATCTGTCTGTCCTCATACCCGACCGCATTCAGTGCGCGGAGCACAAACAGCGCGATCACATCGCCGCCCTTCATGTCATAAACGCCTGGACCGTACACGCGGTCATCCTTCACAAGAAACGGTTCCAGGCCGAACTTTCCAACCGCATGAACTGTATCCATATGCCCAAGCAGAAGAATCGGCTTCTTTTCCTGCGGCCGGGTCCACGCGGCAAACGTCGGGCCAGCCTTCTCAAAGTGATGAATCTGATGCTCCATGCCGAGCGCATCACAGTACGTATCGAGATGCGCCGCAATCCGCTCATTCGCCTCGCGATCAGCCGAAGGCGTTTCAATGGAGACAAGATTTTTCAGCAGCTCCATCATACTGTGTTCGTTTTTCTCGAGATAGGCAAATGCCTGTTCCGTTCTTTTATCCATAAACATTCTCCATTTCTTATGTTTTATAAAGTGATTTTCATAATCCGTGCCGGCCGTCCCCTGCCGCCGCTGATTTTGCCGATCGTGGTCACACAGTTTTCCTGTTCCAGCCGCAGAATCAGCCGGTTGGCGCTCCGCTCCGTGATCCCCATATCTGCAGCGAGCTGTGCGGAAGTGATTACCTGATCATGTGACTGCAGAATCTCTTTCAGTTTTTCATACGTACTGCTGCTGATGTGAAGCCGGTGCAGAAGATACGCCGTGTGATCGGTCGGGTCATTGATCTTAATTTCGGTAAACTGATGCTCATCCTCCGCAATATAGTTCGCGCCGGAGCGGTCCGCGATCGAGTGGTTGAGCGCCATCGCCGCGCGGGATTTCGCCTCCATGGGAGTATCACCGTAGCCGATGCCGATCCACAGCCGGTTGTGCGGCGTCTGCTGTCCGTGAAACAGAATCTTCTGATATTCCCCGTTCTGAATAAATTCCCGCATCAGAACCGGACGGGATGACATGATATAAAAAATAGAAGCGCCCTCGGAGAACGCAGCAGCCCCCATGCGGTGGGCGGCAGAGTAGATCAGCTCGCGCATCTCATTCTGATAATGAATCTTCTCCCATTCCCGGAGCGAAAGATCCGTTTCCTGATCAAAGGAATAATCAAAATAGATCTGCACGGAAGCACTCTGCCCGCGGTTCTTCTGCGCCGTATTTTCCAGAAACTGAAGATGATAAACCTGTTCCAGAATTACATCCTCGGAAACCGAGATGCGGATGCAGGGAATGCCTTCTGCCGACAGTGCCTCATACGTTTTTTCCATGTTGGTAAAGCAGATTTTTGCCCCGTTGTGAAAATAGTTGTAACGGTGAAAATCCGTGAGGGCATCCTGAAAATCGCCCTGATCGGGAGAAGAGCCGTGTGCCACAAGGACGCGGCCATTGGAAATGCCGATCTCTTCCAGCGTTTCCTGCACAAGCTGTTCCTCATACATATCGATACTGATGACATCCGGCACGCAGGAATAACGGACAGCAGATTCCGCCAGCGCTTTTAAGATGGAAGCCTGATTGTGCGGAAGAAAGGTCCAGGGAACGTTTGGCTCCAGCCGCTTTAAAGCATAGTGATAGTTGGTCGGCCCAGTAAAAATAATGCCGGATACTTTCCCTTTCTGAAACTGGGCAGCCGCTTCCAGACCGTACCGGTAATCGTTGGAACGCCGGTAGACCACTTCAAGGTCCGGCATGCGCTTCTCCAGCGTTTTCTGAATCCTGTCGCAGATATGGTCAGAACCTGTTACGCCGATTTTCATATATAAAATTCCTTTCCGAGAATTAAAGACATAAAAATGAATTATAGCATAATTTTACACCTATTAAGGACGAAAGGCAAATGGTAAGATGTAGAAGAATTGTTTTTGAAAATTTTTTTCAAGAATGGAGAGTGGAAAAGAAATGAAAAATCAACGTATGTTAGATGAACTGACCGAATTGATGCGGATTGATGTGTCGAGCGGTCAGGAGACGGAGATTGCAGAGCATCTGGTGAAAAAACTGGAGCAGATGGGATTTGCGATTACGCGGGATGAGGCCGGGGCTACGTTTGGCGGCGTGTGCGGCAATATTCTGGCGGTTCGGGAAGGAGAGCGGGACGGTGTTGTCTGTTTCTGTTCCCATATGGACCGTGTGCCGGGCGGCATTGGAATCAAACCGGTGGAGGAGGATGGAATCCTTCGTTCTTCGGGCGACACGATTCTGGCGGCGGATGATCTGTCCGGTGTGGCAGCCATTTTAGAGGGCGTGCGTCAGGCGATTGAATCCGGGAAGGCGCTTCCGAAACTGGAGATCCTCTTTACGGTCGGCGAGGAGGCCGGTCTGTACGGTGCGAAAGCATTCGATGTAAGCCTGCTGACATCAAAAACGATGTATGTGCTCGACTCCCCGGGACGCATCGGCCGAATTGTAAATGGTGCGCCGGGCCGTGCCCTTCTGGAAGCACAGGTTTTCGGCAAGGCAGCCCATGCGGGAAATGAGCCGGAGAAAGGCATTGATGCGGCAAAAATTATGGCGGAAATGCTCGCAACGATGGAGACGGGAAGACTGGATGAAAATACAACGTCGAACTTTTCTCACCTCTGGTCCAAAACATGCGAGGCAATGAACGTTGTCTGCGACCACGCAATCCTGCGCGGAGAGATGCGGAGCCGGTCGGGAGAAAAACTCGACCGCTATGAAGCGTATTTCCAGTCGCACTGCCGTGAAATCGCAGAAAAGCGCGGTGCGCGTGTGGAATTTAAAAGAGAAAACACCTTCCTGCCGTTCTTCATCCCGGAGGATTCCGAGATGATTCAGATCGTCACGGAATCCCTGAAAGAGATGGGAATCGAACCGCAGATCAACGGCGGAGGCGGCGGTATGGACGGCAATATTTTCAATCAGAAGGGAATCACCTGTGTCGGTATCGCAACAGGATATTTCAAGAATCATTCGACCGAAGAATATCTGCATCTCGATGACTTCTATCATGCCGGAGAGCTTGTGGCGCGGATAATTGGAAGGATTGCATAAATATGCAAAATATAAAATAAAAACTGGATAAAACTTGCAAAATAAAAGAAAATTATGTATAATTTCAAATTAAAAAGAGCAAGGGAGAAAAAGAAATGGCTGAGATTTTAACAAACAACGCAATGTTCTCCAGCTTCATGATTGTTCTGATCGTGTTTGCACTTGGCGACATTGTCGGTAAAATTACAAAAGGAAAGCTGTCCGGAATGATGGTCGTCATGCTCCTGTTCCTGGTAGGCTTTCTGACGAAACTGATCCCGGCGGACATCATCGATCAGGGAGGCCTTACGGCGTTATCAAAACTGGCAATTGCGATGATACTGTTCAACATGGGTACTACCCTGAACGTGAAACAGCTGATCGAGGAGTGGAGAACTGTATTAATGGCGGCACTCTGTATGCTGGCGTCCTGCCTTGTGATGCTTCTGGTATCCCCGATCATCGGATTTGACACTATGCTCGTCGTCATGCCGGTTATCAACGGTGCGGCAATGGCAACTTCGCTGATGGCAAGCGCCGCAGCAGAAAAAGGACTGGCAACGGCGGCAGCGCTCTGTGCAGTCATCTATTCCGTACAGAAATTCGTCGGTGCGCCGATCGCATCTGCCATGGGTATCCGTTACGGAAAAAAACTGCTGAAAGCATACCGCGAGAATCCGGCGCAGTTTAAAAAGCAGGAGACCGAAAACGGTACTTCTGCAAAAGTTTCCTTTGCAGATAAACACAAAGAATGGTATTCCGCCAACGTCATGATGGCGCTCGTTGCAGCCGGTTCCTGGGTTGCCCACATCCTTGGCGATCTGACTCCGATCAACTACAGCATCTGGGCGCTGCTTCTCGGTGTTGTCTGTGCCGCTTCCGGACTCGTTCCGACAAAACCGCTGCAGAAATCGAATTCCTACGGCCTTATGATGGTTGCTGTCTTTGGCTCCATCATCCCGTCTCTGGCGAAGGTTTCCTTAAGTGATCTCGGTACCATGGCATTCCAGACCATCGTTCTGTTTGCCGCGGCTCTGATCGGTGTTGCACTGGTTGGATGGGTTCTCCCGACCTGGAAACTTGTCGGCGACAAGGATCTGGCTGTCGGCATCGGTGTCGAGCAGTTCCTCGGATTCCCGAGCAACGTGGTCATCTGCCGCGAGGTCGGCGATGCGGTCGGAGATACACCGGAGGAGAAAGCGTTTATCGAAGATACCTTAAACGTGCCGTATGTTGTGGGAGGAATTACGGTTATTACGGTTCTGTCCACGATGCTGGCTGGATTTGTTATCAATATGCTGTAAAATTTTAAAATCATAGGAAAAGAAACATGACCTTGATGCAGAGGAAGAGTCCCCTGATCAAGGTCATGTTTTATGTTGGCATGCGGAGCAGTTCCCTCTGCATGAGACGATTAACTTTACGAGAAAAGAAAAAAATATCCCCCCACCCGGCTTGTGAGAGCCTGAAATATCAAATATAATGAACGAACAGTACATGGATCAGGCGCGCAGATCATGGGAGTACAAAGCAAAAAAGCGGTCAGTCCGGGTAAAAACGGTCTGAAAATGGGAGGAAAAGGATGAAAAAGAAAATATTATCTTTGATGCTGATGGTGTCTCTTGCAGCATCCCTTGCGGCATGCGGTCAGGACAGCGGGAAAAACAGCAACAATACAGATTTGTCGAAAACAGAGACGGAAGCTTCTTCCGGCCAGACAGGGGAGGAAGAGACGACCCTGGTTTACGGTTCTGCTGATTATACCAGGATTAATCCGGCGATGGATGAGCACGGTGAAATTAATCTGCTGCTGTTCAACGGACTGACCGCACACGATGCGGATGACAACATTGTTCCGGGTCTGGCAGAAAAATGGGAGTACGATGCAGAAACCTGCACCTACACCTTTCATATCCGGGACGGCATCCAATGGCATGATGGAGAAAAATTTACGGCGGATGATGTGAAATTCACCATCGAAGCGATCATGGATCCGGAAAACGGATCTGAAAATGCACCAAATTATGAGGATGTAGAAGAGATTACAGTTATAGATGACAGCACCGTTTCCTTCCGCCTTTCCGAGCCGAACGTGGCTTTCCTGGAATACATGACGATGGCCATCCTGCCGAAGCACCTGCTGGAAGGTGAAAACATGCAGGAATCGGATTTCTTCCGTGCACCGGTTGGAACCGGCCCGTATAAACTGGAGAGCTGGGACGAAGGCCAGTCGATTGTTCTGGTAAAAAATGAAGATTATTACCTTGGGGCACCAAAGATTGACAAGGTCATTTTCAAAATTGTACCAGATGATAATGCACAGGCGATGCAGCTGGAATCCGGCGAACTGGATCTGGCGCTGCTTGACCCGAAAAATGCGCAGAATTTCAAAGAAAAAGACGGTTTTACCTGCTATGACATGACAACGGCAGATTACCGCGGAATCTTATTTAACTTTGCGAATGATTACTGGACGAAAAACAGGGACATCATTCCGGCCGTCTGTTATTCGATTGACCGCCAGGCCATTATCGATTCTGTGCTTCTTGGCGAGGGAATGGCGGCATACAGTCCGCTGCAGCGGAACATTTACAATAACGAAAACGTAGAACATTATGATTACAATCCGGAAAAAGCACAGGAAATTCTGGAAGCGGCCGGATGCACCAGAAACAGCGATGGTTTCTATGAGCGGGACGGCGAAGAAATCGGTTTTGTCATCAGCGTGATGTCCGGTGAGCAGGACCGCATTGATATTGCCCAGGCAGCAGCACAGCAGCTCCGGGAAACTGGTATCAACTGTACCGTAGAAATTCCGGCACAGATGGACTGGGGCGGACAGATGGCCTGCCTGATCGGCTGGGGAAGCCCGTTCGATGCGGACGATCATACATATAAGGTTTTCGGCACGGACAAAGGGGCGAACTATTCGAGCTATTCCAATGAAAAAGTAGATGAGTATCTGTCTCTTGCCCGTCAGAGTGACGATCCGGAAGTGCGGAAAGAATATTACGGAAAATTCCAGGAAGAACTGGCAGAAGATCCGGCCTATGCATTCATCTGTTATATTGATGCAAATTATGTGGCAGATTCCGGTATTCAGGGCATTTCCAAAGACACGGTGCTGGGCCACCACGGCGTTGGTATTTTCTGGAATATTCAGGACTGGACAATCGAAGAATAAAAACAAAAAAGCAGACGAAGGAGGTATGGTTACCTCCTTTTTGTCTGTACAGGAGAAAAACGGAATGAAGGAACGATTAAAAGTGGAACATCTTTCCGTCAGCTTTTTTACAGATGAGGGGGAAGTACAGGCGGTCCGCGATGTCAGCTTTTCCCTGAATGCAGGTGAGGTGCTCGCTGTTGTAGGCGAGTCAGGCTGCGGAAAAAGTGTGCTCTGCAAAAGCATTATGAAGCTGCTGCCGGAGAATGCAAAGATCAAAAACGGAAAAATTCTGGTCAATGGAGAAGAAATTGCAGGATACGGGGAGCGAAGAATGCGGGAACTGCGGGGAAAACTGTTCTCGATGGTTTTCCAGAATCCGATGACTTCCTTAAATCCGACGATGACAGTCGGAGCGCAGATTGCAGAGGCAGTGCGGGCGCATCAGAAAGACATGGGAAAAGAAGAAGTGGAACAGAGAGTGACAGAACTGATGCAGCTGGTGGGAATCGAGCAGGCAGAAGAGCGGAAAAAGGCATATCCGTATCACTTTTCCGGCGGAATGCGGCAGCGGATCGTACTGGCGATTGCGCTGGCGGGCGATCCGGAAATTCTGTTTGCTGATGAGCCGACGACAGCGCTGGATGTGACGATTCAGGCACAGATTCTGGACCTGCTTCGGGAAATTCAGAAAAAACTGGGAACGGCGACGGTCTTTGTCACACATGACCTTGGCGTTGTAGCGCGGATCGCAGACCGGGTAGCGGTCATGTATGCGGGAAAAATAGTAGAGATTGGAACCGTGGATGAGATTTTCTATGATCCCCGTCATCCGTATACGTGGGGACTGCTGCGTTCCATACCGGCGTTTTCGAGGGGAAAAGAAAGCCTGCCGTCTATCCCGGGAATGCCGCCGTCTCTTCTCCATCCGCCGAAGGGCGATGCCTTTGCCAGCCGCAATGCTTATGCGCTGGAAATTGATTTTGAGGAGGAGCCGCCGATGTTCCGGGTCACAGACAGCCATTATGCGGCAACATGGCTGCTGGATGAGAGAGCACCGAAGGTTGTGCCGCCGATAGGAGGAAATACAGATGGAACATGAGATTTTGCTGGATGTGCGTCATCTTACCCATATTTTTCCACTGTCCCGGAAAACAGCAGTCAAGGCAGTCGATGATGTATCGTTTCAGATTCGAAGAGGAGAAATTTTTGGACTGGTAGGAGAATCCGGTTCCGGAAAATCTACCGCTGCACGCTGTGTGATGAATATTTATCAGCCATATGCCGGCCAGATTTATTATAAAGGGATTGATACCTGCGACAGAGGCCAGTTCCGGAAAAATAAAAAAATGCTGCAGACGACACGCCAGATGATTTTTCAGGATTCCGGTTCCAGTCTGAATCAGAGGATGAAGGTCCGTGACATTATTGAGGAGCCGATGCGCGTGCAGAAAATCCGGCCGCTGCGGGGAAGCTATGAGGAGGAAGCCAGATTCCAGATGAAATACGTGGGGCTGGATCCGGAATATCTGAAAAAATATCCGGGAGAATTGTCCGGCGGACAGCGGCAGCGCGTTGCGATTGCACGGGCACTGACGATGGAGCCGGAGCTTCTGGTGGCGGATGAACCGATTGCATCGCTGGACGCGTCGATACAGGCACAGATTGTGAATCTGTTCCGTCATCTGCAGAAGGAGCACGGTTTTTCGTTCCTGTTTATTGCGCATGATCTGGATATGGTCGAATTTCTGTGTGACAGAGTAGGTGTGATGTACCATGGAAAACTGGTGGAGACCGGCCCGGCGCGAGCCGTGTTTGAAAATCCGCTGCATCCATATACGAAAGCACTGATCGCGGCCATTCCGATTCCGGATCCGCGAAGGGAAAGAGCGAGAGCTGTACCGGATTTTTCCAATACAGAATTTCCCAGGACGGGAACACTGCGGGAAGTGGAAAAAGATCATTTTGTGCTGATGGAGGGAGGCGATGCAGGATGAAAAGCCGGAACAGAGTGCTTTACTATGGAAAAAAAGCAGCGGCATTTCTGGCAAGTGTTCTGCTGCTGTCTGTGCTCGTATTTTATATTTCAAGGCTTGCGCCGGGAGATCCGCTGGTATCATATTACGGAGACCGCGTGGAAAAAATGACGCCCGAAGAAAGAGCGTGGGCCGAAGAAAAATTGGGATTGAATGATCCCATTTCCGTACAGTATATCCGCTGGGCAGGCAATGCGCTGCATGGGGATTTCGGAATTTCGTACAAATATAAAATGGATGTAACGCGCGTGATCGAGGGAAGAATTGGAAATACGCTGGTGCTTGGCGGCATTGGATTTCTGCTGATTTTCACCCTCGCGCTGCTTCTTGGAATTCTCTGTGCATGGAAGGAAGATATATGGCTGGACCGCATCATCTGTAAGGTGGGAACCATCACGGGATGTATTCCGGAATTCTGGCTGTCGCTGCTTCTGATTCTTGTTTTTTCCATGCAGCTCAAATGGCTGCCGAGTTCCGGTGCCTACTCTGTTGGAAAACAGGCAGATTTTTCTGACCGTGTCTGTCATCTGATCCTGCCGATGACGGTCGTAGTGCTGAGTCATTTGTGGTATTACGCATACATGATCCGCAATAAAATTCTGGATGAAGTGCGGGAAGAGTATGTGCTTCTGGCAAGAGCCAAGGGGCTGAAACGAAAGACGGTTCTGTTCCGGCATTGCCTGCGGAATACGATTCCGTCGTATCTTGGCATCATGGCCATTTCTGTTCCGCATGTGCTGGGGGGAACCTATATTGTAGAAACGGTTTTCTCGTATCCCGGTATCGGAACGCTGGCGTATGAGAGCGCACGGTACAAAGATTACAATCTTCTGATGCTGCTTTGCCTGATGTCCGGAATCGTTGTGATTCTGTGCAATATGGCGGCACAGATCATCAACGAGAGAATTGATCCGCGGATGCGGGAGAAAGAAGCGGCAGAAACATCGGAGGTAATGATGCTGTGACAGAAAAAACACAATTATTTCAATTTGCAGGAGAGAGGCCTGCAGAAAAAACAGAAGCAGAAAAAAAGAAAAAATGGTATCAGGACCGGCCGGTGGCAGCAGAGCTTTTTCTGGGTCTTCTTGTGCTGGGCTGCCTTTTCTGTCGGCAGATCATGACGAAGGATCCTTCGTATATGGATCTGAAAAACTGTTCCGTCATGCCGTGCCGGGAATTTCTGTTTGGAACCGATACGATGGGAAGAGATATTTTCTCGATGATCTGGTACGGCGGCAGAATATCGCTGGCGATCGGTCTGCTTTCTACGCTGATTTCCACTGTGATTGCCGTTCTCTTCGGCGCAGTCAGCGGATGTGCACCGGCGTGGCTGGACGCGCTTCTGATGCGGCTGACCGAGA
Source organism: Blautia sp. AF17-9LB (assembly GCF_003479185.1). Lineage (NCBI taxonomy): Bacteria > Bacillati > Bacillota > Clostridia > Lachnospirales > Lachnospiraceae > Blautia > Blautia sp. AF17-9LB. The sequence continues at coordinate 43,252 of NZ_QUGU01000019.1, forward strand.
TCTTTTTGTCGGTGCCGAATCTTCTTCTTGTCATTTTTCTTCTGGCCGCTGCGGGAAAATCCAATGTGATTACGATTTCTGCCGTGATCGGAATGACAAGCTGGACAAGCATTGCAAAGGTTGTGCGGACCGAAGTACGGCAGATCCGGAACAGTGAATACGTGATTGCGTCGCGCTGTATGGGAGGCAGTTTTTTCTATATTTTATGGCACCATCTGGCACCGAACTTTTTTTCGTCTATTATGTTTATGGTGGTTATGAACATCCGAAGTGCGATTGTAGCAGAATCCACACTGAGTTTTATGGGAATCGGTCTTCCGCTGGAGGTGATTTCCTGGGGTAGCATGCTGTCACTTTCGGAAAAAGCGCTGATGACAAAGGCATGGTGGATCATTCTGATCCCGGGTGTTTTTCTGATTGTGACGCTGCTTAGTTTTACAAGCATTGGAAATTATCTGCGGAAGCAGGCAAACAGAAAACAGAGAAATCTGTGAGCTGTTCAGAGAGGCTGCGGTCTGTGGGGAATCCCTGCAGACTGCAGCTTTTTTGTCTTGCAATCAAATACAGGGATTGCTATAGTGAAAAGCAGAAAGAGTATTTTTAATACCTAAAAAACAGCGGGAGGAGAAGGAAATGCTGAAGAGTCAGGAAATGCGGAAACTTGCACCGGAGATGGATCCGCTCCGGATTGGAACAGGATGGAAAAAAGAGGATCTTGAAAAACCGCAGATTATGGTGGAGAGTACGTACGGGGACAGCCACCCGGGAAGCGGCCACTTAAATCTGCTGGTCGAGGAAGTGCGGAAAGGCGTTGCGGAAGCGGGGGGCTTCGGGGCGCGGTATTTCTGCACCGACATCTGTGACGGCGAGAGCCAGGGAACGGACGGCATCAACTACAGTCTTGCGAGCCGCGAGATGATCGCCAATATGATCGAGATCCACGCGAATGCGACACCGTTTGACGGCGGCGTCTATCTGTCGAGCTGCGACAAGGGTATGCCGGGCAATCTGATCGGCCTTGCGCGTGTCGATATTCCGGCGGTTGTTGTGCCGGGCGGAACGATGAATGCGGGACCGGAGATGCTGACACTGGAGCAGCTTGGCATGTACAGCGCAAAATTTGAGCGCGGTGAGATCGACGAGGAGAAGCTCGACTGGGCGAAATGCAATGCCTGCCCGAGCTGCGGTGCCTGTTCGTTTATCGGAACGGCATCCACGATGCAGATCATGGCGGAGGCACTCGGCCTCGCCCTGCCTGGAAGCGCTCTGATGCCGGCGACAAGCCCGGATCTTCTGGCATATGCACGGGAGGCAGGCCGCCAGGCGGTAAAACTGGCACAGATGGAGCATATGCGGCCAAGCGATCTTGTGACGAAAGAGAGTTTTGAGAATGCGATTCTTGTCCACGCGGCAATTTCGGGAAGCACAAACTGCCTGCTGCACATCCCGGCCATTGCGCATGAGTTCGGCATCGAGATCACCGGCGACACATTCGATCGTCTGCACCGCAATGCGCGGTATCTGCTCGATGTCCGCCCGGCAGGAAGATGGCCGGCAGAGTGCTTCTATTATGCGGGCGGCGTTCCGGCGATTATGGAAGAAATCAAAGATCATCTGCATCTCAATGTGATGACGGTGACTGGAAAGACGCTCGGAGAAAATCTGGCGGAGCTTCGTGAAAATGGATTTTATGAGAAGTGCAGCGGATGGCTCGCAAAATTCAATGAGCGGTATGGAACTTCGATTATAAAAGAAGATATTATCCGCCCGTATGACAAGGCGATCGGAACGGACGGCAGCATCGCTGTTCTGCGCGGAAACCTTGCGCCGGAGGGAGCCGTCATCAAGCACACGGCCTGCCCGAAAGAAATGTTCCACGCCGTCCTCCGTGCCCGACCGTTCGACAGCGAGGAGGAGTGCCTCGATGCCGTGCTGAAACATAAGGTTCAGAAAGGCGACGCCGTCTTCATCCGCTACGAAGGCCCGAAAGGCAGCGGTATGCCGGAGATGTTCTATACTTCCGAGGCAATCAGCAGCGACAAAGAGCTTGGAAAGAGCATCGCGCTTATCACCGACGGCCGTTTTTCCGGCGCCTCCACCGGCCCGGTCATCGGCCACTGCAGTCCCGAAGCTGTAGACGGCGGCCCGATCGCACTCGTCGAGGAAGGGGATTTGATTGAGATTGATGTGAAGGAACGAAAACTTAACATCATCGGAATCGCCGGTGAGCGCAAGTCCATGGAAGAAATCGATGCGATCTTAAAAGAACGCCGCCAAAACTGGAAACCGCGCGAGCCGAAATACAAAAAAGGCGTACTCCGTCTTTTCAGCCTCCACGCAGCAAGCCCGATGAAAGGGGCGTATCTGGAGTACTAAAAATACTTGCGTTTTTCTGGGATGGTCTTTAGAAGTTAAGGCAGAGCAAAAAATGGAGGAAGGAGCAACAGAAAAACAAGTGAAAGAAAATACCTAAAAAACAAACTGTTCCTGTATAATGTTGCATCTCTTCAGAGAATGGTCGGAAGTCCAGATTCTGTACAGAAGAATGTGGTGCTGGAGAACAAGTCGCTGTCGGCGGAGCAGATTACCGGTGTGGAAAACCGAAAGAGCAAGGCAGGCGAAGCCGTTCTTCCGGTACTGCGCAGTGTTTCGCTGTTTCTTCTCGGGCTGCTTGGCGTGCTTCTGATTCTGCTGACGCTGCTTGTGATTGCGGCGGAGGCGGCGCGGATCATCTGTCTTGGACCGGCGGCAAAGAAACAGCAGAAGGAGCGGCCGGGCAGGCGGATCCGAAGAACGGAAGCAAGAATTTACCAGTATCTTTGTCTGTGGGGCATAGATGCCGGTCTTGGCTGGGGAACAGCAGCAACCGATGCAGAACTCGCCCGCAGATTTCCGGCGGTCGAGCCAGGCGAATATACGCGTGTCTGCCATCTGATCGAGAAACATATCTACGGTGAGATTCTGCTGTCTCCTTATGAGGAACGTACGCTGAACCATTTTCTGGAAAAGCTGATGGAGCCGGTACCGGGCTGCAGCTGGAAAATGCGGCTGAAGCTGCGCTATGCGTGTCTGCGCCGTGTGAATACGAAGAAAAAGAAGAGAAAGCACAGCGCTTTCCAGCAAAAATAAGGGTTAGGAAAACAAATAAAAGGAGGGTTTTACCATGAAATTTGTAACATTTAATATTCGCTGTGATTTTGGCCAGGATGGAGCCAATAATTTTATCTACCGCAGACCGCTGATTCTGGAAAAAATCAGACAGGAAAAGCCGGATATCATCGGTTTTCAGGAGGTACTGCCGCATGTGGCTGCCTGGCTGAAGGAAAATCTGACAGAATATTACATTGCCGGATGTGGAAGAGAAAAGGATCTGACCGGTGAGGCAATGATCATTGCCTATCGGAAAGAACGTTTTCAGAGTGTGAGCCTGGAAACCTTCTGGCTGTCACCGACACCGTACGTGCCGGGATCCCGCTATCCGGTACAGAGTATGTGCCCGCGTACTGCGACGGATGTGGTATTTGAGGATATGGAGACCGGAAAAGTGTTCCGCGTCATCAACACCCATCTGGATCACGAGTGCGCCGGGGCGAGAAAGCTTGGCCTGGAGCAGATTCTCGCACATCTGAGAGCAGAGAAAGCATTTGCCGATGTGCTGGTGATTCTTAGCGGCGACTTCAATGCCGAGCCGGACAGCGAAGAGATGAAACCGCTGAGGGAAACTGCCGGTCTTGTGAATGCGACGGAAGGAATCGGCATTACCTTCCACAACTATCATCGCGATGATCCGAACGATCCGCAGTGCTCGATTGACTACATCATTCTCAAAGGGGACTGGGAACTGAAAAAGGTGGAAAAATGGACGGAGCAGAAGGACGGTGTGTGCCTTTCTGATCATGATCCGATCTGTGCGGAACTTATTTAAAATATGGATGCAAGAGGCGGCCGCCGGGAGAAAAATCTTCTGGCGGCGTTTTTTTACGATAGTTATAGGAAAAACTTATAACAAGTCAAAGAAAAAAGGGAATATACAAACGCCGCATTTTCTGTTATGATAGGTTACGTTACAAAACCTATCAGATTAGTATAGAAAGAAAAATTACGAAATAACAGGAGATTATTCATATGGCAAGAGGAATTGACACAAAATGTATCCATTTAGAAGAGGACGAGGGACAGTGTAGCCACTACGGCGCACTCAGCTACCCGATTTATCAGACCGCAACGTATGCGCATCCGGGCGTAGGACAGAGCACCGGATTTGATTACAGCAGACTGCAGAACCCGACCAGAGAGCATCTGGAGAAGATGGTGGCTGTGCTGGAAAACGGAATTGATGCGTTTGCATTAAGCTCCGGCATGGCAGCGATCTCACTTCTGATGGAGCTGTTCCGCCCGGGAGACCACATCATTGCGGATTCCGATTTGTACGGCGGAAGCATTCGTCTGTTCCACCATGTGAACGAGAAAAACGGCGTCGAATTTTCCGGCATCGACTGCTGCCGTGATGACGTGGAAAGCTATGTGAAAGAAAATACAAAAGCCATCTACATCGAGACCCCGACGAACCCGATGATGAACGTAACCGACATCCGAAAGATGGCGGATATTGCAAAACGCCACAACCTGATTCTGATCGTGGACAACACCTTCATGTCTCCGTACTTCCAGAACCCGCTCGATCTCGGCGCGGATGTTGTCATCCACAGCGGCACGAAATACTTAAGCGGCCACAATGATACGCTGGCAGGCTTTATCGTGACAAACCGTGAAGACATTCAGGAAAAACTGCGTTTCCTGATTAAGACAACAGGTGCAGGTCTTGCTCCGTTTGACTGCTGGCTGGTGCTGCGCGGCATGAAAACTTTAGGCATCCGCATGGAGCGTTCCCAGGAGAATGCAGAGCAGATCGCTGCATGGCTGCAGAAGCAGAAAGCAGTCACAAGAGTGATCTATCCGGGACTGCCGGATCACCCGGGCCATGAGATTATGAAAAAACAGGCAAGAGGCTTCGGTGCTATGCTGACAATCCAGCTCGAGAGCAAAGAGTTTGCCCTTGCCATTCTGGAGAAGGTAAGAATGATCCGTTTCGCAGAGAGCCTCGGCGGCGTGGAGACACTCGTTACGTATCCGACGACGCAGACACATGCCGATGTGCCGAAGGAAATCCGTGAGCGGAACGGAATTACGGAGAGCACCCTTCGCTTCTCCGTCGGAATTGAAAATATCGAGGACCTGATCGGCGAGCTTGAGAAGGTTTTTGCAGAAATTGAGGAAGAGAAAAATGACGGAAAGAAATCTTGATTTTGACAGAATCATCAACCGAAAAAATACAGACTGTTTAAAATATGACTTCGCAGTAAAACGCGGTATGCCAGCTGACGTGCTGCCGCTGTGGGTGGCGGACATGGACTTTGAGACATCCTCCTACATCGAGGATGCGCTGGTGGAGCGTGTAAAAATGGGCATTTACGGCTACAGCGATGCGCAGACTCCATATTTTGAGGCAGTTGCGGGGTGGATGAAACGCCATCACAACTGGGAGCCGAAAGAAGAATGGCTGATCAAAACGCCAGGCGTTGTGTTTGCACTTGCGATGGCAGTCAAAGCTTACACCGCGCCTGGGGATGCCGTGCTGATCCAGTCACCGGTTTACTATCCATTTTCGGAAGTCATTGCGGATAACGGCAGAAGAGTTGTCAGCAGCACGCTGGTGCTCGGCGATGATAACCGCTATCACATGGATGTGGCGGATTTCGAGGAGAAGCTGAAAGCTGAAAACGTGAAGCTCTTTTTCCTCTGCAATCCGCACAACCCGGTCGGAAGAGTCTGGACGAAAGAGGAGCTGACGGCAATCGGAGATCTCTGCATAAAGTATGGCGTGACGGTTGTAAGTGATGAGATCCACGGAGATTTCATCTTCAAAGGCGAGCATCAGGTGTTTGCCGCAATCAAAAAAGAATACGAGGATATCACGATCACCTGCACGGCACCGAGCAAGACGTTCAATCTGGCAAGTATGATGATGTCGAATATCTTTATCGCCAACCCGGAACTCCGTGCAAAATTCCGGAAACAGCTTGACGCAGCCGGAACGAGCCAGCTTGGCGTGATGGGGCTGGTGGCATGCGAGACGGCATATAACAAGGGCGAGGAGTGGTATGAGGCAATGCTTTCCTATGTGAAGGCAAATGCAGAATTTACAAAGCAGTATGTGGAGGAGCAGCTTCCGGGCGTGAAGATGATCGACCTGGAGGGAACATATCTCGTATGGCTCGATTTTCGCGAGACGGGGCTATCCGTTGATGAACTGGAAGACCTGATGATCAACAAGGCGAAGCTGTGGCTTGACAGTGGCAAAATCTTCGGAGACTGCGGACGCGGTTTCCAGCGGATCAACATTGCCTGCCCGCGCGCAACCCTGACCGAGGCACTGGAGCGGATTCGGGATGCAATGAAAAGCAGATAAAGCCACACCGATGAGATGCGTAGCATTTTGGAAGTTGGCTCTGAACAGTGACGAAAACATGTTGAAAAGGCGCAGCTTACGGAACATCTTTTTGGGAGATATGATTTTTTTTGTGTCTCCGGTAGAGAAAGAAGAAAGCTGCGCCTCCGCATATCAAAACGAGTACTTTCACCGGAATCTGATATACCGGATACACAGAGGTATAAATGCAATGATATTCTGGCGAAGAAACTTCGCTTTCCTCAGCAGGGCTCGGGCTCCAGGAAAAAGATGCCAGAATTCGAAAATATTTTTTATCAGAAGAAAACTGGCTATAAGGAAGATAAAAATCTGGGTTTCCAGGCGTTGTGATTTTCCGTTCCAGCGTCCAGGGTTCTTCCGTGCTGTTCCGAGTCCACAATTCTGCTTTTTCTAATTCAAAAAGATACATCAGTGGATCTGTCTCCAGACGGATAAAGTCTTCTTTCGCAGTTCTTACCTGGGTTATATTTTGAAAATCGAAAACTGTCTGATATAACAAAGAACGATCTGATTTTTCCTGATAGGTGAGTACATTTGCGGCATACAGATCTTGGAAACTTTTTGTCTTTTCAGATCGTTTAAAAAAATAGAAATCGATAGGTTTGGAAGAAGTTTTTCGATACTCGTTTTCTAAACTGGATTCTATTGGCGAAGCATTTTCTGGTACGTTTTCTTTTAAAAAAGAGCACAATACCGTATCGTCATTTTCGAATGCAGTGTCTGCTTTGACTGGAACAGAAAAACAGAATAACAGGGTGAAAAATAAAAATTTGATTTTTTTCATAATGAGTTACCTCTTATTTATGGCTTTATTCAGTTGATGCCGGATTTAAAAGTTTTTTTGAATGGTTGTTCTGTACTTTTTGTTCCTGCAATTCCTAAAACATTCATAATCTGCCCGTTTTTCTACGAGTAATGGCGACTTGCTCATGATTTTACTTAAATTACTTGAAAATACCTTAAACACAATTTGCCTATCAGAGAAATTTGTGCTTCTGGATAGGCAAATTGTTACTTTGAAAGAGTAATTAGAAATTAAATGTACTTGTATGTGGTGAATGAAAGTTTAATAACTTAGGTTCATTGTTTTATATGCAGTATAGGCTGTTCCTGATGGAGAGTAGCTAATTCCACCACCGTTGTAGGAAAAAGAGATACTGTAGCCGGTTTTCTGGGGATTATATAAGTATCCCATTACAATTCTTTTATCACTGCTATTACCTGCAGTAGCGTGACAGTATGTAACACCTTTAAGCTTCATGGCATAGTCGGGTGTTCCTAGTTGACTCCCTGAAAATTCAGCACCAGATAATTGCTGATTATTTGCAGTAAGAGTTCCACCGACTTTCCAATCGTTCATAGTATTATCTTTGTACCATAATTTTCCACCATATTCATACGGTCTCATAGCAGCGCCTAATTGAAAAGAAAAACTGTCTTTTCCGCGAGGTTGTTTATTAGAAGTAAACTCGTATGTTGGATAGATATAAATGGTTGATGCATTTTTAAAAGCTGATGCAGTAAAGGAAATACCGGTTAAAGTTTCGCTACTGAGTATCGATATTTGATTTTCGATATTTGAATTAATATATTCAAAATGTTTACCTCCACTTTTTAAGTCATCCACAATGAACTGCATGACGTCATCATCCAGCTTTTCTATTTCCTTTTGTGGCATTCCGGTTTTTAATAGATATGCTTTGTTAGATAGAACAACATTATTATCTGCCTTTACATTGCAAATTACCATATTTAAGGACAGAATACAACAAATAAAAAATGCAAGACATGTTTTTAATTTTTTCATGATGAGTGGTCTCCTTTCATAAGTATTGTTGGATGGTTTTAGTTTTTTATTTATCCTTAGATTAGTGCACTATCTGAAAAGTAAATTCGTTCGTTAATATGGATGATAAAATAGAAAATTAATAAAAATGCTTGTAATTATTATATAAATATATAAAAAATAAATCAATAGTCAAAAAACATATAAATAAATATATGAATTTGTAAAAAACAACGATTTTGTAAAAAGAATGTAATTTTAGAGAGATATATACGTATAAAAAAATAAAACGTGATTTTAATTTGCAGTGATATGGATTCTATGATATAGTGTGGTAAAGTGATGCTGTGAAAAAAAACAAAACCCCGTCGGCAAACAAGGCGGGCAGCGCAGGAAAGGGGATCATAACAATGTATATTACATGTCTGGATGTAGAAGGAGTACTGGTACCGGAAATCTGGATCGCGTTTGCGGAGGCAAGCGGAATCCCGGAACTTAAAAAAACGACACGCGACGAGCCGGATTACGATAAACTGATGAGATGGAGACTTGGAATCTTAAAAGAGCATGGCCTTGGACTGAAAGAAATTCAGGCTACGATTGAAAAAATTGATCCGCTGCCGGGCGCAAGAGAGTTCCTCGACGAGCTGCGCACCTTCTCCCAGGTGATTCTGATCAGCGACACCTTCACGGAGTTTGCCGCACCGCTGATGAAAAAACTTGGCTATCCGACCCTGTTCTGCAACTCCCTGGAAGTCGCAGACGACGGAGAGATCACAGGTTTTAAGATGAGAGTCGAGCAGTCGAAGCTCACCACCGTAAAAGCACTGCAGTCCATCGGATTTGAGACGATCGCAAGCGGCGATTCCTACAATGACCTTGGCATGATTCAGGCAAGTAAGGCAGGTTTTCTGTTCCGCTCGACCGATAAAATCAAAGCCGACTATCCGCAGATCCCGGCGTATGAGACGTATGAGGAGCTGCTTGGCGCGATCAAAAAAGCAATGGATGAGAAGTAAACAAAAAAGGTGATTTCCGGCCAGAGGCTGCGACAAACGGTCAGGAAAACAGAAATATGGGGGTTTTATTACATGAGAAGAAGAATTCAGGTAGAAGCAGAAAAACCACAATTCTGCGTCACAACAGGAATTACATTTGCACAGGCGGATGCCTGGTTTGGAAACACGGTGCAGGATTTGAAGCTGGATTTGATTTACCCGCGGGATAACACCAGAAAATACCCGTGTGTGGTATGGATTTGCGGAGGGGCCTGGATCCAGATGGACCGCTCGGCACATCTTGCCTATCTGTCCGTACTGGCACAGCAGGGATTCGTTGTTGCATCGGTAGAATACCGCACGAGTAATGAGGCAAAATTTCCGGCATCGCTGCAGGATGTGAAAGCAGGAATCCGTTATCTGCGTGCACATGCCGATCGCTTCAACATTGATCCGGACCGCATCGGTGTGATGGGAGAGTCTGCGGGCGGTTATCTGACCTGCATGGCAGCGCTTGCGACAGATCCCGTTTATGATGTGGGAGAAAATCTGGAATATTCCAGTGCCGTACAGGCCGCCTGCCCGTGGTACCCGCCGACCGATTTCCGCGGATTCCCGTACAGTGATCCGGAGCAGTGTGCGGCATCTCCGGAATCCCTTCTGATGGGCAAAAACGTGATGCGCCATCCGGAAGAAGCACTCGCATGCTGTCCGGTCAGCTTCGTGACAAAAGCCGCACCGCCGTTTCTGATCATCCACGGAGAGAATGACCATACTGTTCCGTTCGGACAGGGAGAGGAACTGCACGACGAACTGGAAAAAGCGGGATGTGACGTCACACTGCTTTCGATCGAGGATGCCGACCACGCAGATCTTCGTTTCTTCCAGAAGGAAGTGTGGGACGAAATCTGTGCGTTCTTCCGCGCAAAACTGTAAAAGAAGCAAAAGCAGAGTGAAAGTCCAGGAGATTTTCGCTCTGTTTTTTGATTGTTTGGGAGAATCTGTGGTGCAGCATTTTTTGCAGGATAAAGTCTACCCATCGGAGTTCTTTCCGTGTATAATGAATACAGGAAAGATCACAATGTGAACAGGAAGGAGGCCGCCATGGGAAGATTTTTAAATCCGGGAAATGAAGCATTTTCGGAAGTCATTCATTCAGAAATCTATGTAGATAAAACACCGCTTCTGGAATATACCAACAGAGTGATCAGTACTACATCAAAATTTATCTGCAGCAGCCGTCCGAGGCGTTTCGGAAAGTCAATCACAGCGGAGATGCTGTCGGCATATTACAGCAAAGGCAGTGATTCCAGAGAACTGTTTGCGGACTATGCGATTCATAAGGCGGAGTCCTTTGAAAAACATCTGAACCAGTATGATGTGATTCATTTTGATGTCCAGTGGTGCATGATGGATGCCGGAAATGCGGATTGCGTTGTGGAATATATCAATAACGGAATTCTGCAGGAACTGAAGGAAAAATACGGAGAACTGATTCCGGATACTGTGAAGACGGTTTATGGGGCGATGTCCTATATTAAGGCTGCTGCGGGAAACAAATTTGTTGTCATCATCGATGAATGGGATGTACTGATCCGAGATGAAGCGCAGAACCATAAAGTGCAGGAAGAATATATTGATTTTTTAAGAGGCATGTTCAAAGGATCGGAACCGTCAAAATATATTGCACTGGCGTATCTGACAGGAATTCTGCCGATCAAGAAATTAAAGACACAGTCCGCCCTCAACAATTTTGAAGAATTTACCATGCTGGATGCAGGAAGAATGGCACCGTATGTTGGCTTTACAGAAGAGGAAGTGCATGATTTATGCGACAGGTACGGACAGATCTATGAGCAGGTGAAATTATGGTATGATGGATATTCTCTGGAAGGGTATCAGGTATATAATCCAAAAGCCGTTGTCAGCCTGATGCTGAATGGAAAATATAAAAGCTACTGGTCCAATACCGGCAGCTATGAAGCAATCGTGCCACTGATTAACATGAATTTCGACGGACTGCGGGCGGCAATTATAGAAATGATGTCGGGGGCCGCCGTGGATGTGGATGTGACATCTTTCCAGAATGATACCGTAAGCTTCGCCAACCGGGATGATGTACTGACGTATCTGATCCACTTGGGATATCTGGCTTACGATCAGGACAGGGAGCAGGTTTTTATTCCAAATGAGGAAATCAGACATGAATTAAACAATGCGGTGAAACGCAATAAATGGAATGAAATGATTACTTTTCAGAAGGAATCCGCAGATTTGCTGGATGCAACCCTGGATATGGATGAAAAAGCGGTAGCAGATGGGATAGAGCGAATTCATCAGGAGTACAGTTCGGTGATCCAATATAATGATGAAAATTCCCTGAGCAGCGTGCTTACGATAGCATATTTAAGCTCTATGCAGTATTATTTCCAACCCGTAAGAGAGCTGCCGACCGGACGCGGTTTTGCAGATTTTGTTTATCTTCCGAAACCGGAATACAGAACAAGTTATCCGGCGCTGCTGGTAGAACTTAAGTGGAACAAAAGCACAGATACCGCCATAGAGCAGATCTGGGATAAAAAATATCCGGATTCTATTCTGGAATATACAGGAAATATTCTTCTGGTGGGAATTAACTACAATAAAAAGACGAAAGAACATGAGTGCAGGATTGAAAAGATAAAAAGATAGAAAACCGAATGCTGAGAGGAAAAACGTCATATCATGGACAACGGAATTCATGATATGACGTTTTTGTAAATATTTCAGTCGATACGAAATAGGAATGAACGATTAGATTTTAGAAATTTTTTAAAAAAAGTCCTTGATCGGTAGCAACTCCCGGGTGATAAGCTAAAGCTACAAAGACAGGGAAATAACAAAATATCACACATCAAAATAAAACAGGGAGGTTATGATGATGAACTTTACATTAAGCAATCAGGTACAGATCCCGGCAGTGGGAATCGGAACTTTTATGATGACACCAGACCAGGCAGAGCAGGCGGTTGTGGACGCATTAGCCTGCGGATACCGCATGATCGACACGGCACAGGCTTACATGAATGAGCGCGCGGTCGGACGCGGAATCAAAAGATCCGGTGTGGCAAGAGAGGACATTTTCATCTCCACCAAAATCTGGGCAAGCCAGTATCTGACAGAAGGAACCGTAGAAAAGAGTCTGGAACTGCTTGGAACCGACTACATCGATCTGATGTTTATCCATCAGCCTGCAGGTGATTTCATGGCAGGATACCGTAAACTGGAAACGGTAGCGATCCGTCCGATGGTAAACCAGATTGAAATGCATCCGTACTTCGCACAGGAGTCTGCATTAAAAGTCATGGAAGAGTACCAGATCGTGCCGGAGGCATGGGCACCGCTCGGCGGAGGACGCCACAATCCGTTTGACAACGAGATGGTAAAAGAAATCGCTGCCGCACACGGAAAGACCGTAGGACAGGTTGTTCTGCGCTGGAATGTGCAGCGCGGCGTTGTGGTCATTCCGAAATCGGTTCACAAAGCGAGAATCGAAGAGAATTTCCAGATATGGGATTTTACACTGACTGAAGAGGAGATGCAGAAAATCAGTTCACTGGATCTTGGCTATCAGGGAACTGCGGTCAAGCATTTTGATCCGGAATTTGTTAAAATGTGCAATATCAGAAAGATCCACGAATAAAACAGGGCGGTTTGGTTTCCAACTGCTGTAAGATCATTTTTGCACAGGCAGACGTTGCGTTCCTGGATCCAGAATATTCGATGTCTGTACCATTCCAGTAGGTCATTTCCGGTGCGTTTGATACCTTAAGCTATGCAATGGAAACATATTTCGGCAAACCGGAGGAAAACAATCTGTCCGATGATATCAATGAGGCACTTGCGGCAGAACTGCTGAAAGGAAAAACATATAACTCTTAAAATTTCTTGCAGGATTTCACCCTGTGTGGTACATTATAGTTATGAATTGCGGTGGCCGTCTTCGGACAACACCTTGAAAGAGCCTGATGCGTCAGGCTCTTTTTATTACAGGTTTTAGCTTGCTTATTTAATTGAAGTGGCTAACATGGGGCTGCCCTTGGTGTGCAAGAAGTAGAAAGCAATAAAATAAAAACAATAATGACAATATCTAAGCCAGAGGCCTAGGTGTTATTTTTAGCAAGTATTATTGCAGAATATCAGGTGCTTATTATAACAAATAGAAAGAGGAAATGAGACAGGGGAAAAGAATGAAGAAAAAAACAACAATATTATTACTGGCAGGGAGTCTGATGATAGCTGGAATAGCTGCTCTCCTGTACCAGAGCCAGAACAGCAGAAATCAGATCCGTCATTATACGGCCTTTTTTTCAACAACAGGGGAAGAGATCACTTCGGATAATGATATGAAAAAGAAGATCGCTGAACAGATCGGAGCCGATTGTGAAGAAACATGGCTGAAAGGACAGACAAAGGATAATGCACTGAATGCTTATATTGCAGCCGGCGAGTATCCGGATTTTATTTCCGGCGAAAGTAAATTATATGATGCAGGAGCACTGATTCCCATTGACGAATACTGGGACAATTATCCCAATATAAAAAATTATCTGACAGAGGAACAGTGGGACCTGTTTCGGCAGGCAGACGGACATATCTACTGGATTCCACAATTCGGAGTTTCACAGGGACAGGACACGGAAGTAATCCACAGCGGAGAAGCTTTCTGGATTCAGACAAGAGTTTTGAAATGGGCAGACTATCCGGAAATCACGACGGTGGATGAATATTTTGATCTTCTGGAACGGTATCAGGAAGCAAATCCCTGTCTGGAAAATGGAACACCGAATATTCCGTTTGCTATTTTATGCGATGACTGGAGATACTTTTGTCTGGAGAATGTTCCTCAATTTCTGGATGGATATCCGAATGATGGGAGCTGCATCGTAGATCCAGATACACTGCAGGTCATTGACTATAATACAACACCGACAGCCAAAAGATACTATCAGAAATTAAATGAAGAATACAAAAAAGGAATGATCAGCCCGGAAACATTTCTGGATACTTATGAAGAATATCTGGATAAGCTGTCCACAGGTGCTGTTCTTGGTATGGTGGATCAAAGATGGCAGTTTTATTATGCCATACAGACAGCGTATGATTCCGGAAATCTGCGCAGTTATGGATGTGATTATGTGCCACTTCCGATAACAATAGACAAAAAAGTAAAGAATCAGTGGCATACGGCAAGATCAGCAGAGCTGGATACCGCGTCAGGACTTTCTATTACCATTTCCTGTGAAGACCCGGAAGGGGCAATGCAGTTTGTAAATAACCTCCTTGATCCGGAGATTACGAAATTACGTTTCTGGGGAGAAGAAAATCTGGATTATTCGATAGACGAAAACGGAATATTTTATCTGAATGAGGAGCAGGGCGTAAGGGTAAATGATCGGAAACTGAAAAAGACGCATTTTTGTACATATTCCTATTTTCCAAGGAGTGAAGGAATGCTGTCAGATGGAATCAATGCATTTTCGCCGGAAAATCAACCGGTAGAATTCTGGAAAAGCCAGCCCCGGGATATACAGGAATGTTTTGAGGCGTATGGAGTAACAAACTATGTAGATATGCTTGGGAGAAATGATGCGCCGGGAGTGTGGTATCCCATGTATTCGTATACCAATTCACTGACATCAAATACACAGGCAGGACAGACACTGGAACGGATGGATGAAGTAAAACACCGGTGGCTTCCGCAGGTGATTCTGGCACAGAATTTTGAAGAAACATGGAATTCCTATATGGAAGCATACAACGCATGCGATCCACAGAGCTATTTTGAGGATTTACAGAAAGAGCTCGATCAACGAATGAACAAAAAGAATAGCAATTTTTGCATATTGAATGACAAGAACTAAATAGTCCGAAGGCCCCTATTTGTTTACAATGGTGATAACCAGTAAACAGATGGGGGCTTTTTATAAAATACGGGAGGGAATCCTATGAGAATTTGTCTGGAGCAAAGTGCCTTTCCGGGCGTAATCAGAGTTACGGAAAAGGTAGCACACGATGTGGAACTTGTATCGGGAAAGAAACCGCAGATTCTGGTAGAAAAAGAGATACCGGAAACACTGGAAAGCAGCGGGGAGGACTGGACGATCATTGCCGCGACGAAAGGAAAAAGCAGCTTCCTGAAAAAGCTGGAAGAAGCCGGGAGTGCGGAATTAAAAGAGCTGGAACAAAAGAGAGAATGCTATGCATGGATTTTTCCTGAAATAAAAAACAGGACAAAATCGAACCTTCTTGTAATTGCCGGGAGCGACAAAAGAGGAACGATTTATGGCCTTTTTCATTTATCGGAAATGCTGGGAGTCTCACCGTTTGTCGACTGGTGCGGACTGATGCCGCCAAAGCAGGAAAAGATAGAACTGAGGGAAGACATGGCCTGTATCAGCAAAGAGCCATCCGTCAGATACCGGGGATTTTTTATTAATGATGAATGGCCGGCATTTGGAAACTGGTGCAATCATAATTTTGGCGGCTTTAATGCAAAAGCTTATGATCATGTATTTGAACTTTTACTCAGATTAAAAGGAAATTATCTCTGGCCGGCTATGTGGAGCGCAAGATTTGCAGATGATGGACCGGACCTCTTAAATGCGGAGCTTGCAGATGAATACGGAATTATTATGGGAATGTCACATCATGAGCCGTGCTTAAGGCAGGGGGAAGAATACAAATATCTCAGAGGTAAGAATTCTGTTTACGGAGATGCCTGGAATTTCAGAACAAACAGAGAGGGAATTACAAAATTCTGGGAAGATGGACTGAAAAGAAGCGGAAAGTTTGAAAATGTAATCACCGTCGGCATGCGTGGAGAAGCGGATACTGCGATCATGGGAAAGAATGCAACACTGGAAGATAATATTCAGTTGCTGCGGGATGTACTGAAAACGCAGAAAAAACTGATTCAGGAACGTGTAAATCCTGATCTGACCAAGGTTCCGCGCATGATAGCCTTATACAAAGAAGTAGAAGAATTTTTCTATGGAAATGAAAAAACAAAGGGACTAATGGGAGCAGAGGAGTTAGAGGATGTGATTCTGATGCTCTGTGATGATAACTATGGAAATCTCCGGACACTTCCAACAGAAGAGATGCGAAAACATGCGGGCGGCTATGGTATGTATTATCATCTGGACTACCACGGATGGCCGGTTTCCTATGAGTGGATCAACAGTTCTTATCTGCCGAAAATCTGGGAGCAGATGAGTATGGCATACGATTTTGGTGTGCGGGAACTCTGGATGGTAAATGTCGGAGACATCGCCACACAGGAATTTCCACTGAGCTTTTTTCTGGACATGGCGTATGACTTTGATCGCTGGGGAAGCAGGGCGCTTAACTGCACGCAGGAGTACACCAGAAAGTGGGTGAGACAGCAATTCGGTTCTGTGGAAGAAGAGACACAGGACACTATTGCAGACATTTTAGAGCAGTACACAAAAATCATCCACAGAAGAAGGCCGGAAGCACTGAACCCGGAGACGTATCATCCGGTGCAGGAAAAGGAAAGCAGCAGGATCTTCGAAGAAGAAGAGCAGCTTTTGAAAAAACTGCAGGACGTATATGAAACAATTGAAAAAACGAATCCGCAGAATCTGTCCGCATTTATCGCGCTTGTATATTATCCGGCATTTGGGACAATGAATCTTGTGAAGATGCAGATTCTTGCAGGCTGGAATCATTATTATGCTAATCTTGGTGCGGTCTGTGCCAATGATTATGGGGATGAAGTGGAAAGATGCATGGAACAGGATCGAAAAGCTGTGGAAATGTATCATCAGATGGATCAGGGAAGATGGTATGGAATGGGAATGTCACAGCATATTGGATTTACACACTGGAATGAAGATGAATGCAGGAATCCAGTCGTTATGCGGGTCATACCATTAAAGAAAAGATCCATCCTTGTGGCAGCAGACGGCACGGCGCAGCATGCGGAAGGAAGCCCGTGGCTGGATAACACGATGAAATTAAAGGATTTCTTAAATCCGGACTGTACCAGAGCATCCGTCACCCTATATAGCCGGAGTGATTTAAAGGCAGAGTACAAAGTTCTGAAAAAACCGGGCTGGCTGTCTGTGGAGCCGATGGAAGGATGGCTGGATGGCGTGAGCCAGAAGAAAGTGCGGCTGAATCTTACCTTGATAAAACAGAGATTACCGGAAACGAACCAGGATACTATTCAGGATTCGCTCGAGATTGCAACACCGGAAGGAAAATGTGAGATTACAGTGCCGGTTTATACAGGAAATCTACAGGATAAGAAAAATGTATTTGTGGATACAATGGGGTATCTCAGCATCGAAGCGGCACATTATGTAAATTCTGTTCCTGGAAATTACAAAGACAGACAGGTAAAATTTGAAAATCTGCAGGGATATGGAAAGACGAATTCAGCGATGAAGGCATTTCCATCCGATGCCTGCACAGTTCCGGGACAGGATGCGCCGTATCTGGAGTATCAATTTGTTTTGGAAGAAAGCGGAACATATGAAGCAGAATTCTATATGCAGCCATCCAATCCGGTTACCAGAGAGAATCAACTTCTTTATGCGGTCAGGATAAATGAAGAGATGACAGAAACCGTAAACGCAGTGGAGAAAGATTATCAGGTCGGTGATCAGGCAGAGAAATGGGCAGAAGGTGTTCTGAGTCAGATTCGAAGACAAACAGTTTCGATAAAATGCAGAGCAGGGTTCAATACACTTCGGGTCTATCATGTGACACCCGGCTTCGTTCTCGAAAAAATCGTGATTTATCCGATGGGGGAAAAGCCGGAAGAAAGTTATCTTGGACCGGCAGAAACGTATCACGGCAGACAGGAGGAAAAATAAAATATGGCAGGAGCATATGAAACAGGAGTATACCGCAATATTTTTAAAGAGTGTGGATATTCCGAAGAGGAAATTGAAAAAAGAGTGAAAGAAACATTTGAAACAATCTTTTATGGAAGTGAAGAAGAGCGTTTCTATCATGAAGCAGGTGCGGACATGGGATACATGGAGGACACCGGAAATCATGATGTCAGAACGGAGGGCATGTCATATGGAATGATGGTGTGCGTCCAGATGAACCGGAAACAGGAATTTGACCGTTTATGGAAATGGGTACGGACGTATATGTATATCGAGGATGGTCCGGGGAAGAATTATTTTGTCTGGTCGTGTGCTGTCGATGGTACAAGAAACGCGGACGGACCGGCGCCGGACGGAGAAGAATATTTTGCAATGGCGCTCTTTTTTGCTTCAAAGAGATGGGGAGATGGAGAAGGCATTTTCAATTACAGCAGCGAGGCAAGAGCGATTTTACGGGAATGTGTTCATAAGGGAGAGCCAGGGCATCCGGGAGAGCCGATGTGGAATCCGGAAAATCATCTGATCAAATTTGTTACCTCTTTTGAGTTCAGTGATCCATCCTATCATCTGCCGCACTTTTATGAGCTGTTTGCGTTGTGGGCAGATCCCTGCGATCATGAATTCTGGAAAAAGGCAGCGGACGCAAGCCGAAAATATCTTCACACGGCATGTCACTTCCGAACTGGATTATCTGCGGAATATGCAGATTATGACGGAACACCGCATGCACAGCATCAGGAGATTTTCGGCCGTCATGACTGGTACTACAGCGATGCATATCGTACGATTGCCAATATCGGAATGGATCATCTCTGGTTTGACGCGGATCCCTGGCAGACGGAAAATGCCAATAAGCTGCAGCAATTTTACTGTGAAGAACAGGCGGAACACTGGGATGGGGTATTTCTGACTGACGGCACCAGGCTGGAAGAAAAAGCACTTCATCCGACGGCAATTATTGCGGTAAATGCACAGGCCTCACTTGCCGCAGACGGACCGTATGCAGAGGAATGTGTAAGACGTTTCTGGAATACACCGCTTCGGACAGGCGAGAGACGGTATTATGATAATTTTCTGTATCTTTTTGCAATGCTTGCTTTGTCAGGAAATTACCGGATCTATCGGTAATAAAATCATATATTTTGCAGGAAGGTTTCCTATAGTTTCTCCCGGTGTACAGCACCGGGAGTTCTGTTACAATGGAGTTATCTTGAGTTAACACAGGAAAAGCAGGAGGAATAATAAGGATGGAAGGACCGAAGGCGCCAAGAGATCCGGAAAAAATGAGACCCTATTTTTATATTTTAAAGGACAAAGAAATTTTTGGATCAAAACAGGAAGATGGAACCGGAATCCAGTTCGTGTATGAGAGTGACGGAAGACTGATCAACAGTGCACAGATTGCCGGAAATATCACAGATCAGGAGGAACTGGCTTTACTGGAGAACGTAGAAGGATTTCGAAAACTGGTACACAGCATCGGAATCTCTGTGGAACTGGATGATCCCAGAGAGTCTGTTGAATTTGTGTTTCAGATGTATGGAAAAAAGGATCTCTATGGAGGGGGAACGAATCTGAAAACCAAACTGCCCGGAGATGGAATGGAGAGAAAAATAGATCTGTCCGATTATACATGGACAGAAGATGATGATATTCCGGGGCAGATAAAATTTATCTTTCAGACACCGGAATTGCTGGGAAAAGCAAGTGTAAGACTTTATTTGAATGATGGATATGATGCACCGAAAGAAACCGCAGAAGAAAAAATAGATATTCGTTCGGAAGAATACAGGGAAATGATACAAAGATCTCTGATGAATTTCGGAAATACCTGCCGGATACAGAGAGTAATTGAAAAAGCCAGAGACGGAAAAGAAGTTACGCTTGCATATATCGGCGGATCTATCACGCAGGGGGCGGGAGCAATTCCGATCCATACAAAATGTTACGCCTATCAGTCCTGCCAATTATTTCAGAAGCGCTTTGCAGCACAGGATAATGTCAGATTGATAAAAGCAGGAGTGGGAGGCACCCCTTCTGAGTTGGGGATGATCCGCTTTGACAGAGATGTTCTGCGCGGAGAGGAACAGCCGGATCTTGTAGTGATCGAATTTGCTGTTAATGATGAAGGGGATGAAACAAAGGGGGACTGCTATGAAAGCCTTGTACGTAAAGTGCTGAATCTTCCCTGGAAGCCTGCTGTAGTGCTTCTGTTTTCTGTTTTTGCAAATGACTGGAATCTTCAGGAACGCCTGAAACCGGTGGGATACTGCTATGATCTTCCGATGGTCAGTATACGGGATGCCGTAAGCCCGCAGTTTCAGATGCCAAAAGGACAGGGACGGGTTCTGACAAAAAATCAGTTCTTTTATGATATGTTTCATCCAAACAATATGGGGCACACGATTATGGCGGACTGTCTGCAGTATTTGTTTGAACAATGCGATCTCAGGAATCAATGTGGGGGTGAAACACTGGAAAGACAGATGAAGGCGGAAGAACGACTGAAAGAATGCATGAGCGAGCCACCCGCAATCGGAAAGAGTTTTGAAACAGTTCGTCTGCTGGATCGAAAAGACAGATACAGAGGAGCCGAAATTGATGAAGGTGGATTTACAGCCGTGGACAGGGAACTGCAGAGCGTCGAAATGGACGCAGAACTTACACCTGTGCCGCAGTTCCCGTATAACTGGATGTATGATGGCACCAATTCCGATAAAAACTATTTCGAAATGACGATAACCTGCAGAAGTCTGCTTCTTGTTTTTAAAGATTCCGGTGAAATTTATACGGGAAAAGCAGAGATTTCCGTAGATGGAGGATACTGTATGACAGCGGATCCGCATATCAATAACTGGCTGCATTGCAATGCGGTCATTCTTTTCCAGGAGGAAGAGAGTAAGAAACATATCGTGAGAATTACAATACCAGAAGAAGACAGGAATAAACAGTTTACGATTCTTGGATTCGGGTATGTACAGTAAAGGAGAAAGTTATGGTAACGGCAAATAATCCAATTTTATCCGGTTTTTATCCGGATCCGTCGATTTGCAGGGCGGGGGATGATTACTATATTGTAAATTCAAGTTTTGTTTATGCCCCGGGAGTTCCGATTTTTCACAGCAGAGATCTGGCACACTGGGAACAGATCGGAAATATTCTGAACCGGAAGGAGCAGCTTCCAGTAGAGGGAAGTGAAATCTCAAGAGGTATTTTTGCACCGACGATTCGTTATCATGAAGGATTATTTTATATGATAACAACAAACGTAAGCTACGGCGGAAATTTTATTGTTACAGCGAAAAAGCCGGAGGGTCCCTGGTCAGATCCGTATTATCTTGGTGAAGAAGCAGCAGGAATTGATCCAAGCCTGTTTTTTGATGAGGATGGAAAATGCTATTACTGCGGAACAAGACCAAACCCGGAAGGTGTGCGATATAATGGGGACTGGGAAATCTGGGTACAGGAACTTGATCTGAACACCATGAAACTGACAGGAGAAAGCATGACAATCTGGAAAGGTGCGGTAAAAGACTGCATCTGGCCGGAAGGGCCGCATATTTACAAAATCGGAGAATATTATTACCTGATGCATGCAGAGGGCGGTACAGGTCCGGAACACAGTATCTCAGTTGCCAGAAGCAGAAAACTGTTTCAGTGGTTTGAAGGATGCCCGAGGAACCCCATTTTTACACATCGCAATCTGGGAATGGATTATCCGGTGATTTATGCAGGCCATGGAGATCTTGTAGATGATGGACATGGAAACTGGTATGTAGTAATGCTTGCTTCACGGCCGTGCAGAAAACACAGCAGTATGGGCAGAGAGACATTTCTTGCTAAAGTGATATGGGAAAATGGATGGCCGGTCATTGCGCCTGGAGTGGGACATCTGGAAGAGCAGGTGGAAATCCCAATGGAAGAATATCGCTTTGCACAGGAAGTTACAAAATGTGATCAGATTCATTTCTGGGATAAAGAGTTGGATCAGAGACTGATTGGAATTGGCGGGTGTGATGAAACCATTTATTCGCTGAAAGAAAAAGAGGGAATGCTGCGGTTGTATCCCCGAAAAGAAAGTATTGCAGAAGCAGCCTATTGCTCCTATCTTGGATTACGGCAGAAAAGCTATCGCTTTGAAGCGGAAACAGGAGTTTTCTTTGTGCCGGAAAACGAGAAGGAAACGGCAGGTCTGGTTCTTTACCAGAATTATGAGAATCATCTGAGGATGGAAATCGCAAAAAAGCAGGAACAGAAAGTTTTTCGTGTTGTAACGTGTATCAAAGGAACAGAAACGAAAGCAGCAGAAGTTTTACTGCCAGGAGAGACGGAACAACTGCTGAAAATACGCCTGCAATGCCATGATCAGACGGCAAAAGTATGGATTGCGTCAGAAAATGGCTGGGAATGTGCGGCAGAGGAAATCAGTCTTCTTCCGTACACAACAGAAGAGGCAGGTGGTTTTGTCGGATGTACCATCGGCATGTATGCTTCTTCTAATGGAATGGAAAGCAAAAACCATGCAGACTTTGCATGGTTTACCTGCAGCAGCAGGAATTAGGGATTTTTCTGCTGCTTTTCCGGATGAATATACATATCGCGGAATTCCGTAGGCGTACATTGTTTGACAGAACGGAAGACGCGAAGAAAGGTGGAAAGACTGGAGAAACCAGACTGAAGTGCTGCCTCCGTGACAGGAATATCGGGATCGGATAAGAGCAGCATGGCATGATCAATTCTTTTGCGATTAAGGTATTTGTAATAGGTGGTATTTGTAAACTGCTTAAACAGTCTGGTAAAGTGGTATTTGCTGAAGCCTGCTGTTTTTGCAACCTGGTCAAGAGAAAGATCTTCCGTGCAGTGTTCATCAATATAATTGCAGATGGAAAGAAAACGATCCAGATATTCTTTCTGCTTTTGCGGTCCGGCATCAAAACGGCAGGATGCAAAGGCCTGGTATCTGCCGATCAGAGAAAGAATATCAAGCATGCGCGCATAGATAACAGCTTCCGAAAGAAAGGAATCCTCTTCATATTCCGAAAGAATCTGGCAGATAAGATGATAAATATCGGAATAGATGTCAGGAGCGGTCTGAGGAGTAAGAGTGAGAACCGGGGAAATCAGCGCGAGGATGGAATTGAGATCGCGGATTTTTGACACAACCGACCATTCAATCTGCAGAATAATTCGTTTTCCGTTTTCCGGTGCCACAAGAGAGTGAAGGATCCCAGGGCAGATGAAAATAATGTCGCCCTCCTGAAGAAGAACAGGTTTATCCCCGAGGAAAACCGTATAAGTCCCTTCCAGAGGCATAATGATTTCCATGGGAGTATGCCAGTGAATGGGATAGTCCTCGCAGTCTGTGTTTACAAAAAGCCGCAGACTGCTGTTCTCTTTATACGTTACGGTTTCGTGAATCCCGTCTAAATGTTCAATCATAATATTGCCTCCGGAGGACTGCTGTAAATTTGATATTATCATAATACAGTAAAACAGAGATCACAAGAGAAAAAATTGAAAGAAGAGAACTGAAAACAGAATTCCAATCTAAATCTGGATATGATAAGATAACTGTGTGAAAGATGACATTGGAAAATCCAGAAGGGAGCAGGCAGTGTCTGCTCCCTGATTCACGTGAGAGGTTCTGAGAATGAAAGAGTTGCTTCAAAAAATTGAAAAACGGATGGATGACTTTACGGTCAAAAAGAAATTATACATTTTATATATTTTTTGCGTACTGCTTCCGCTGATCATTACGGACAGCGTGGTTTTTTTAATCATAAGAAATTCCGAGATGGAAAAGCAGAAACATGATATGACCAACATTGCAAATGCGGTAAGCTACAACATCAGCAGCGTGGTAAATAATGCAGGAGAAATGGCAAAAACGATCTATACCAGCAGATATATTGATGATTTTCTATCCAGAAAATATGATACCTCTGCTCAGTATATCATGGAATACCAGGAGTTTTTCAAGGATACTTTGTTAGAAAATCTGCTGGGAATGAATCAGATTGTATTTACGATGTATACGAACAATGACACCATTGTGAAGGGAGGAAAAGTAGGTAATATAGAGGATCTGAAAGAAACGCAGGCGTATCAGAAACTGAACCAGAGTGGGGAAACAAAAGGTTTTTTCTTTGTCTATGACAAAAACAGATCCGGAACGGCAGAGGAACGCAAGGTGGTATTTCTTCAAAAACTCGATTTTTTTTCAGGAGATCAGGAAAAAATGCTGCAGTTGGAATTTGACTATGGGAACATGATGCGTACGCTTCAGAAAATGAATTTTGACAACGAAGTTTTGATCTGTGAGGAGAATCAGATTGTACTTTCCAATACGAAACATGGAAGCACAGGTTCAGACTTTGAAGAACTGGATGATAAAATAAAGAAGGGATATCATCAGACGGTCAATCTGTATGGTACGGAACTTGAGGTGTATGTCAGACGTACGGGGGAGAACGCGATTGCGAATATTGCTCATGATTTACCGAGTATTCTGCTTCTGATCCTGATTAATGCGATTCTGCCATTCTTTTTTGTACATATCCTGAATCATTCGTTCACAAAACGTATTACGGAGCTGAATGAAGTGTTTAAAAGCGTGGATTCCGAACAGCTTGTACCGATGCGTCATGAAGGCGGAAAAGATGAAATCGGAAGTATGATTCGAAGCTACAATCGAATGGCGGCCAGGACAAATGAGCTGATTCAGACAGTTTATAAAAACAAACTCGTAGAGCAGGAGATGCTTGTCAGCCGCAAAAATGCAGAACTTCTTGCCCTTCACAGCCAGATTAATCCTCATTTTCTGTTTAATGCACTTGAGAGCATCCGCATGCACAGCATTTTGAAAAATGAGAATGAAACAGCGGATATGGTTGAAAAACTGGCTGTCATGCAAAGACAGTATGTCGAATGGGGCGAGGACTCTGTGACGATTGAACAGGAAGTGGAATTTGTAAAGGCGTATCTGGCACTCCAGAAATATCGTTTCGGAGAAAGACTGAGTTATCAGATTGAGATTGATGAAGAATGCAGAAAAAGAAAGGTTCCAAAACTTACGCTGGTAACATTCGTAGAAAATGCATGTGTGCATGGAATTGAAAGTAAAGCGTCTCCAGGCTGGATTTTTGTAAGAGTATATGAACAAAACGAGCTGATCTGCATGGAAATAGAAGATACTGGGAACGGAATGGAAGAAGGCAAAAGGCAGGAACTTCTGGAAAACATGAGAAACGCAGACATTGAGATGCTGAAAAAGAAAGGAAGGGTAGGAATTGTCAATGCATGTTTAAGATTGAAAATGGTATCGGAAAATAAAGTGAAGATCGATCTGGATGGAGAAGAAGGGGTGGGTACACTGATAACAATCTGGATGCCCCTGGAGTATATGTAGTGTAGAGCAGGGAGGAGAAAAATGTTAAAAGTACTGTTGGTTGATGATGAACCCTTTATCCTGCAGGGAATTAAGGTCATCATAGACTGGGAAAAAGAAGGATTTGAAATTGCTGCGACGGCAGAAAACGGTCTGGAAGCACTGGAATATTTGAAAAAAGAAAAAGTGGATCTTATCATAGCAGATATCCGGATGCCTGGTATGACAGGTCTGGAATTACTGGAGCAGATACGAAGGGAAGAAATATCGGATGCGTATTTTGTTATTCTGAGCGGTTATGCGGAGTTTGATTACGCAAGGCGTGCCATGCAGAATAAATGTACGGAATATCTGTTAAAACCTGTTGACCGGGAAACCCTGTTAAAACTGTTGCATAAGGTTCGTGCATTATCAGACCGGGAGAGACAGGAATCAAAGGCACATGAGGAAATGGAACATGCCTATTTTTCGAGACATCTGATCTCTTTAATCCATGGAAAATACGATGATGTCAATCTTAATTACGTAAAAAAACACATGAAAGATACGCAGGGAATCCGTTATGTGGAGATTCAGAAAGAACAGCCGAACAATCTGGAAGAACAGAGCGATAAAGACCTGCGGAATTTTCAAAGAGAGCTGTATGACTGCTGCAGAGAATTTTTGAAAGAAGATGCCAAGCACTGTGTATTTGATGTTTCTGCGGATGAAAAAATATATGATATTGGTTTTGTATATTCTGAAAACCTTGCGGAGCGTCTGGGAATGGATGATAAAACATACCTTTCTGCATTCCGGCAATATCTTGTCAATAATACGAAACAGCCGGTTATTATGCTGGTTGGGAAAAAAGTACCAGATATCAGCAATGTGGCAAGATCGTATGGTAATGCCTGTATGCTCCGCTCTTTTCAGGGGTTCCGGGCACGAAAAGAAATCTATTATTATGAGGATGAAGTGCAGGTTACAGCGGCTGGAATGGTCTTATGCAAACAGGGGCTGGATCAGCTTCTTACCACCATTGAACAGAATAACCACATGGAGATCCGGAAAGCAGTAGAACAGTTTTATGAAGAAATGAGTCAGATGGGAATGAATGCTGAGAGCATGAATCTGAATATCAATTATCTGCTTTTCCAACTGATCCATCTGGCGAGTGAGCAGGATAATGACGTAAACCAGGAAGAAATCCTGCGGCTGATCAGTGAAAGCAGCTTTGAGAATGGTATCCTGCGTGGCAGTAAGGCGCATATGGCGCGCTTTGCATGTGAATACGGCGATTATCTTTCTCAGCTTCGAAAAAACGTTTCCAGGGGCGTTCTCGGCATGGTAGAAAAAGAAATCAAAGAGAATTATGCCGCCAACCTCACGCTGAAGGGTCTCAGTGAAAAATACTATGTCAACAGTGCCTATCTCGGGCAGCTGTTTCGGAAAAAATATGGTCTTTCCTTCAAGGACTATCTGAACAATTTCCGGATGGAGCAGGCCGCAGGCCTTCTGATCCGCACGGATAAAAAAATTGTGCAGATTGCAGAAGAAGTAGGATATCATGATCTGGATTATTTTGTAAACCGTTTTATTCAGGTGAAAGGGTGCACACCGGCCAGATTCCGAAAACAGATGCAGCAGGGAAGTTAAAGAAAACAGGAAGTAAGAAACAGGGTAAATTATAGTGCGTATCTACGATCTATAATTTACCCTGTTTCTTACTATAGTTCATCCGATTGTTTCAAACCTGCAAACTGATAAAATAAATACTATCAAAGGGAGGTATTACAAGATGAAGAGAAAAAAAATTGTAAGCATGCTGCTTGCCTCGGCAATGGCAGCAACCCTGCTCGCAGGATGTGGAGCAGGAGGAAAGAGTTCCTCTAAGGGAGATTCTGACGGAGAGATAAAAGAATTTACCGCATTTTTTGCAGTCCCGGGATCCGAAATCAATGATGATAATGAGGTTCAGCAGATCATTGCAGAAAAAACAGGCGCAAAGGTAAAAGAAACCTGGCTGACGGGTCAGACGGATGTTGAGGCTATTGGCACCATGATCGCAGGAGGAGAGTATCCGGACTTTATTGAGGGCGGAAACGGACAGATGCAGTTATATGATGCCGATGCACTGGTTGCACTGGATGACTATCTGGATGATTATCCTAATATTAAAAATCTGTTCTCTGATCTTGAGTGGGAAAAATTAAGACAGGATGATGGCCATATTTACTGGATTCCACAGTTTAGCTGCATTAAAAATGAAGAAAAAGTATGTACACATAATGATGAAGCATTCTGGATTCAGGCCAGAGTCTTAAAATGGGCGGGTTATCCGGAAATTAAAACAATGGATGATTACTTTAATCTGATTGAATCCTACAACGAAGCGAATCCGACTATGGAAGACGGAACGGAAAATATTCCATACACCATCCTCTGTGACGACTGGAGATATTTCTGTCTGGAGAATGCCCCGCAGTTCCTCGACGGATATCCAAATGATGGATCCTGTATGGTAGATCCGGATACACTGACCGTTTTAGATTATAACACTTCGGATACAGCGGTTGCCTACTTCCGAAAACTGAATGAAGAGTATCAGAAGGGAATTGTAGATCCGGAATCCTTTACACAGAGTTACGATGAATATATTTCCAAACTTTCTACCGGACGTGTACTTGGAATGATTGATCAGTGGTGGGATTTCTCGAATGCAAATGATGCAATCAAACAGGCTGGACTGGATGAGCAGGGCTGCGATTATATTCCTGTTCCGGTTACGATTGATGGCCGTGACAATCAGTGGCACAATTCAGGCGGGGCATTTAATGAGTCGAGCGGTCTTGCAATTACAACAAGCTGTGAAGATGTGGAAGGAGCATTACAGTTTGTAAATGATCTTCTGGATCAGGATATTCACAATCTCAGATTTTGGGGTGTAGAGGGTACCGATTATGAGGTGGATGAAAACGGAGAATTCTACCGAACAGAGGAAGAGCGGACGAAACAGTCTGATACCGCGTACAAAGCATCTCATACCTGCCCATATTCCTACTTCCCACAGTACACTGGAACCAGTGATGATGGAATTAACGCCAATAAACCGGATGGACAGGCAAGTGAGTTCTTTGATGGATTAAATCAGGATGTAAAAGAAACCTTTGAGGCTTATGGTGTTGAGACTTATGTTGAGATGCTTGGAACAAATGAGGCACCTGGAGACTGGTATCCGATGTGGTCCTTCTCTAACAATTTCACAACAGATACACCTGGCGGAGTTGCATGGAACAAAATTGCAGATGTAAAACATGAGCAGCTTCCGCAGGTTGTTATGGCAAAAGATTTTGACGCGGCATGGGATACCTACATGGATGCTTACAATGCATGCCACCCGGAAGACTTTATCAGTGAACTGCAGACTGAATTAGACACAAGAATGGAGCAGGCAGCGAAGTTCAAATAAAAAATGAAATTTTGAAGCGGGCAGATGTGAAAAATTTCATCTGCCCGTTTTTTTAAGGAGTGAGGTCATGTCTTTAGCGAGAACAAAATCAAAAACAAAAGAGCCCAGAACAAAAATCACATGGAAAGAAATCAAAAGACAGAAAGTCCTGCTTTTCTGGGCAGCAATTATCGTAGCATATGGTGTGATTTTCTATTACCTTCCGCTTGCTGGCTGGGCAATGGCATTTCAGAACTACAAACCGAAACTAGGAATCCTGCATTCAGAGTTTGTAGGATTAGAAAAATTCCGGACACTGTTCTCAGATATGACGTTTATCCGTGTTATCCGGAATACTCTGGCAATGGGAGTTATCAATCTTGTTGTAACTTTCGTAACGGCAATTGCGTTTGCAATTTTATTAAATGAAATCAGAAGCCATATAGGAAAAAAAGTGGTTCAGACCATTTCCTATCTGCCGCATTTCCTTTCGTGGATTATTGTAACCGGTATTCTGCATGATATGCTTTCCGGAACTGGTATTGTAAATGAAGTTCTGGTGAATCTGCATATCATCAAACAGCCAATTAACTTTTTTGCACATACGAGCTACTTCTGGCCTATTGTTGCTTTTGCAAATGTGTGGAAGGAAACCGGCTGGAATGCCATTATTTATCTGGCAGCAATCACAGCAATTGATCCATCTTTATATGAGGCGGCATCCATAGACGGCGCCGGAAGGTGGAATAAAATTAAGTACGTGACACTTCCTGGAATCAAACCGACCATTATGATTCTTCTCCTGATGAACGTAGGCAACGTTTTGAATGCCGGATTTGAAATTCAGTATCTTTTAGGAAACGGCCTGGTACAGAGAGTATCACAGACCATTGATATCTACGTATTGAAATGGGGTATCAGCCAGGGCGATTATGCAATCGGTACGGCAGCAGGTATTTTCAAGAGTGCAGTCAGCATTATACTGATTATGATCGCAAACCAGATTGCAAAACGCAATGGCGAAGAGCGATTGTTCTAAGGAGGTTCATCATGGCAAAAAAAACTGGAAAAAAGACCGGAAAATTGGATCTGTTTCCGATAATAAATGGTATTATCATGGTACTGTTTATAGTCATTACACTGTATCCGGTATTAAATACACTGGCAATATCATTAAACGATGGTACAGATGCCCTTCGCGGAGGAATTTATCTGCTGCCAAGAAAATTCACATGGAAAAACTATATCACCGTTCTTCAGAAGGATAACCTGATCACGGGCGCATATATCACAGTGGCGCGAACCATCATCGGAACGCTGCTGGCACTGGTAGCAAATGCAATCCTGGCGTTTATTGTAAGCAGAAAACGCTTTCTGTTTAAAAAAGAATTATCCTTATTCTGGGTTATCACCATGTATGTCAACGGTGGAATGATTCCTACATTCCTGCTGTACAAACAACTTGGCCTGACAAACAGTTTCGGGGTATATGTAATTCCTGGAATGGTCAGTGCGTTCAATATGCTGGTAATCCGTACCTATATGAACGGAATTTCCGACAGTCTGGAAGAGTCCGCGCAGCTTGACGGTGCAGGATATACCACGATTTTTCTGAAGATTTATTCACCGCTCTGTAAGCCGGTATATGCAACCGTAGCATTATTTGTGGCGGTAGGACAGTGGAACTCCTGGTTTGATGCGATGCTGTACAACAGAATGAACAGCAATCTGACGACCCTTCAGTATGAGCTTATGAAACTCTTATCATCGGTTACGAATCAGGGAACCTCTGTGGAAGCAATGAAAAATGCAGCCGGTTCGGTCACACCGACGTCGGTCCGTGCAGCAGCAACCATTATTACCATGCTTCCAATTATTTGTATTTATCCATTTTTACAGAAATACTTTGTTGCCGGGCTTACTCTTGGCGGAGTAAAAGAATAAAGATACTGCATTTTATCCAGGGTCATGCTGTTTTGGCATGACCCTGAAATATTATATGAGGAGAGAGCATATGAAGATAGCAGGAAAAAATCCAATTACAGAACTGGATTATCCGGATCCAGATGTCATCCGGGTAGATGATACGTATTACATGGTAAGCACTACAATGCACTTTATGCCGGGGTGTGAGATTCTGCGGTCGTATGACCTCATTCACTGGGAACATCTGAGCTATGTGTATGAAAGACTGGACAGCACAGAGGAACAGAGGCTTGTTGGTGAGAAAAACTGCTATGGAAAAGGCATGTGGGCCGCATCGCTCCGATACCATAAAGGGATGTATTATATTTGCTTTGTGGCGAATGATACCGGAAAAACATACCTTTATACTGCTGATGATATCGAAGGACCATGGGAAAAACGCATCATAGAAGGCTTTTATCATGACTGCTCACTTTTGTTTGAGGATGATCATGTTTATATTGTTTCCGGCAATAGAAATGTTCGTCTGCAGGAATTGAAAAAAGATCTGGGCGGTCCAAAGGAAGGCGGACTGGATCGGATTCTGGTCAGTGATAGTCGGAATCCGGGGCTTGGTTTTGAAGGAAGTCATTTTTATAAAATCAATGGAATGTATTATTTATTCCTGATTCATTCCCTTCCGGACAGGTGGATGCGGACGCAGGCATGCTATGTATCAGACAGCCTGACGGGAGAATTTAGAGGCGGAGATGTGTTGTGTGATACCATGGGGTATTGCGGCCAGGGCGTTGCGCAGGGAGGAATTGTGGATACGCCGGATCATAAATGGTACGCCGTACTTTTCCAGGACAGAGGTGCTGTCGGCAGAATCCCGGTTCTTGTGCCAGTAAAATGGGAGAAAAATGTCAGAGTTACCTATATGCCGGCGCCGGGCGAACAAAAAGAGCAGATCATAAAAGAAAATTATCCGGTATTGGGTGATTCGGGAAGGGCACTCTGTGAAGTGGAAACAAAAAGCACAAGACCGGAGGAACAGTATCATTCGCTTGTGGAGAGTGATGATTTTTCAGAATGGAATCCGGACCAGAAACGGCTGTTTGGAACGTTTGGATGGAAGAGCTGCTGGCAGTTCAATCACGAACCGGAACTTTCCTGGATTGAGAATGATGCAGAAAAAGGGTGCCTCCGAATGAGCTGTAAAAAGCAGTGCAAAAATGTCACGCAGGCAGTAAATACGATCACCCAGAGGATGAAGTTTCCGATGTGCATAACAGAAGTAACCGTTGATGCGGAAAGACTGAAGGACGGAGATTATGCAGGTATGTGTGCATTACAGGGATGTTACGGCATGGCGGCAGTTACAAAGCGTGATGGACGGATGTTTCTGGTTATGAGATCTCTCGAAGCGGAAAATGACAGCCTGGAAGGAAATCAGGGCAACAGTGAAGAAAACGAATGGGAAGCAGTGGCGGTTGAATCATCGAAAATAAGAATCCGGATGGAAGCGGATTTCCAGAACCAGCACGATAAAGTCCGGTTTTTATATTGGAGCGATGAAAAATGGAAACAGATCGGACCATGGCATCAGCTCTATTTCAAAATGGATCATTTCACAGGATGCAGAGTTGGACTGTTTGCCTATGCAACGAAAGAAGCAGGGGGAATCGCAGAATTCGGCAGATTCCGATATTTTTAACAAAAAGTTCCCGCCCCGGCATTTATAAGTGAAATTCCGTTGAATTTCTGGAAACTGCTGGTGATCTTTCTGGAGAGAACCATCATTGCCATTCCGCTGATCGTATTGTTTGCAAATATGATCGGGCTGTAAATACAGGAAAATACAAGATCCCCGATTTGGCACTTTTGTGCTGAATCGGGGATTTTTTGGCGTAAAAACGCAGGTAAAGGATTCGTAGATTGACAAAACAGCCTATTTTCGCCTATTCTGAGACTGTAAAAACGCTCCGCTGGGCAACATGAGACGGTGCGGGAACAGCAGGAGGAAGGGACACGACGTGGAAGCGAAAGAGTTCGGGCGGTTTATTGCCGGAATGCGAAAAGAGAAAAAGATGACGCAGGCAGAGCTTGCGGAAAAGATTCATGTGACGGATAAAGCCGTCAGCCGGTGGGAGCGGGGACTTGGCTTTCCCGATATCCAGACGATTGAGCCGCTGGCTCAGGCACTTGGGATTTCTGTGCTGGAACTGATGCGCTCCGAACGGCAGGAGAAGGCGAAGGAAGAGGCGGCGCCGGAAATTCAGTATACTCAGAAGGAGGTGGCCGAAATGCTGCAGAACGCAGGTGACATTTCAAGGCAGCAGAAAAAACAGGACCGGAACGCAAACGTGATCGCGGGATTTCTGGTGATCGGTGTGGCAGCGGCAGCGTGGGCGGCAAAGATCGTAAACGTGGGCGGCGGCCTGATTCTAGGCGGTCTGGTGGCAGCAGCGTTTGTATCGCTGTGGTATTTCTTCCAGAACCTCGATGATGAAGAAAGCCGGAAAGTCTATGGGGCAGCATCCATTCTGTCTATCGGCATTCTGGCATCCCTGGTAAATTTCGTCTGGGGCGATCAGCTGGCAGAATTCATTCCCGGCGGTCTGGAACGAAAAGAGCAGATCTTCTGGACCCTGTGGTATCTGTTTGTTCTGGTAATGATGATGATCGGAACCATTCGATGTATCCGCCGGCAGAGACAGAAAAAAGAAAAGAAATGCAAAACCGTTCTTTTCACGGCAATTATGGCGACGATCATGTTTGTAACACTGTGGCAGTATCAGAACACCATGCAGAACCGGTACAAAAACACAGGAATCTGGAGAGGCGCACAGCAGTACGCCGAGGTGCTGCTGAAAAGAAACAAAAACCTCGAAAACGACTGGCTGATCGGCGATGAGTCCTGGCGCGAAGGAAACAAAAATACTTTCGAAATTCGCCTTACCTATTACGCTGATGCCGATGACGCAAAAGAGGGACGTGAAAGCGAATATCAGTACAAGATTCATTTTGATGATGTTGACGGCTACGTCATCAAATCAGAAGGCGTACCAGAGAAAGAGATTGTTTTCCCGGAAAATAAATAAGAAGTGAGAAACGGGATTCCATTCTTGCGCCTCCCACAGAAAAAGACTATACTCATAGTATCAGCATGTACGCTCGGAATCTTTCTGCACTTGCTTTTGCGAGTGGCGGTTGGAATCAGTTATGATAAAGAAACAAAAGAACATGCCTGCAAAATAGAAGTATTGTGATGATTTGCAAGCTGTGGAAAAGGGATATCGTGTGTGTGAACGGAGAAAAGCAAGTAAAAATAGTAATCTTTACTATTTTTCCTTGCTTTTTCCTTGCTTTTTCCTCCATCATAGGATAATATAAAAATATACGGTTCGGAGCAGGTTCCGGGCAGGAAAAAACAAGATGGAAAGGATATGGATTTTTATGAAGATTACAGAGGATATTATCTACGCAGGAGTCAACGATCATCAGGTAGACCTGTTTGAAGGTCAGTACAAAGTGCCGAACGGCATGGCATACAATTCTTACGTAATTCTCGATGAAAAAACGGCAGTTATGGATACCGTAGATGCAAACTTTGCGGATGAATGGCTGGAAAATGTTGCGAAAGCACTGGATGGCAGAAAACCGGATTACCTGATCGTACAGCACATGGAGCCGGATCACTCTGCGAATATTGAAAACTTCGTAAAAGCATATCCGGAAGCAACCGTTGTTGCAAATACAAAAACTTTTGCCATGATGAAAAACTTTTTCCCAAAGATGGATCTCGCCGGAAAGAAACTGGAAGTAAAGGATGGCGAGTCCCTTACGCTCGGAAAACACGTTCTGACCTTCGTGTTCGCTCCGATGGTACACTGGCCGGAGGTTATGGTTACATACGACAGCACCGACAAGGTTCTGTTCGCAGCAGACGGCTTCGGAAAATTCGGTGCACTCGATCGCGAGGAACCGTGGGATGACGAAGCACGCCGTTATTTCATCGGCATCGTCGGAAAATACGGTTTGCAGGTACAGAAGCTCCTGAAAGTAGCAGGTACGCTGGATATCCAGAAAATCTGTTCCCTGCACGGTCCGGTTCTGACGGAAAATCTTGGCCACTACATTGAAAAATACGATATCTGGTCTTCTTATCGTCCGGAAGAAGAGGGCGTTGTGGTTGCCTATACTTCTGTTTACGGCAATACAAAAAAAGCTGCCGAATTGCTTGCAGATAAGCTGAAAGAAAAAGGCTGTCCGAATGTCGTTGTTTACGATCTGGCAAGAGACGATATGTCCGCTGCCGTAGCGGATGCTTTCCGTTACAGTAAGCTGGTTCTCGCAACGCTGACCTACAATGCAGGAATTTACCCGTTCATGCAGGATTTCATCAACCGCCTGACAGAGCGCAGCTTCCAGAACCGCACCATCGGTCTGATCGAAAACGGAAGCTGGGCACCGACCGCAGCGAAAGTGATGAAAGGTATGTTTGAAAAGAGCAAAAATATCACCTGGACAGAGAATAATGTAAAAGTAATGTCCGCTGTGAAGGAAGAGAACGTAAAAGAGATCGAGGCATTGGCCGAAGAACTCTGCAAATAAGAAATTAGAAAGAGAAGAAAGAATATGGGAAAAATGCTCCGCTGGACTTTGCGAAAGGCAAAGACAGCGGAGTCTTTCGTTCTACTCTTTTGGAAAGAAGATTCTGTGGAGTTCCGGAGGGAGCAGGATCGCCCTGCGGTGGGTCAAAAAAAGCCGGGGGTTGAATTTTGCGAAAGCCTGCGGCCGCCTCTTTGTAAGTGAGACTGCATCAGGTTTCTGATCTTTCGATCTTGATGTCATAATATTCTGAAAATAATAAAATATAAAATAAATTAAAAGAAAGTATTGACAAAACGGAGAAGATGAGTTAATATAAGATCAACAAAAGAAAAGAAAACAAAAATAAAAACGAAAAAGAAACATCAAGACGAAATCTAAGAAAGTAAGAGGTACAGTCCAATGGCATAGTTAATCTGAACATCAAAAAAATCTCTGAAGAGTTTACATATAGAACCTAAAGGAGATGATTCCAATGAAAGGCAGAGGCCCATAGGGAAAAAATAAAAACAAAAAAATCCAGGAGGTACGGTCCAAAAGGAACATAACGAAATACCCCGAAATCAATGAAAGTAGCAGGTGTATAAAATGAAATTACTGGAAATTCATTAAAAGCCCGGTCGAGAGAAAAAAGAATCGATCGGGCTTAAACTATTTCTGCTGAAAAATCTGTTTGACTGCCCTGCGGTCTGCGCGAGCCGTGAAAGCAGAAAAGACGCTGTAGCCCCGAAAGAAACGAGAGCATACAGCGTCCTTTTTATTTTATGAAATTGGATGAGATTCTGCCTATATAATACGATTCTACCATTAAGGGGTGTACTTTTTGGGACAAAATAGATACTATAATTCTGAAAGGGGGAAGTATTTATGGACCTTGTGAAAATCGGAAGCTATATTGCAGAAAAAAGAAAAAAACTTGGTATGACTCAAAAACAGCTTGCTGAGAAACTGGGTAAGAGTGATAAGTCAGTTTCCAAATGGGAACGTGGGATTTGTTTACCAGATGTGTCTGTGTATTTAGAATTATGTGAAATATTAGGCATCAGTCTAAATGAATTTTTGGCAGGTGAAGATATTGAGGTAACTAATGTAGAAAAAAAATCGGAAGATACACTGATACAGATATCAAAAGATAGTAGTCATAAACAGCGTTATTTAAAGAAGATTATTGCTATACTTCTTATTGCTGTGGGAGTATTTGCTATTACTCTTGGAATCATGGTATGTAATAAATTGCGGCAACCACAAAATTATATAGAAGCAGTAGACCCGGATAGTGTAGAAATGAAAACGGCTGAATTGTTGTCCGGAATTGATGGAACCATGATGTTTCGATACAATTCAAAAGATACATTTCAAGCATTATACGTTTACTTGTCAGAATATCATTCTGGAAAACGAGTTTCTCATAAACGAGTTTTGGAACTTTCCTATGAGGACGTGAAATCTGCAAAAAATGGATTGATTGTCATCACTCCGGATTTTGATAATTTTACTGCAAAGCTTATTGCAGCAGATGAATATTCAAAATATATGACAGAAACGCCAATCTTGGAAGGTGTTGCAAACAGAGAATATTATGGAAGATCTGCGACCTCTATAGAGAACAAAAGCACGATAGAGTACGGAACAGAGCAAGGATTGGCAGCACTGATCTATGGCGAACAAGGAGTGAGTTCGTTGCCGATACAGGACATTACAGGAGAATACATAGATACAGATAATGAGTATATGTATTATTATTCGGCTGAGTTTGTAAAATAAGAATAGCAAAAGTGAGAAGAGGATATCACAAATCATTGTTTTGATAATTCGGTGGTATCCTCTTTGTGGATTTCAGAATTTGTTTCTCAGCTTTCGGTATTCTCTCGGCGAATATCCTTTCAACTTGTGAAAAAGCCGACTGAAATAAAGCTGGTTATCATATCCGATAATCTTAGAAATCTCATTGATGGAATAAGTTGTTGTTTCAAGTAACATCTGAGCATTGTTGATGCGGATTCCCACAATAAATTGCATTGGTGTAGAACCGGTATATTTTTTGAAATTTCGGATAAACCAGCTGACACTCATGCCTCGTGAGGCAGCATAATCATCAATATTGATATTTTGATTGTAGTTTTCACTGAAAAAGGTAACAGCATTATCCATCTCATGATCAAGATATTCATTTTTTAATATGTGCTCTCTTGTCAGTTCCCGGTGGAAACTGATCAGAAGATGACGTAGCAAAAGGACGAGCATTTCCTCATAATTATCTTGACAGCGTTGGAGCTCGATAATAATACGCTTGAAAATTTGTTCATATTCATTAGATGTACCCACTTGAAAGACACGTTCTTTATCCTGAAATCCATATTGACGTAAGATATTTTTCACATTGCTTCCTGTGAAGTGAATCCAGTATACTTCTGCCTTATCTTCTCCGTAATATTCATATTTCTGAAGTTCTTTCGGTCTGTACAGTACAATGTTGCCGGCTGGAACAATCGTTTCGTTATTTACATTATCAAAATGAAAATGCCCACAACCAGCAGTGATATATATAATCTGATAATCCAGACGACCCCTTGGACGGTAGGTAGGAAGTTTGGGATGTCTGGAAAGACGGTAAGTACCACAGCTACCTACAATCAGCGGACGACTTTTGTCTTTGAAATCCATATGTGAGTGGTTCAAATAACCGGTGTTCAAATACATAGGACAGCACCTCTTTTCACACTTTTTATCATTGTATCATTTAGTGCATATTTTGTCTAATCCAATTTATAGACATGTTTTGCGGATTAGGATAAGCTATATATAGCATAACTAAGGAACGTAAACAAAAAAGTAAAGTATAAGGTTTGCTTTAGGGAAACAAAGAACAAAAAAGTATATGTATTGGAGGAGAGTTATTTATGATCGTACCACGTTATTATGAAAATCTAAGCGTACTGCACGAAAACACAATGCCAGCCAGAGCCTATTATATTCCGGCATCCAAAAGAATGGATAACTTGGTGGAACACAGAGAAGAATCAGATCGTATGCAGTTATTGAATGGAACTTGGAAATTCCAGTATTTTAACAGCATCTATGACATTCAGGATTCTTTCTTTGAGAAGAATTATGATACAGAAAATTTTGATGAGATTCAGGTTCCAAGTGTATGGCAGATGGCAGGATATGATACACACCAGTATACAAACATCCGGTATCCGTTTCCGTTTGATCCACCATATGTGCCACAGGATATTCCGTGTGGAGCTTATGTACATAATTTTGAGTACAGCAGAGATGAGAAAGCATCAAAAGCTTTTTTGAACTTTGAAGGAGTAGACAGCTGCTTTTATGTATGGATCAATGGCTCTTACATAGGATACAGCCAGGTTTCACATATGACCAGTGAGTTTGATGTTACCGATGTACTTCAGGATGGAACGAATACGGTGGCAGTGTTGGTAATGAAATGGTGTGATGGTTCCTATTTGGAAGATCAGGACAAATTCCGTATGAGTGGTATTTTCCGGGATGTGTACATTTTGAAACGCCCAAAACAGGCAATCAGTGATTATCATATTAAAACAAGAATTGAGGATATGCTTGCGAAAGTAGAAATTGAAATGAAATTCTACTTTCCCTTAAATGTAAAAATTTCGATTGAAGATAGAAACGGAGCAGTTGTAGCACTAGGAAGTATTGCTGAAGAAGGAACAGCTGTATTAGAAATTGCAAGTCCGGAACTTTGGAATACAGAAAATCCATATCTATATAAACTGATTCTTGAAACAGAGAATGAAGTAATTGTAGATCACATTGCATTAAGAAAGATAGAGATTAAAGACCAGGTCATTTACCTAAATGGACAGAAGATTAAATTCCGTGGTGTCAATCGACATGATTCCGATCCGGTTACTGGATTTACAATCAGTCTGGAACAGCTCACAACCGATCTTACGTTAATGAAGCAGCATAATTTTAATGCGATCCGTTCCAGCCACTATCCGAACGCACCATTTTTCTATGAAATGTGTGACAAGTATGGATTCATGGTAATAGATGAAGCAGATATTGAAGCTCATGGTCCATTTATGATCTACAGAAAAGAAGACACTGATTACAATCGGTTCAAACGATGGAATGAGAAGATTGCAGATGATCCGGTATGGGAAGAGGCAATCGTTGATCGCGTAAAACTCATGGTGGAACGTGACAAAAACCGTTTCTGTATTGTTATGTGGTCAATGGGAAATGAGAGTGCTTATGGCTGCAACTTTGAAAAAGCACTGGAATGGACAAAGAATTTTGATCCAGACCGCATCACACAATATGAGAGTGCAAGATACCGTAATTATGATGAAACATATGATTACAGCAATCTGGATGTGTACAGCCGGATGTACCCGGCGCTTTCCGAAATTCAGGAATATCTGGATAAAGATGGAAGCAAACCCTTCCTTTTGGTAGAGTACTGTCACAGCATGGGAAACGGACCTGGAGATTTTGAAGATTACTTCCAGATGATTCAGGATAATGATAAAATGTGCGGCGGCTTTGTCTGGGAATGGTGTGACCATGCGATTGCTCATGGAACTGCTGAGAATGGAAAGACTATATATGCTTATGGGGGCGACCATGGCGAAGAAATTCATGATGGCAACTTCTGTATGGATGGATTAGTATATCCGGACAGAACGGTACATACAGGACTTTTGGAATACAAGAATGTTTATCGCCCGGCAAGAGTTATTTCCTATAACAAAGAAAGCGGAGAACTGGTGCTTCATAACTACATGGATTTTGATGACTTGAAAGATTATGTGAAGATTAGTTATGAGCTGACACAGGATGGTCTTGTGATCAGCAAAGGCATACTTCCGGAGTTTTCTGTGGCACCACACGGGGAAGGAAAAACAAACCTGAAGATCAATGTTCCAGAGAATGGGAAATGTTATTTAAAACTTATTTACCATCTGAAAAAAGAATTGCCACTGTTGAATGAAGACCATATTCTTGGATTTGATGAAATTGAGGTAAGTAAAGAGGATACAAAATGTAAACTTGCAGAGAAATGGATACCAAAAACAGTAGTGGACTCTGAATTACAGGTAAATGAAAATGATACACAGATTCATATCAAGGGGCGTGAATTTGCTTATACCATAGACAAACGTACTGCACTCTTTACAGAGATGAAATTCGCAGGGCGGGAATACTTGAACCATCCGATGGAATTAAATATTTGGAGAGCTCCAACAGATAACGATATGTACATCAAGTCTGAATGGAAGAAAGCCCACTATGATAAGGCTTACACAAGAGCCTATACGACAGAGGTTGTGCAGGGAAAACATGGTGTGAAGATTACAAGCCATGCTTCCGTTGTGGCAGAGACAGTGCAGAAGATTCTTGATGTGACGATTACATGGAAAATAGAAGCTGCTGGAAAGATTGATGCAGATATTGCAGTAACAAAAGACGATGAATTCCCGGATCTTCCGAGATTTGGTGTGAGGATGTTCCTGGATAAAAAACTTTCAGCTGTAAGATACTTTGGAATGGGACCACAGGAAAGTTATTGTGATAAACATCAGGCTGCGAGCCACGGTTTGTACCGGGCAGATGTAGGGGATTTACATGAGGACTATATCCGTCCACAGGAAAATGGAAGCCATTATGATTGTGAATATGTAGAGCTTAACAACAGCCGATATGGAATTGTGGCATCCGCAGAAAAGGCATTTTCATTCAATGCTTCTTATTATACACAGGAAGAACTTGAGAAGAAAACGCATAATTATGAATTAATAGAATCAGATAGTGTAGTATTCTGTGTTGACTACGCATTAAATGGCATTGGTTCTAATAGTTGTGGTCCAGTTGTATTAGATCAGTACCGATTTGATGATGTATTATTCCGGTTCCAGTTTACGCTGATACCGTATGTAAAGGGATAATAAAGTTTCATGTAACCCGTAAACAAAGAAGGATAGTCTGATTGCAATGTAAAGTCCGGATATACAGAGCAATCAGACAAAAACAGAGAAAAAAACAGAATTAGACATCATACGGTTAGACATATTGAAATTCTAAGTGCGATGAAGATGAGGAGCAAAGAAATTCGATGGAAGAAAAAAAGTATTTGAAATGGTATAACAAAATTGGATACGGATCAGGTGATGTTGCAGGTAATGTAGTCTATGCGTTCCTGACATCTTTTATGATGGTCTATCTGACGGACTCGGTAGGACTTGCTGCAGGTGTCGTGGGTACCCTGATTGCCGTATCAAAACTATTTGATGGTTTTACGGATATATTTTTTGGATCAATGATTGACAAAACACACAGTAAAATGGGAAAAGCGAAACCCTGGATGCTATACGGATACATTGGTTGTGCCATTACGCTGGTCTGCTGCTTTGCAGTACCAGTCAGCTTTGGAACAACGGCTAAATATGCATGGTTCTTTATTTCTTATACACTGTTAAATGGTGTGTTTTATACAGCAAACAATATTGCTTATTCAGCACTTACGTCACTGATTACAAAGAACAGCAAAGAGCGTGTACAGATGGGATCTTACCGTTTTATTTTTGCATTTTCAACAAGTCTTCTGATTCAGGCGATTACAGTTGGATTTGTAGATAAATGTGGTGGAGATGCTGCGGCATGGAGAACGGTTGCTATTATCTATGCAATCATTGGTCTGGTCGTAAATACGATTTCAGCACTTTCTGTTAAGGAACTTCCGGAGGAAGAACTTAATGAAGGAGAAGTAAAGAATGATAATGAAAAGTACGGAATGGTACAGGCATTCAAGCTTCTTGTTAAAAACAAATATTACATGATGATTTGTGGAACATATATTTTACAGCAGTTATATGGTGCCATGATTGGAGCTGGCATTTATTACATGACATGGGTACTGAAAAATAAGAATTTGTTTGGACAATTTGCATGGGCAGTAAATATTCCACTGATCATTGCCCTGATTTTCACACCGACATTAGTTGGTAAGTGGAAAGGTATGTATAAACTGAACTTAAGAGGTTACGTCTTAGCAGTCATCGGTAGAGCACTTGTTGTTGTTGCCGGATATATGGGCAGTGTTCCGCTGATGATGGCATTTACAGCTCTTGCAGCTTTAGGTCAGGGACCATGGCAGGGAGATATGAATGCAGTTATCGCATCTTGCTCTGAATACACTTATCTTACGCAGGGAAAGAGAATTGACGGAACGATGTACTCTTGTACTTCTCTTGGTGTAAAAATCGGTGGAGGTATTGGAACCGCTGTTGTTGGATGGATGCTTGAGTTCAGTGGATATGTCGGAACAAATGCAACTCAGCCACAGTCTGCACTTGATATGATGCAGTTCATGTATCTTTGGCTTCCGTTAATCTTTGATGTATTGATTATGTTTGCACTTTCAAGAATGAATGTAGAAGATGCAAATAAAAAACTGAAAGCAGAAAAAGGAATTGCTGCAGATGAAGTAACAGATGCATTAGACATAAAT
Organism: Blautia sp. AF17-9LB; assembly: GCF_003479185.1. NCBI lineage: Bacteria > Bacillati > Bacillota > Clostridia > Lachnospirales > Lachnospiraceae > Blautia > Blautia sp. AF17-9LB. The sequence continues at coordinate 86,269 of NZ_QUGU01000019.1, forward strand.
TAGAATTGACAGGAGAAAGCGTTGTCTGGTCGTTGCTCGATGAGACAGTGCTTTTTTCTATATATAAAGTGATAGAACTGTATTTTGAAAATAAAAAAGGACCACTTCATTTTTGTGAAATGGCCTTAAGAAAATATTCAGTTTTCACAAAATAGTCCTTTTAGTATTTATACATGGTAAGGATGCTCAAAATATTCAGCGTAGAATACTAAAAGGTCATTCAGATATTTTTTTAGGTTGCTCATTTGCAATTCCTCCTTTCCTTATTTACAAGTTGATTATAAGATAGGTGTAAAAGGATTGCTTGCCAAATCGAAAGAAGATATAGACAAATGTTGCAAAGGGGAGTATTTCATGCAGTTAAAATATGTTGACACAAAAGAGGAGATTATAGCAATAAATAGGAAGTCAAAACATATTGAACCACATCTTCATAATGCACTGGAGATCGTTTGTGTAACAAGTGGAGCATTAGAACTTGGTGTCGGACAGGAACTATACCATATGGAAAAAGGAGATATAGGCTTTGTATTTCCAGATGTTATTCATCACTATCAGGTACTGACACCCGGTGTAAATAAAGCGACTTATCTGATCGCATCGCCATTTACGATAGCTAAATTTGCAGATATCATGCAATCCATGGCTCCTGAATACCCAATCATCAAAGCGGAAAAGGTTGAACCGGAGGTATATAGGGCTATAAATGCAATTTTAGAGACAGAACAGTCGGATATTACTGTTGCACAGGCATATCTTCAAATTGTGTTGGCACGCTGCATAGGAAAATTAAATTTGGTAGAAAAGAGCAGTGTGGGGAGCAACGATCTTATTTACCAGACAGTTTCCTATATATCAGCAAATTTCAAGAAGAAGTTTTCGTTGGAAGAGATGGCAAAAGACCTGGGCGTGAGCAAATATGTTTTATCCAGACTCTTTTCCAAGACATTCCATAGAAACTTTAATCAATATCTTAACGATGCAAGGCTGAACTATGCATGCCATCGTTTGGAAAATACGAGTGATTCTATTACAAACATTTGTCTGGATAGTGGATTTGAAAGTCAGAGAACATTTAACCGAGTATTTAAAGAAAGATATAAAATATCACCAAGTGATTATCGAAGTACTTGTGTGAAAGAGATGTTGTCATAAAAGGTTCTGTTGATCGAAATATTTACTTTGATTTTACAGTGCTATGTATTTGATTTCATGTGTGGATGATATAATATAAAAATATTTGTAGAAAAAAATATTGATGAAGTCTACCAATCAGTGTTTTTTGTTGTATAATGTTTTTGGCGTACAGGGTCACTTTCCTTTGTAATGTTTTGGGTCAAATTCTACCCCGATGATGTGCAGAAAGTTTTGTTTGCCAGAACGTTCGGCTGTGTCATCGCTTCGGCATCTTGATCACCTGTACCTCAGGTAAAAGGAGAAGAGAAGCTTAATTTGAGCATGGTAAGCGATGAGATCAAAAGCAAAACGATGTCCTGTCTGTGGTGGTGCTATGAAACAGCAGTTCATTGGATTAAGACATTGCAAATGCGGTATCAGTTGGAAGATATCCGGACAAAGGGTGATATATCCAGTAGAATAGTATAAGAAGGTATGATGGTATGAAGATATTAGTAATTCCTGATGTTCATCTTAAACCGCAGATGTTTAAACAGGCTACAGCTCTTATGCATCAGGGAATTGCTGATCGAGCGGTATGTCTGATGGACATCCCTGATGATTGGGACAAGCAATATAATGTCGGACTTTATGAAGAAACTTATGATGAGGCTATTCGGTTTGCAAAAGCATTTCCGGAAACAGCCTGGTGCTACGGGAATCACGATTTGAGTTATCTGTGGCATTGTCTGGAGAGCGGTTATAGCTCCATGGCTTCAATGACAGTGCAAAGAAAGTTGTTGGATTTGCGAGAGGCTGTTCCAGAAGATAATCCCATTAAATATGTTCAGAGAATAGACAATGTTCTCTTTTCTCATGGAGGCGTACTGAATTTCTTTGTAGAGGAATATGTTCCGCGGGCAAAATATAATGATGTGGATGCTGTGTTAGAGACGATTAATCAGCTCGGAAGAATCGAGATGTGGAATGATGCATCGCCGATCTGGCTGAGACCACAGCATTCAAAAATGAGATTATATAAGCCACGTAAGTTGTTGCAGGTTGTAGGCCATACACCTATGGATGCAATTACGAAAGAGGGAAATCTGATTAGCACGGATGTGTTTTCAACTTACAGAGATGGAAAGCCGATTGGAACAGAGGAGTTCCTCTTGCTCGATACAGTGACATGGGAATACTGCGGAATTAAGATGTAGAATCCGATACGTAATTGGATG
>NZ_QUGU01000002.1:0-415294 GCF_003479185.1 Blautia sp. AF17-9LB
TGGATTGTGCTTTTCCTTTCTTTTTGTTCCCTTTAATTAGCCATGAACTGCTTAATGCCCTGGCTTTTTGCCGCAGGGTTGTCCGACCCGTAACCCTCCAGAAGGTTGATGACGCCCCATACCGCCAGACCAGCGCCAAGAGCCATGACCAGAATTTTAAGAATGTCGATTGCCTGATTGAAAAATTCCATATACGTTCCTCCATTTTGTTTGTTTGATGGTTTTGGGTACAAAAAAAGCCGCCCACATCGGCGGCGCTTCGGGTCATCATGGCCCGAAGTTACACAAACTCGTCGCTGTCCAGATCATCGAAATTCAACAGGTCAGCTTCTTCGTCTGTGTCGGAGCCGTCCACTTCGTACACCGTGTATTCGTCCTCCGGCTTTAGTCTCAATGGCCGGTGGCGGAACAGGCTTTCCAAGCGGAAGGCGTTTTTCTTTTTATCAAATTCGGCTGTGTACTTGTAATTCGGGTGCTTTTTCAAGTCATACTTCGGGGACAGGAAGGGCGGGAGCCCCCGAAGCTGCAAGATACATTTATCCCCGGGCATGGTGGTGATCTCGCTGGTGGTCATCAGCTCCCGGCCAAGCCTCTGCATATTCTGGCTGTAACTTTCAGACTGTCCACGGCTTCGGCCCTCGGTCTGCATGGAGATGGTGGCCTTGCCCAGCCAGTTTTCCGAAATATCCTTTAGGGTGGAAGCCTCCCGGCCTCCGAGGAATACGATACTGTCCATGTTGCCCATGATGGTTTCGGAATGGTCTTTGTACAATGCCTTGCACTGGCTCATTGCCTGATAAAAAAGCGTCAGGCTGATCTCACGGGAGCGGATGACGGCCACAATCTTTTCCAGCCCCGGCACCTGCCCGGTGTTGGCAGCCTCGTCCCACAGCACCCGCACATGATAGGGCAGACGCCCGCCATAGGTGTTGTCAGCCCGTTCACACAGAAGGTTGAACATCTGCGAAAAAGCGAGGGCAACCAAAAAGTTGTAGGTGGTGTCCGTGTCGCTGATAAGAAAGAACAGCGCTGATTTTTCATCCCCCAGCTTATCCAGCTCCAGTTCGTCATAAGACATGATCTCCCGAAGTTGGGGAATATCAAAGGGAGCCAGTCTTGCACCGCAGGAAATCAAAATGCTTTTGGCTGTCTTGCCGCTGGCGAGCTTGTATTTCTTATACTGCCTCACGGCGAAGTGCTGGGGGCTGCGGCGTTCCAGCCCGTCAAACATATAGTCCACCGCATTTTTGAAGGTTTCGTCATCCTCCCGGACTTCCATGCTGTTTATCATTTCCACCAGCGTATTCATGTTGCGTTCTTCCTCCGGCCCCTCAAAGACGATGTAGGACACAAGGGCGCAGTACAAGAGGGTTTCTGCTTTTGTCCAGAACTCGTCGCCCTCCTTGCCGTCGCCTTTGGTGTTGGCAATCAGGGCGGTAACAAATTTCAAAACATCGCTTTCTGTCTTGATATAGGCCAGCGGATTGTAGTGCATGGATTTTGAAAAGTCGATACTGTTGAACACCCGCACCCTGTATTTCTCCCGTTGCAGAAACCGCCCGCACTGGTCGAGGGTGCCGCCCTTCGGGTCTACCACCACATACGAGGAATGGGCTTGAAGGAGCTGCGGGGTCAGCCAGAACCTTGTCTTGCCCGAACCGGACGAGCCGATGACACAGGCGTTTAGGTTCCGGGCATTGGCGGGTATCTTCGGACGGGTGTTCATGGTAAGGAACTCCGTCCCTGTCAGAATGACATTGTTCTGAAATTTAGGGTCTACAAACGGCTTTATATCCTCCTTTGTTCCAAAGCGGGCAGTGCCGTACTCTGCATCCCGCCGGAATTTTTTCGCCTGCCTGATCTTTGACTGTATCAGCAGATACACCCCAGCCGCACCGGCAAGGCCCACCAGCAGGTCAATACCTCCCAGCCCCGGCCAGTAGGTTTCAAATGCTTTGGGGAAGGTATCGAGCATCCCCATGAGCTTTGTCCCGAAGTCTGTGCCGGGGGCGATCCGGTAGGCCGTCCCGATTTTGGAGAAGAACCAGAACACAAAGAGGTACGGCAGGTTTGGGAGCACATATTTTCTAATCTTGTCACTCAACGTCCGTCCTTCACCGCCTCTCTGGTTCGCTGCTTTTCCTTCGCCTGCGTCCTGATCTGCTCCGTGAATTTCCGAAGCTGGCCGAGGATGGAAGCCTTGTCCTGCTCTTTGTTCAGCACCTTTGCGCTGTACTTCTGGAAGGCCGCCGTGATAGCGTCCGCCTGATTGGCTTTGAAAAACAGTAGGTAATGACCGGGGCTCACTTTATGGAAAGCGTAGTCCACATGGAACTCCTTTGCGATCCGGTCAAAATCCTTTGGGGCTCCCACATAGGGCATGGCGCTTTTGCCGCCATAGTGGTTCATCAGCTTTTTCACGCTCTGGCGTCCCTGCGGGGTCAGCGCCTTCCGGTGGTGCTTTTGCAGCGCCTGAACCACCTTGCCAAGAGCGGCAGCCAGCACTTTTCCTGTGAGCTTTGTTGTCCTGATCGAAAGGGCAACCGTTTTTTGATTTACTTCTTCCTGCATAAAACCTCCTTTCCGTCGGGGTCCCCGCTATCCGGGAGGCCCCCGTACAGTTTCGGGGAACAGAAAACCTCGGGCCAATGTGGCCCGAGGCTTACCGCTCGGCATCCCTGCCGGACGGAGCTTTCTTTTCCGGCTCCGTCTGGACTTTTTCGCCCTGTTCCCGCATGGTCTGCAAGATAGAGGGCTTCTTTTGAAGCTGGGAGGGCTTTTCGCCGGACAGCGGCTTGATACATTCCAAACGGTCAGCCGCCCGGATGGCGTTGTCCGTGAGCTGCCTCTGCCATGCACCTACGCTGGGAGCCCAGCGAAAGCCGCTGCTTTTCAGCTCGGCCCGGGTGTCCGCGTCAGGCTTTCCGTCAAAGAACACCTGCAAGCGGTTGTCCTCCCGGTTCATTTCCACACGGCCCCCATCGAACTCCCAGCCGGAAAATTCCTGCTGTGCCTGTTTGGAAAGCTGTTCGATACGGGCCTTTACCCGGCGGATCTCCGCATTGTTGTTGGTAAGCTGGTAGCTTTCAAAGGGCCTCGGGTCGCTCCGCCAGCTTGACGCCATGCTTGCTTTCAGCTTTTCGATCTGGTCCGGCGACAGCAGCGCACAGCCGTCCAGTTTGCCATGCTTGCGGTAATAGGCGTTGACCTCCTTCATAATGAGCTGGGAGCGTTCCAGCCCGTCCAGCTTCTTCTGGAGCTTTTCAATCGCTGCCGGGTCATCGGCACTGATCCCGCCCATGCCGGTGCTGCGTATCTTATCCAGCAGCCCTTGAATATACCGCCATTCCTCCATGTTGCTGTCTCGGGCCCGGTTCTGTTTTTCCTTTTTTCCTACCGGGAAGTTGGCAGGTCCGGCGATCATCACAGAGGGAACCCTCGCGTCAATGGCAAAGCCCTGGTTCATGTTTTCGGCCAGCTTGCGGGCGTAGGTGTCCAGCAGATGGTCGATCTTCTCATGGTACATGGGGTCCACCCTGGATTTTTGCTGTTCGGCTATGGCGGCGGCCTTATCCACCATTGCCCGGTATTCCGCCGTTGCGCTCCCTTCCTTGTAGTCGGAAAAGCTGTTCATTTCCTTTGCCCGGCGGGCGGCTCCTTCATTGATAGGGTAATAGTTGATGGTATGCACCTCCTTCATGCTTCGGGCCATGCTGGCCCGAAGTCTTACCGTTCTTCATGGGAAGGTCCCGCCTTGTCCTTTTTCGGAGCGGGCGGGGTCTCTTGAAACCGTTTGAGTGCGGCGAGAATGGAGTGGACAGGCTCGGCCTTTTCGGGATAGGCAAATATCCGGTGTTCCGGCGGGATGTCCTGCGGCCCGTGATAATACTCCTTGAAGCCCTCCGGGACTGCCGACACATACCCACCGGGAGCGAATACGCCGCCCTCGTTGATACGCACATCCCGCCCGTATGCTTCATAATCGAAGTAGTTCTGAATGTGCTCCGGTATGTCGATGGTCCCAAACTCGTCGGCATAAAAACGGCCCAGCCCTTCATCATCGGAAATATCCGGGTAAAAGCGGTAAAGGTCAAGGTTCTGCGTCAGGTTTATCAAATCCTTCACGCTCCTTGTGTGGTTTCCCAAGACAAGAGCGGCTTCAAAGGTTTCCAGTCCGCCCTTATCCCGTACTTCCAGCAGGGCGAGGCCCAGCTCGTTCAGCTCGTCGATGTTCTCACATTCGTAGAGATGATCGTAGAGTCCCAGCACATCGCTGTCAAAGCTGGTAAAGAACACTTCGCTGTACCGTTTCCCGTCTATCCCGATTTTGGCAAGAGCGGCCTGCAACTCCTGTGTCGTCATGGGGAAATGTACCGTTGTCCCTACCTCAATCCCCATTAAGGGGTATAGGGCTGTATTGGTTATATAGGCTTCAAACATGGGCTCATTCCTCCTTTCCGGCCCGGTCAGCCAGCACCTCATAAATCCCGGCCATAATGTAATCGGCGCAAGGGAGGGCAATCGCATTTCCCAGCGCCTTGTAGCGTTGCAGAAGCCGGATCTCCACGCCGTCCGCCCCGTACTTTGTCCAGCCCTCCGGCAGCCCCATCAGCCGTTCGCTTTCCGTTTCCATCAGAAAACGGATACAGCCGCCCTTCGGGTCGCCCTCATACCAGAAGGCAAAGGGCGTTACATCACTGGCTAAAAGAGTGGGAAAAGGGTCAGTTGGTAATCCGAAGCTGTTTCGGAAGGCCGTTTCTTCCTGCCTTTTTGCCGCTCCCCGCATACGGAAGCACTGAAAGGGGTGGGTGACTGGTATCTGCCGCCCTGTTTCAAAAGAAGCTGTTCGATCTCCTTCGGCGGCGGTCCGCCCGCCCTCTCCGCAAGGCGGAGGAAGTGGGAGCATTGGACGGGGCTTAAATAGTATGTCTGCGGCACGTCTGCCTCCAAAATCCGCCACGACGAAAATCCGCTGCCTTCGTGCCAGCCTTCGGGAGCCTGCCCAATACTGGGCGTCCATGAGCCGCCAGCACACATCAGGTGTTCCCCCTCGCACCATTCCGGCGTTTCCCCATCTTCCCGAAGGAGGCATTGGAACTTCGGTGTCCGAGAAGGCGGATAGGACGGCTCTAAAGTCCATCCGGTCATTTGTAGAAAACGCTCCCATGACGTTTTCCCAAACAGCGATAGCTGGATATAGGTTATCAGTAGCATCCCTCATTTCCTGTATGATACGAAACGCCTGATAGAACAGGCTTGATTTTGCCCCGGCAAGACCGGAGCGGTTGCCGATCAGAGAAAGGTTCTGACAGGGAGAGCCGAAGGTTATCACATGGACCGGCGGGATTTTCCCGCCGTCCACCTTCGTAATATCTCCCAAATGCGCCATATCGGGAAAGTGCCTTTTGGTTATGGAGATGGGCGCTTTTTCAATCTCGCTGGCCCATACCGGACGGATACCGCACCGTGAAGCAGCCAGAGGGAACACGCCGATCCCGTCAAAAAGGCTCCCCAGCTTAATGTCCGGCATGGCCCGGGGTGCCGTGTCCCTTCACGGCAAGCACCCCTTCCAGCGTTGTCGCCGCAATGCCCAGCCGTCCGGCAACCGCAATATCATTTTTTACATCCTCGTCCACAGCGCTGCCGCAGACGATCAGGGTGTGGGAGCGCCGCAGCATATCCCGGCGCATATCAATCCCGGCCTTGTGTTCCTCGGGAACGCTGTCATTCAAAAACAGCGGCAGATACAAGAGCGGGCAGATTGGGGAAAAGCCCGCCTCATAAGCAAGACGGCAGTAGTGGGCCGCCAGCTCCATATCAACATCCGGCTCGCCGCTCCATGCGGCGGTCAGGTATGCTAAAGGTCGTTTCATTGGTTGAGCCTCCATTTCTGTTTTGGTTTAGGGAAAAGCAAGGTATCGCCCAACCCCTCCGCCCCTTCCCCCGGGAAGGGGAACGGCTCTGGAGAATTTATATCCCCGTCGCTTGACCGGGAAAAAGCATAACCGGGAGAAATCCGTCAAGGGTGCCTCTGGCACCGCCTGCGGCGGCGCTGCCCTTGACTGATTTTCCCGGCTATGCTACGGAATAACTGGCGACGGGGAATAATTTATATCTCCAGAGCTTCGGGGCGCGGGGCAGAGCCCCGCAATCCTCGGGCCATGCTGACCCGAAGTTTGGGCTTACTTTTCCTGTTCGGTTTTCTTCTCCGGCTTTTCATGTTCCTTCTGCTGACCCTTCCAGTCGTCCAGCAGCTTGATGATCTGGTCCTTCATTTCCCTCGGCGTAGTTTCCTTGCCGAAATACTTGCTCAGTTCCGCACCTGTCAAAATCACTTTGTCTACCTCCTTTTTGTCCTCCATCATAATGCCGTCGATCACATCCCCGTTGAGCAGCTTCTTTTCGTCCAGCTCACGCATACGCTTTGCCTGCGCCTGTGAAGGCGAGGACTGCTGGCTGTCAATGGCGACGGCGATATAGTTCTGGTTCTTCTTGCCGATATAGGAAAGCTCCACCGCCGTAGTAAAGCCCAGCTTTTTTTCATCCATCAGCTTCATCAGGTCGGAAACCAGCTCATTGAGCCGGATATACCGCTGCACCTGCTTGACCGCCATCTTATTGCGCTCGGCTACAATTTCGTTGGAGCGTTTTCCTGCGTCCTTCGGGTCAATCTGGCCCGAAGTGCGGGAGCCCTGGTGCTTGATGGCCTCAAGCTGCATTTTCAAGGCTTTGGCCCGCTCACTGGGGAGGATTTCTTCACGCTGGTTGAGATTGTCCTCGACCATCTGCGTGATGGCTTCATCGTCCGTCAGATTGCGAACAATACAGGGCATATCCGCATATCCGGCAAGCTCGCTGGCCTTCTGGCGGCGGTGGCCGGACACGATCTCATAGCCGCCATCCTCACGGGGACGGACGATAGCAGGCTGGGTAACGCCCTTGTCCTTGACGCTGGACACCATAGCCCGCATTTCTTCATCGTCTCGGACTTCAAAGGGATGGTTCTTGAAGGCGTGGAGCTCGTTCAGCTTGATATAGACGATCTGCTCCTTGCCCCGGCGTGGTGCATCCTTCGGCTTCTCGGGTCCCTTCGGAGCGGAAGCGGCCTGTACCGTTGGAGCTGCTTTTTTCTCCGGTTCCTTTTTGACCGCCTTTTCCGGTTTCTGTGCGGGGGCTTTGGGCTTCGGGGCTGCGGCCTTGTCCTTATCTGCTTTCGGGGGACGGCCCCGGCGCTTTGGCTGTTCCGGCTCTTTGGGTTTTTCCTCTGCTTTCTTCGGAGCCTCCGGCTGCTTTTCCGGTTTTTCCGTTTTTGCCGGGTCAGGCTTTTCCACGCCGGGAGCTGCCGCCCGTTCCTCGGCTTTCTTTTCCTTCGTAATTTCAGCGAAGTTATAGACAGAAACCTGTGGGGTCTTTACCTCTGGTTCCGTCTTTTTTTCCGGCTCCGGGGAAACGGAAACCTTCTCCGGCTCTTTTTGGGGAGCGGGAGGCGTTTCCTTGCCCGGCCCGCTATCCGTTACCGGCTGTTCCGGCGTTTTTGTGGTTTTATCATCTGCCATAAGCATTTACCTCCTGTTTTTTGGCATGAAAAAAGGGGCTCAACTTTTCAGTCAAGCCCCCGTGGGAAGTTCCTCCTTTCTCCGCCATGATACAAAAATACCGCCCGTAGTCTCGTTTGGGCGGTACTTTGTGTAAGATTGGCAGTCCATTATTAAGTTTTTTATTATGTTCCCTTTGTACACCGTTGCAAACGAAATGGCAGAAAAAATGTCACCGTGTTTTCTATGGCAATGGCAAATGTAACGGGTAATCCCAAAAGAACTATTGGTACTATCCTCACAATGGGTTTTTCTTGCGTATTGTTTGTGATTATCTCTAATTATGTGGGAAATATTGACACGGAGCATGAAGCACGTCTTTCCGTTAATCATGGACAATTTGAACTGCAGCTTGACTATTCTGCTGAGTATGATGAAAGATATCCGGAGAATAACCTGGATACGATTCTGACGGATGATCCATTGAATGATTCGCTGATTGAAGAAATCAAAAGCATTCCGGGAGTAACAGATGTCATGACGAGAGAGATTGTCTCTGTAAATCTGAACGGAACAAGATTTCCGGCTGATATTGTGAGTAAAAATGATTTTGATTTTATACGCCAAGACGGGGACATTGGCTCTATGGACTATGATCAGGCGGTAAAGAATGGTGAAATTTTCTTTGGCTGGTCAACGTGGATGGAACAAGATGGATATGCTCCGGGTGAATCCATTGCATTTGACTTTGAGAATGGAAGTGAAACCTATACCTATCAGGGAAAGATTGCAGGATCCTTTGTAAGCGCGGACACTTATCTTGTCATTCCGGAAGGTGTATATCGTTCCATGAATCCGAGAGGAACAGCCTATGGCTATCTGTGGGTGGACTGTGATAAAAAAGATGTGGCATCTGTAGAACAAAGTCTGAATACTTTGATTTCTAATACTTCGCATATAAAAATGGATAGTTATCATGCGCAGTTACAATCTGCCGAATTTGCAAGCAGCATGATGAAGCTTGGCTGTTATCTGTTTATGGCGGTTGTAGGACTCATCGGGTTTATGAATATGGCGAATACCATGATCATGAATATTACGACAAAAAAGCAGGAATATGGTATATTACAGGCTGTGGGTATGACAAATAAACAATTAAATTTATGCCTGCAGTTACAGGGACTGATTTTTACGGTTGGGACCATATGCGTAGCTTTGATCATTGGTCTGCCGCTCGGCTATGCACTTTTTTTCTATGCAAAACATAATGGAATATTTGGAATGAATATCTATCATGTTCCAATCGTACCAATTTTTATTATGATTTTTTTGGTCGGTCTGTTGCAGATTGTACTTTCCTGCGTTTTAAGCAGTAATCTGAAAAAGGAAACGCTGGTAGAAAGAATAAGGTATCAGGGATAGCAAGTAATATGTAATGAACTAGGTCTTAACGAAGAGGAGAAATAGATAACGTCCATTTTGTATGTATGATAAATCTAAACAGTATTTTAGCAACATTTCCTGAGTGGGGGCAGAAAGTGCCCCCACTTTCACTATTTGGGGGCGAAAAGCGCCACCATATATCGTAAATGATGGGTTCAAGGGGAAAATCCCTTGCTAGAACAGCATTTGGATGGAGACATCTCTAATGCGTATCTAGCCGTCAACCTAAGAAGTATCAAGGCAGCCAAAACAGCAGATTAATCATGCAACATTTCCTAGTGGTTAATTAAATTGAATAGAAATTAAACATTGTTCAATTGAGCAATCTATATGAATCTGATATACTGAGTATACAAAAGCTTTTGAATTTTTTAGGAGATGAAGCAAATGGATATAGGCGTTGTTATAAAAAAATATAGAAAAGAAGCTGGTATGACGCAGGAGGAGATGGCAAACAGATTAGGCGTGACGACACCGGCTGTAAACAAATGGGAGAATAGTAATTCCAAGCCGGATATTGAACTGCTGGCACCAATTGCAAGACTGCTTGATATTTCACTTGATACATTACTTTCTTTTCATGAAAAACTTTCAGATATTGAAATCGAAGAAATTATCAGGAAGATGGACAGGATGTTTTCAGAAGAAGGCTATGAAAAGACTTATGAATGGGCATTGAGACTTATAAAGGAATATCCGAATTGTAACATGCTTATCTGGCAGGCTGCGGTAATGCTTGATGCAAGAAGAATAACGGATAAATGCATGAATCCGGAAAAATATGATAAGCAGATTAACGCATGGTATGAGCTGGCACTACATGATGAGAATGAAGAGATACAGCATCATGCAGCAGATTCCTTATTTGGATTTTATTTACGTAAGAAGAATTACGCCAAAGCAGAAAAATATCTGGACTATTTTTCAGAACACGATCCTATGAAAAGTTATTATCAGGGAAGATTACTCCAGGAGCAGGGAAAAATCAAAGAAGCATATGAGAAATATGAAAATGTTATTTTTTCCGGCTTTAGTACACTTAATTTTGTTCTTTCCACAATGGCGGGACTGGCATTGCGGGAAAATGATATCGGTTATGCGAGATTTTTGTCAGGGAAGGTACAGGCAGTTGCACATACATTGGAAATGGGAAAATATAATGAGCATTCGCCAATGCTTGATATTGTATGTGCAGGGAAAGATGTAGAGGGAACATATAAGGTGGTAAAACATCTTCTTGATAATGTGGGTACTATGTATGATTTTAGAAAGTCCGGTTTATATAAGCATATGAAGTTCAGAGATATTGATGAAGCTATATTAGATGGTGTAAAAGAAAAACTTCTTGAAGGATTCAGAAATGAGGAAGAATTCGGCTACATGGCAGGATATGAACCGTGGGAGAAATTAATTTTTGACAGATAAGTTTTTTGAAAACTGTCGTTTGGTAAAATCTATTCCATTTTTAAAAGCCTTGCGATAAAATATGTTCTGTGAGACGGTAGTTCTTTTGTCCCAACAAAAGCCAGATGACACGATAGAGATCGACTTAGATTTAGAAGTTGGATGCAATCAGTGCTGAGTTGAAAGCTCGTGATCAGATGGAATGGGTCAGATTGGTAAATGGTATTTGTAATATGGCAGAAGAACTTGTGCTAAAAGAATTGGTGTAGATCTAAAGCGTGGAAAACTCCTTCGGGAGCTTTTGGCTGTTTATAAGATAAATTCTGTCGGAGATTTATTATAAAACATTACTTTACAAGAAGAATAAAAAAGCATATAATTCTTTTATAATATATTTAATAAAAGAGGGTAAGAAAACGGAAAATAAAGATAAAAAAAATACAACAAGAAAAAAAATAATTAATTATGTGCTAAACAAGCATGTTACATCCAAGGCGGAAATCGCAAAAGAGTTAAACTTGAGTATGCCGACTGTGTTAGCAAATGTGAATGACTTATTAGAAAAAATGGTGTTGGAAGAAACTGGGGAATATGCTTCGACCGGTGGACGAAAGGCAAAAAGTATAGGGATTAATAAGTCATACTGTCATGCAATGGGAATTTTGATTACAGCGAATCATATAGAAATGGTATTAGTAAATCTTGGAGATGAGATTATAAAAAAAGATCGCATCCGTTTAAAATTTACGGCAGAATTATTCTATTGTACAGAGGTGGCACAAAAGGTCAAAACTTTTCTTGAAGGCGAATTAGCGAAGGACACGCTACTTGGGATTGGAGTGGCGATTCCAGGAATTATTGATCAGAAAGAACGGATCGTTTTAAAATCCCATGCTTTAGGTATAGAGAATTATAGTCTGCGCTTTTTAGAGCAGGCTTTGGAAATTCCAGTATATTTTGAAAACGATGCTAATGCTGCAATGCTTGCAGAAAAAAAGCAAAAATATCCAAATGCGATATATCTGTCTTTGAATCACACCTTAGGAGGTGCATTCTGCATAGATGGAAAGCTGTTTCGCGGGCAGAACCAGAAAGCAGGGGAGTTTGGTCACATGATACTCGTTCCCGGTGGAAGAAAATGTTATTGTGGTAAATCAGGATGTGCAGATGCATATTGTGCAGCAAGTGTACTGACACAAGATAACAGGCAGTCACTGGATGCATTTATGGAAAAAATTGAAAGTGGTGATGAAAAAAATTTGCAGACATGGAATGAGTATTTGGATCATCTTGCTGTTTTGATATCAAATCTGCGGATGGCATATGATATGGACATCATACTAGGAGGTGATGTGGGAGGCGTATTGTCAGATTATATGATACCATTGGGAGAAAAAGTGATGGCATATAATGGCTTTGAGCATGATGTTTCATACTTGAAAAATTGTTCGTATAAGAAAGAAGCGTCGGCTGTTGGAGCCGCGAAATACTTTTTTACAAAACATATGGTAGAATTGTAATTTTTTTTGAATGCAGATAAGCAGTCCACCGCATCTGGTGCGTAGGGAATTAAGCGTTGGGTAAGGGGATGTTTAGTCTGTTGGAGTTAAAAACTCCCACTGACAGGTTGCAAAGCGAATGCGATGTCCGATTTATATGTGTGAAAAACGAGAAGTTGTGTAAAATTAGAAAAAGATATTATAGTAAAAAACGGAAAGAAAACAGTAACTACGGTTTCCTTTCCGTTTTTTTTGCATATTAATTGTGAAAAATATACAAAAAATATATTTTGAAATTATGAAATATATAAAAATATGAAAAAACATATTGACAAATTGTGTTTATAGGACAATAATATAATTACTTTAATAAAACGTTTTATAAAACGTATAACAATATAAAAAAGGAGGAAACAACTATGTTACAGCAGGTAATGACAAATCCAGGAGAAATTATTTTCAGAGAGATTCCGGTTCCGGAGGTAAAGGAAAATCAGGTGTTGGTAAAGATTATGAATATTGGTGTTTGTGGATCAGATATTCATGTTTATCATGGAAAACATCCGTTTACAAAATATCCGGTAACACAGGGACATGAGGTTTCTGGTGAGATTACAGAACTTGGAAAAAATATCACCGAGTTTCATGTGGGACAGAAGGTGACGATAGAGCCGCAGGTATATTGTGGACATTGCTATCCATGTCGTCATGGAAAGTATAATCTCTGTGAGGAATTAAAAGTAATGGGATTTCAGACGACAGGAACAGCATCTGAGTATTTTGCAGTGGATGCATCTAAAGTAACACCTATTCCGGAAGATATGTCCTATGAAGAAGGAGCTATGATCGAACCTCTTGCTGTGGCAGTTCATGGTGTAAAACAGATGGGCGATGTGGCTGGCATGAATATTGCAGTCCTTGGAGCAGGACCGATCGGAAATCTCGTGGCACAGACAGCAAAAGGAATGGGAGCAGCGAAAGTGATGATCACAGATATCAGTGATCTTAGACTGGCGAAGGCAAAAGAATGTGGAATTGATGTGTGTGTGAATACCAAAAATAAAGACTTCGGTGAGGCGATGATCGAAGCATTTGGACCGGACAAGGCGGATGTGATCTACGACTGTGCCGGAAACAATATCACAATGGGACAGGCAATTAAATATGCAAGAAAAGGAAGCACGATCGTACTGGTGGCTGTTTTTGCAGGAATGGCAGAAGTAGATCTTGCAGTGGCAAATGACCACGAACTTGACATTAAGAGCACGATGATGTACCGCCATGATGATTACATAGATGGAATCAGACTGGTAAATGAGGGCAAAGTTCATTTGAAACCGCTCATCTCAAAGACATTTGCTTTTAAAGATTATCTGAAGGCATACCAGTATATTGATGATAACCGCGAGACAACGATGAAAGTAATTATCAACGTCAGTGAAAAGTAAGGAGTTCGTATGGAAAATAAATATGGAATTGTCGGAGTTGCCCATGTCGGGCTTCCGACAAACGATTTACAGAAAACAGTTGAGTTTTATAAGAGTCTTGGATTTGAAGTGATTATGCAGTCTTATAATGAAAAAGCAGGGGAAAAAGTGGCATTTTTACAGATAAAAAATTATTGTATAGAGACTTTTGAAAATGGGCAGGCGGCAATGTCAGACGGTGCATACCAACATGTTGCACTTGATGTGGAAGACATTGAAAGTATGTATCAGAAAATCTGCAATGAAAAATACACAATTATTACAGACGGAATCGAAGAACTACCATTTTGGGAAAATGGTGTGAAGTATTTTATGATTAAGGGACCAAATGAGGAAAGAATAGAGTTCTGTCAGAAACTCTGATAAAAATAGGAGAGACATATGGGAAGCGAAAACAAAAATGGAAAAGTACCGCTGATCAGTAAGATTGCATATGGGTTTGGTGATGTTGGATGTAATTTCAGCTGGATGTTCGTCAGTAATTTTCTGATGATATTTTATACAGACGTGTTCGGAATCAGTATGGCGGCTGTGTCAGCACTGATGCTTTTTTCAAGATTCTGGGATGCAATCAATGATCCAATCGTCGGGGGACTTACGGATAAAACAAAATCGAGATGGGGACGGTACCGTCCATGGCTGTTAGTAGCGGCACCAATTACAGCAATTCTTCTTGTCATGACATTCTGGGCAAGACCTGACTGGCCGCAGAATGGAAAGATCATTTATATGGTAAGTACATATTGTCTGCTGGTTTTGGGGTATACCTGTGTGAATATTCCATATGGAACCTTGTGTGGTGCTATGACACAGGATATTGATGAACGTGCAAAAATAAATACATCCCGTTCGGTTGCAGCGATGATTGCAATTGGTGTGTTAAATATTATCACAGTTCCGCTGCTCAGCAAATTCGGCAGTCACAGTGCAAAGACAGGATATCTGACGGTTGCGGTCATATATGGATGTATTTTTACAGCCTGTCATTTCTTCTGCTTTGCGAAGACGAAAGAGGCAGTGATCACTCCGGAAAAAGAAAAAATTTCTGTAAAGGTTCAGTTGAAAGCAGTCATGCAGAACAGACCATATCTTCTTGCATTGGTAGGACAGATATTATTTGGATTTACATTATATGGTAGAAACGCAGATATTCTGTATTATTTTACATATGTGGAAGGCAATGCCTCCTACTACACAACTTATTCGATGTGCATCATTATTCCTTCTATCATCGGGGCAGCCTGTTTTCAACCAGTATTCCGCAAGTTGAATAACAAAGGAAGAACAGCATCTCTCTTTGCTTTATTTACAGGAATTTCCATGTTGTCTATGTTTTTCTTCAATGCCAAAGAATCACCAGCTATTTTTTATGCATTATCTGGTCTCACACAGTTTTTTTTCTCTGGATTTAATACCGCAATCTATGCAATTATTCCAGACTGTGTGGAATATGGGGAGTGGAAAACCGGACTTAGAAATGATGGTTTTCAGTATGCATTTATTTCACTTGGAAATAAAATCGGAATGGCAGTTGGAACAGCACTTTTAGCAGGATTACTTGGAAAATATGGTTATATTGCAAATCAGACACAAAATGCAATTGTGCTTTCAATTATGAAACATGCATTTACGACGATTCCAGGTGCACTTTGGATTGTGACTGCGGTTGTATTATTTTTCTACCGGTTAAATAAAAAACGTTATAACGAGATTGTGGAGGAACTGAAAAATGGAAGAAAAAGTTAACATCGTGGCATTGGAAGAATTGCTGATTGATTTTACGGAAGCAGGACACAGCCAGGATGGGAGGAAATTAAAATACCGATACCAATAGAAATTTTAAAATCGGATACAATCTGAATGGCGTTTGCTTTTCTTCCGCCGGTGGATGCAAAAAAGCCGTTTTTTTCTATCAGACCTTCCTGCTCCAGAAGGTTGAGGTTCTGGCTGACTGTGGATAAACCCATCTGCAGTTCCTGAACGATCTGCTGCTTGGAGGTCTTTTTCTTTCTGTAAATATATTGGTAAACCTTTGATTTATTTATTTTTTTGAGACTAATGTTGGTCAATCCCTTTTCGCTCATGTTGTTCTTCTGATTACGTTGCAAGATAATGTTAAGTTTATTGTAGCATAGAACGAAAAAAAGCAATAAAAAGGATATGTATTACAGAAAGCTGACGGAAAAGCAATAACGATACACAAATATGTTGGAATGATTCCCGGAAAGGGTTTACAGATCTTCAAAATGCCATTAATATAAGGAAGGGATCTTCCCATCCATAAAAAATAAGATACGGAGAATTAACATGAAAAAACAATTGAAGGATACTCAGATTCTGTTGGAAATCCTGATCCTGACAGCAGCTGTTGCTATTATTGCAGCGGCAGTCTATTTTTTTCTGGTACCAAGCCATACTTCTGTCAGCAGTATTTCGGGTCTTGGTATCGTACTTTCCAACTTTGTACCGTTGCCCCTTTCCGCCATCACCATGATTCTGAACGTAGTACTTCTGATCATCGGCTTTTTTACCTGCGGAAGAGAATTTGGTGTAAAAACCGTCTACACCAGTATCATGCTTCCTGTTTTTCTTGGACTTTTTGAAAAAATCTTCCCGGATTTTGGTTCGATGACAAACAGTCAGGAGCTGGATGTTCTGTGCTATACACTTGTAGTCAGTGTGGGACTCAGTATTCTTTTTAACAGAAATGCTTCTTCCGGCGGACTTGATATTGTAGCAAAGATCATGAATAAATATCTTCATATGGAGCTTGGAAAAGCTATGTCGCTGTCCGGTATGTGCGTTGCCCTGTCTGCAGCACTCGTTTACGACAAAAAAACGGTAGTCCTGAGTATTCTTGGAACGTATTTTAATGGAATTGTTCTGGATCATTTTATTTTTGATCATAATATCAAACGCCGGGTATGTATCATCACTCCAAAGGAAGAAGAACTTCGGGAATTTATTCTTCATGAGCTGCACAGCGGTGCTACGATCTATGAAGCCTATGGTGCCTATAACATGCAGAAGCGCAAAGAAATCATCACGATCGTAGACAAGACAGAATACCAGAAATTGATGAATTTTATCAACAAACTTGATCCGAAAGCGTTTATCACAGTTTATAATGTATCCAACATGAGATATCAGCCTAAAATGTAAAAAAGTTCCGCAGCACCTCAATCACAGAAGTGCTGCGGAATTTTTTTACCGTAATTTCCTGTGAAAACGTTTCTTGAATTACCCCATGGAGCAAAAACTCCGGCGCGGCTGAAGGAGAAGAAGAGCGAACGGATGCAGATGGATACGATCAATGACATCGTTATAGTGCAAATAAGGACACTTTTTTAGACAAAGCGTGTTCTTTTTTTACCACATAAAGTTATCTATAATTAGAGACAGAAAATGGAGGAAGGGTATGAAAAGATATTATTTAGCAATTGATATAGGAGCATCCAGCGGAAGGCATATTCTCGGGCATATGGAAGATGGGAAAATGGTTCTCGAGGAAATTTACCGTTTCCCGAATGGAATGCAGAAACGGGACGGTGAGAAGGTGTGGGATATCGAGGCACTCTTTGAAGCCGTGTTGGCCGGAATGAAAAAATGCAGAGAACTTGGAAAGATCCCGGTGAGTGTCGGAATTGATACATGGGCAGTTGATTTTGTCCTTCTGGACAAGGATGATCAGCGGATCGGAAATGCCGTTGCTTATCGCGATGACCGCACGAAAGGAATGGATGAGGAGGTTTATCGCACGGTGCCGGAGGAAGAACTCTATGCATCGACCGGCATTCAGAAACAGATTTTTAACAGTATTTATCAGCTTATGGCGTGGAAGAAGAAAAAACCGGAACAGCTGGAAAAAGCAGAGACGTTGCTGATGATTCCGGATTACCTGAATTTCCTGCTTTCCGGCGTGAAAGCGCAGGAATACACAAATGCAACAACGACCCAGCTCGTCAATCCGGAAACCGGGGACTGGAACAGGGAGATGATTCAAAAACTGGGATACCCGGAGAAAATCTTCCTGCCGATCCGTGAACCGGGGACTGTGATCGGTCGTCTGAAAAAAGAAATTCAGGAGCAGGTCGGCTTCGACTGTGAGATTGTTCTTCCCGCAACACACGACACAGGCTCCGCAGTAGTCGCTGTGCCAAGCAATGAGGAACATGTACTCTACATCAGCTCTGGAACCTGGTCTCTGATGGGAACAGAATTAAAAGAGGCCGATTGCGGAACAGAAGCTATGCAGCACAATTTTACCAATGAGGGCGGCTACAACAGAAAATACCGTTTCCTGAAAAATATCATGGGTCTGTGGATGGTCCAGTCTGTGAAAAAAGAAATCGCAGAAGATTTAAGCTTTGGAACGATCTGCGAAATGGCATCGAAATGCACCATCCCATCTATCGTGGATGCAAACGACGATCGTTTCCTTGCACCGGAACATATGACAGCCGAGGTACAGAAGGCATGTGAAGAAAGTGGCCAGCAGATACCGCAGGGAATTGCAGAGGTTGCAGCAGTGATCTATAACAGCCTGGCAGTATGCTATGCAAAGACATTAAAAGAACTGGAAGAAAAAACAGGCTGCCGGTACCGAACTATTCATGTCGTAGGCGGCGGCGCCAATGCCGGTTATCTGAACCGGCTGACAGCAGAAAAGACCGGAAGAACCGTGCTGGCGGGACCGACCGAGGCAACTGCCATCGGAAATCTGGCGGTACAGATGATCACCGGAAAAGAATGCAGCAATTTGAAAGATGCGAGAAACTGTATTTTCCATTCCTTCGAAATCAAACAATATGAGCCATAAAAAATGAGACGAAAGGTTAAAAGGGGCAAAGAACATGTTAGTTGAAACAAAAGCAAAAGTAGGTGTATTTGCAATCGCACTGGGTGCATATCTGCCGCAGTTCCCGACGCTGGTTCCGGAATTTGAGGCACAGTATGATGCGTTCAAAAAGACGATTCCGGATACCGTTGAAATGATCGATGGTGGAATCGTTACAACGAAAGAATTATCGATGGAAGCAGGAGATAAGTTTCGTGCAGCGGATGTAGATCTTGTTATTTTACAGCTTCTGACCTACGCGACCAGCTACAATATGCTCCCGGCAGTCCGTGACCTGAATGTGCCGGTTGTACTTGTGAATGTGCAGAAACGGAAAGCACCGGATTATGCGAATACCGATACGCCAAAATGGCTCGGTGAGCTGTATGCCTGTGGAGCAGTCGGTGAGATGGTAGCCGATCTGGAGCGTGCAGGAAAACGTCATGCCGTTATCACCGGTGTTGTAGAAGGCGGAGATGCTTACGTGGCAAAGGAAATCGACGAGTGGTGCCGGGCAGCCCAGGTACGCAGAAGATTCCGCTACACCAATATTGCCCAGATCGGAAGACCATATCCGGGAATGATGGACCTGTATATCGATGAAACCAATCTTTACAACCGGATGGGACTTTATACGAAACAGTTCGACTGGGAGAAAATATGGGCAATCGCGGATCCTGTTACAGATGAGGCCGCAATCCGCGCCAAGGCAGAGGAGATTCTGGATACCTTTGACATCGAGGGCGGTGCAACGGTAGAGACCGTATGGGATATGGCAAAATATGTCGTTGCATTTGAAGAGTGGGTGAAAAAAGAAGAGCTTGGCATGGTGGCATCCCATTATGACGGCTTTGCAAAAGGGGTTGCCGGAAAACTGGACAGCATGCTGATTCCGGCATTTTCCATGCTGATCAAACAGGGTACAGCCTGTGCCGTAGAGGGTGATATGAAAGTTGCAATGGCAATGAGCATTCTGAAAACAATCGCCGGAACCGGTCAGCTTTCTGAGATGTATTCGATCGATTTCAATGAGGATATCTGTATTATTGGTCACTCCGGATCGGGAGATGCTGATATTTCGCAGGTGAGAAAACCGTCTATGAAAATCGTTGATGTCTTTCATGGCAAGACGGGCGGCGGATATCTGACGCAGTTTTATCCGCCGGTTGGCGATGTTACATACCTTGGAATTACGCAGGATAAAGACGGTCACTTTAAATTTGTTGCTGCAGAGGGTGTCAATGAGGATGGTCCGATCTTTACCTTTGGCGATACCAATATGAGAACACGTTTCTCTATTGGGGCAAGAGAGTTCTGCAACAGATGGAGTGAAGCGGGACCAACACATCATATGGCAGCTGCGGTCGGACACCATATTGATACGATTCTGAAAGTGGCAAAAATCCTGGATGTGCCGGTAGACGTTGTATGCCGGTAAATACCGATAAAAGAAGAGAAAAGAGAGAAAGAAGAGGGAAATAACATGAAATTTTTAGATGCAGAATTTGTAAAAGGCTTTATCCGTATGGCAAATGATGGCTGGGAGCAGGGATGGCATGAGAGAAACGGCGGAAACCTTTCTTACCGTGTGAAACCGGAAGAGGTTGAAGAGGTAAAAGAAAATTTTGAGGCCAGAGAGTGGAATCCGATCGGAACCGCCGTTCCAAATCTTGCGGGAGAGTATTTCCTGGTAACCGGAAGCGGAAAATATTTCCGAAATGTCACAATCAAACCGGAAGACAGCATCTGTATGATTGAGCTGGATGAAAAAGGTGAAAATTACCGCATCGTCTGGGGTCTCGTCAACGGAGGACGTCCGACCTCAGAGCTTCCGAGCCATCTGATGAACCTGGAGGTAAAAAAACTTCAGGACGAAAGATACCGCGTTGTGTACCATGCACATACCACCAACGTGATCGCGCTTACCTTTGTTCTGCCGCTGGAAGATAAAGTATTTACCCGCGAACTCTGGGAGATGGCAACCGAGTGTCCTGTTGTATTCCCGTCCGGAATAGGTGTCGTTCCGTGGATGGTTCCGGGAGGCAGAGAGATCGCCGTTGCCACGAGCGAGCTGATGAAGAAATATGATCTTGCTATCTGGGCACACCACGGCATGTTCGCCGCCGGCTTTGATTTTGACCTGACCTTCGGTCTGATGCATACCGCAGAAAAATCTGCAGAAATCCTGGTAAAAACACTTTCTATGCAGCCAACGAAACGCCAGACGATCACACCGGATGAATTCCGCCATCTGGCAAAAGACTTCGGCGTAACACTTCCGGAAGAGTTTTTGTATGAGAAATAAAACTGGAAACTGATAGTGAAAAATGGCCGTCTGATCCTTGCACTGAGGAATGGGACGGCCATTTTTTTGCTGTGCAGAAGAAAAAGTCTATTAATTTCTTTCGGAATTTGATAAACTATAAGATAAGATTATCGATTAGAAAACAGTGGAACATTTCATTATCAGACAGAAAATGCTGGTGTGTCTGCGCTCAGAAAGGAAAGATGAAATATGACTTCAGCGATTAGTATAGGAAAGCAGGATTTTGCTTCCCTTCGAGAAAATCATTATTTTTATGTTGATAAAACCGATTTTATCAGACAATGGTGGGAAAGTGGAGATGACATTACGCTGATCACACGTCCGAGAAGATTTGGCAAAACATTGAATATGAGCATGCTGAATTGTTTCTTTTCCAGACAGTATGCAGAAAAAGGTACCATCTTTGAAGGGCTTTCCATCTGGAAACAGGAAAAATACCGCAGACTGCAGGGAACTTATCCGGTGATTTTTCTGAGCTTTGCGGACGTAAAACAGAATAACTATCAAGATGCAGTGCAGAAGATAAAAAATATTATTGTAGATGCTTATCGCCAACATCGGTATTTGGAGCAGGAAGAATGCTTTACGCAAAATGAGAAACAGCAGATGCTGGAAATTACAGAAAAAATGAGTGATGTGACAGCACAGGATGCATTAAAAAATCTTTCCAGTTATTTGAATCTTTTATATGGAAAAAAAGTTTTGATCTTTCTGGATGAATATGACACGCCCATGCAGGAAGCCTATATTCATGGATACTGGGGTGAATTTGCCGGATTTATGAGAAGCCTTTTCAATGCGACGTTCAAAACAAATCCATATCTGGACCGCGCTGTGATGACTGGAATTACCCGTATTTCCAAAGAATCTGTTTTTTCGGACCTCAATAATCTGACGGTTATTACAACAACATCGGATGCCTATGCAGACTGTTTTGGTTTTACAGAAAAAGAGGTATTTCAATCATTAGATCAATTTGGAATGCCGGAAAAGAAAGAGCTGGTAAAGCAATGGTATGACGGATTTTGCTTTGGCACGCATCGTGATATTTACAATCCGTGGTCTATTACAAATTATCTGAAAGAGAAAAAACTGCGGCCCTACTGGGCAGCTACAAGTTCCAATGGATTGATCAGCAAACTCCTGCAGTCGGCATCGGTAAATATGAAGGAAGAACTGGAAAAACTGATCAACAGACAACAAATTGTAGTTAATTTTGATGAGCAGATTATATTTGGACAATTAGAACAGGATGAAAGTGCGGTATGGAGTCTGTTGGTGGCAAGCGGTTATCTGAAAGTGGAGGAGATTGAATACAGAGGACTGACGCTGGAGCCGTGGTATTCTCTTTCCATCACAAATCTGGAGACTGTGAGCATGTTTTCGAATATGTTCAAAAGCTGGTTTGCAGCGGCATCTGCCAATTATAATGAATTTATCAAAGCATTGCTGAATGGGGATGTAAAAGCGATGAACCTCTATATGAATGATATTGCACTTGCTACATTTAGTAATTTTGATGCTGGAAAACATGCGTCCGAGCGGAGCCAGCCAGAGCGGTTTTATCATGGATTTGTACTTGGGCTGCTGGTGGAAGTGCGAGATCTTTATGAGGTGCGTTCCAATCGGGAAAGTGGGTATGGAAGATACGATGTGATTCTAATTCCCAGAAATTTGGATCGAGATGCTATGATTCTGGAATTTAAAGTAAAAGAAACGGAAGAAAAAACGCTGCAGGAAACGGTACAAAAAGCACTGGCGCAGATTGAAATAAAGAAATACGACGCGGAACTGAAAGAACGGGGAATCCCAAAAGAAAGAATCCGGCATTATGGATTTGCGTTTGAAGGGAAAAAGGTATTAATTGGGTAATAGAAAACGCTGTCAATGCTTCTCTGGAAGGGGAAGCGGGACAGCGTTTTTTTGTTAATTGTGATTAGATTACCATCTGAAGCAGCATTACCATAAGCGGCATCGTCACAATAGAAGCCAGCGTAGTAACAACATTGATGGCACTGGCATAGCGCGAATCGTTGCCGTATACCTGGCACATCTGGGTAACCGTGGAAGCAGATGGCGTGATGATGGCGAGAAAAACGATCAGAATCAGTGTCGGTCCGTCAGCGGAAAGGTCGGCGAGATGGCTGAGTTTTAAGAGAACAAGCGCCATCAGCGGAACGGCGATCAGGCGGAGAAAGGTCACGAAGTAAATCCGTTTATTCGCAAAAATCTGACGGAAGTCCATGCCGGCAAAAAGCATACCCGTAACAATCATACTGGCAGGGCCAACCATGCTTCCGACAGAATGAAACGTATTGTTGACCAGCGCAGGAAGCCGGATGCCCGTGAAAAAAAGAAGAATTCCGACGAAAATAGAAATAATATTGAGGTTCAGAACAATCTTCTTCCAGTCATAGGAAGCCTCACGGCTGATCACCTTTTTGCAGTGCGTCCAGAAAAAGACAAGCTGTACGCTCATATAAACACAGCTGTAAAGCACCCATTCCGCTCCTAAAACAGCCGTCACAAGCGGCACAATCAGATTGCCGGAATTGGAGTAGTAAACAGAAGTTATCTCAACCGCATCCAAATGAAACACCCGTCCAAGAGCTGAAACCGCAAAAAGAAGCACAACCTGCATCAGAAGCGAAGCCGCAAACGCAACCAGCAGCCCCCGCACTGTTTCCGGCGTGTAATCGACCTGAAACGCATTCAGAATCACGCAGGGAATGATCAGGTACAGCACAATTTTCGACAGAACTTTGCTGTCCTCATCCTTTAAAAGTCCGGCTTTTACGATTAAAAAGCCCATAAAAATCATAAGAAAAAGCTGCGCGATCTGCTGCGCAAGAAGAATACTGATCGTCATAAAAATCTCCCCATATGTGTGCCTTATAGAAAATATTATAAGGTGGAGAAGAGGGGATTTCAATTTCTTTTTGAGAGATTTGGGTCGAAATAATGGTGAAAATATAAGAAAAATGGCTGTTGACCAAAAGAAAATGCTGTCATATAATATATTCGACAAGAGAGCCGTTGGTCAGTGTACACCTGACCGCCGGATAAAGCTTCTAACTAAAAATAGCGCCTAACTTTACCAGAGCAGGGGCGCTATTTTGATTTGACAAAATTACACGATTGCAATATAATATACTTAACAAGACAGCCGGAAGGTGAGCGCAATCACCCGATCTGGCGAAAATATTAAATAGCTATAAGAAGTGGCCATCCATGCTTACCAGAGAGCAGGATGGCCATTTCTTAATTTCTATAATAAAGGAAGGCTGAATTATAGTCAAGAAATTTTTGCGATTTTAAAACAAAGTAATAAAAAGTGTGATATAATAACCTCATAATGAAAAGTAAAATTCCGCCTATTTTTCTACATTGTAGGCGGCAATTTTACACCTGCCAGTTAGTGAATCCTAATAAAAGTAAGATGGAGGTACCCGCCCATGATGGAATACACCAGCAAATATTGGAACATGCTGACTCCTTTAATAAAGAAAAGTCTGCTAAAACGCTACGGAAAAGAGGAGACCGCAGAGCTTCTCCGCAAGACCAACCAGATCTACCGCGACATGCTTCGCCGCGCCGATGATATCGGAAAGGACAACCCGATGGCGTCGAATCTCTATGAAGGCCTCATTTTTCTTGCGCTCTGGGATGCGTCGGACAAACAGATTTATGTGGATGAACTGCGTACAATCTCAGAGGAGATGATGTCCTTCCCGCTTCTGAAAGCCATGGGCCTGATGATTAATGCGAATAAGAAGAGCGGCATGGCGCGGATTGCGAAGATGATGCATAAGGATGCCGCCTGGCTGGAAGCACATCCGCAGTATAAGGCGTATTCGTGGGATTTTCATTTTGATGAGACGAAGCATCAGGACGGTTTTTATTACCACTTCACCCAATGTCCCCTGAACACATTCGCCCGAAAAGAGGGCTATCTGGAAGTGCTGCCGATTATGTGCGACATTGATTACAAGACAGCAGCCCTGATGCACGCGAAGCTCTACCGTGACCATACACTGGCAGGCAGCGGTGAGGTCTGTGATTACTGGTTCGTGGGGGACAAGGTGGAAAATCCGAAATAAAATAAGACCGGGACGGAACCGGTGAAATGGATCGAAGAATATAAAACACAGAAGGGAGATCACCCAGAATGAGCAATGAAAAAATAAAACCAAAACTGAATGGAACTGCCGAGACGATGCTGCAGTGCTTCTACGCCCGTGCCATGCACAGCAGAAATCCGAAAAACAAGTTCCGCGACACCAAAGCAGAAGAGCTGATTGACCGCATCGACTATGATTTCAGCAATGCGAAAAAGGACACAGCAATGAGCGGCGGAATCGTAGCGCGGAGTGTTGTGTTTGATGAGCTGGTCAGCGACTTTATCCGAAAGAACCCGGATTGTACCGTCGTCAACATCGCCTGTGGTCTGGACACACGGTTTTACCGCATGGATAATGGAAAAATTACCTGGTACAATCTCGATCTGCCGGAGACGATTGAGGTGCGCGATTCCATCTATCAGGAATCCGGCCGTGTTTCCACGATTGCGTGTTCCGTGCTCGACCCGGCATGGGCCGATCAGGTAAAAGTGCGGGGCAAAATGCTTTTCATTATCGAAGGTCTGACCATGTACATGAAAGCGGATGAGGTCAGAATGATGCTCGCCATCATCCGCGATCATTTCGACAATGCCTACGTCTGCATGGAAACGCTGTGCCCGTACTTTGTAAAGAAAGAAAACATCGAAAAATCTATTCAGGCGACGGGCGCGACGTTTACCTGGGGTGCGAACAGCTTTGCAGACCTGGGCGACATTGCCGCCGGTTTCCGAAAAGTAAAAGACGACAACATCGCCCGCGGTATGGAAACGCTGAATCCCATTTACAAGCTGGTGATGTGGATGCCGATCATCCACAAATTCGCAGAGAAAATTCTGGTGTTTGAAAAAGCGTAAGAAAAGAAATGAAAAGAAATGAAAAGAAATGAAAAGAAACAGGCAGCCCGGCAGCGGAAAAGCTCAAAAAGCTTCCGTGCAGGGAACCTGTTTTTTGTTTGTGCAGGAAATTAACAAATCATTCATCCGGCCACACAAAATGTGCATTCCCCGCCTCAAGGCCGTCAATCAGAATATTCTGTCCCGTGCAGAACCGGTTCGTCACGGTCATAAAATACGCCCAGTCCGCTGCTTCCTCGACGGTCATCCACCGTTTCAGCGGCGTCAGCTCCATGATATGATCCCAGAGCTTTTGGTCTTCTGTGACAGGCAGATTCAACTCGGTCAGTACGCCGCCGAAATCAAGGCTGTTGCACGTTCCGCCATACGGTGCAATGCGGAGTGCCACGTTTTTCGTGTAGGCGAGCACACCGCCCTTGCTTGCGGTGTATTCCGGAAATTCAGCTCCGGTATGGCCGCTGGCCGAGCCGATCATGAGGATGGCGCGGATGGTGTCATGAATTCCGTACGCCTCCGTGATTGCGATGGTTCCCTTTAAATTGATATCAATATCATCCTCGTTCTGCACACCGGCGTTGTTGATGACAATATCAAAAGGCGCAAGTGCCGGATACTGTTCTTTGGCGCGGATATCAAGGCAGAAATGAGTATACGAATCCTGGCTGATCGAAGCCTCCTTCCGGTCAAATCCGGTAACATCAAAGCCTTCTTTTAAAAATTTCTCCGCAATCGCCTTTCCGATTCCGGAGCTGGTTCCTGTAATAAGTACACGCATACGATAACCTCCCGATGAAATATTACCCTCATTATACCGCAAACACAGCATGCGATCCAGAAGAAACGAAAAAGAATGCAGGAAAAGAAAATGTTACGGGAAAAATCACTGCATAAAACAAAAGAGTCTCTCAAAACCACAACAAATAATTGACAGATTTTAGGAGAAGGAGTAGAGTTTTTGAAAGGGGGATTATCCCTGCAAAGAGTGAAAACAAAAGAGGTGCAAATATGCTGAAAGTAGACAATCTTACCTTTGAAGTAAACGAAGAGGGAAGAAAACGCTGCCTCGTCAACCACATCAGTTTTGAGGTAAAGGACGGGGAAATGCTGGTGATTACCGGACCGAACGGTGGCGGAAAATCAACGCTGGCCAAAGTGCTTGCAGGAATTGAGGACGCCAATGGCGGAGAAATCTTCCTGGATGAGGAAAATATTACCGGTTATGATATTGACCACCGTGCAAACGCCGGCATCGGCTATGCATTCCAGCAGCCGCCGCGTTTTAAAGGAATGACGGTGAAAAAAATGCTGTCGCTGGCAGCCGGAAAAGAACTGACGGAAGCCGAGAGCTGTAAACTCCTCTCCGCTGTCGGACTCTGCTCTGCCGATTACCTGAACCGCCAGATGGACGGTACGCTCTCGGGAGGAGAGATGAAGCGTCTGGAGATCGCAACGGTTCTTGCAAAACCGCATAAGGTCAGCATTTTCGATGAGCCGGAGGCCGGCATTGACCTGTGGAGCTTTTCCATGCTGATCAAACGGTTTGAAGAAATCCACAAAGAGAAGAAAGAATGTCTGATCCTCATTTCCCATCAGGAACGCATTATCCAGATGGCAGACAAGATCATGGTGATCGAGGACGGCCAGGTGAAAGAATACGGTACAAAGGAAGACGTACTGCCGACCCTGTTCCAGCAGAAAACAGGCCGGATGTGCGGCCAGGAAGGAGGCACATGCTGATGGTACAGGTAGATGAGACAACCCAGGGCGTATTAAATCAGATCAGCGAGGGATTTGAGCAGAAAGGGGCATACAATCTCCGCCAGAACGGCATTCCGCTCTGCCACGGTGACAGTGAACATATCAAAATCCGCAAAAAAGAGGATAAGCCGGGCATTGATATTTTGATTGACGGCGAGACAAAAGGCGAAAAAGTATTTATCCCGGTTGTCGTCAGCGTTTCCGGTATGACGGATCTTGTTTACAATGATTTCTACGTTGCGGACGGCGCCGATGTTACGATTGTAGCGGGCTGCGGTATCCACAACGGCGGCTGCAACGACAGCCGGCACGACGGTATCCATACGTTCCATGTAGGAAAAAATGCCAACGTGCGCTACGAGGAAAAGCATTACGGAGAGGGAAACGGAACGGGACAGCGGATTCTGAACCCGGTGACAAATATTGAAATCGGAGAAAATTCCGTTTTTACGCTGGATACCGTACAGATTAAGGGCGTTGACTCAACAATTCGTACGACGAATGTTGTGATGGATGCAAACTCCAAACTGTTCGTGCTCGAACGTCTGATGACAGACGGTGACCAGAAGGCAGAGTCGGATATTGAAGTATGTATGAACGGAAGCGGTTCTTCCGCACAGATTATTTCACGTTCTGTCGGAAAGGGCAATTCCTCCCAGGTCTTCCATCCGAAGGCAGTCGGCAAAAACAAATGCCACGCCCATATCCAGTGCGATTCTATCATCATGGATCACGCCCAGGTCGGATCTATTCCGGAGATCCAGGCAAAGCATGTGGATGCGGCAATCATCCACGAGGCGGCGATCGGACGGATCAATGACGAGCAGCTGTTGAAACTCAGAACGCTCGGCATGACGGAAGCGGAGGCGGAAAACGTCATTATTGAAAACTTCCTGAGCTGAAGAAAAAAAGGAAACAAGAGAACAAAAAAGAGGCATTTCCAGTCTGCATAGATGGAGATACCTCTTTTTGTGCATTTTTCACAAAAGCAGGTAGTAAATTTTACTAAAATAAAAAGTAAAATATTTTGACTTTTAACATATGATAAATTTGTACTGTTGAAAAAAGGAAAGATACAAGATAGAGAAATGGGGAAAGCGAAAATGGGTATTGTGATCAATCATTCCGAAAATATTTTCCTGCTGCAGACCAGATCCAACAGCTATGCGTTCGGCATTAACGATCAGGGACTGGTAAGACATACAGAGTTTCTTCCGTGATATCATTCAGGTGCAGGATGCGGAAGTGCTGTTCCATTACGCGGATGCGTTCTATTTGGAATTCGCAGCTGTGACGAGAAAACAGACCAGCAGGGGAACTTTGTATTACGTGGGCTGCGGCCTGGAAGAGAAGATCACGAAGCTTCTGATGGAGCAGGTGATGCGGGACTGGCACAGAAAGGCCTTGTGGAGCTCGAGCTCATCCCGGGAACGCGGAACAAAAAGAGGATTCTGCTGACGGATGCCGGACGGGAACTGGAGAAAAATACGACGGACCGGCTGCGCGGGGCAGAGATCCGTGCATATGGAAAACTTTCGGTAGAAGAGCTGAACAGCTATCTTGAGATGACAAGAAAGCTGACGGCAGCGCTGCGCGAGGAGACGGAAAAACTTTAAAGAGAGAGCAGAAATGAATCAGAAAAAAGACAAAATTCAGTTATCCGATCATTTTACATACGTGGCTGTCTATTTCCCGACAGCCCCTTTTCTTTTTGTGCGGAAAAAACTTGTAAATAAGACGCGAGTGTGCAAAAATAGACATGAAACAGATGCGGAGGCATCCTGAAAAAAAGAGGAGAACAACATGGAAAAACAGAAAAAAATAGCGCTGATTAACGATCTGACAGGCTTTGGACGGTGCTCGACGGCTGTGATGGCGCCGATCGTGTCGGCGCTGAGGATTCAGGCGGTGGCAGTTCCGACCGCAATTCTCTCAGCACACACGCAGTTTCCGACGTATTACTTTGATGATTATACTGACCGGATGAAGGATTACATTCAGACCTATAAGGATCTGAAGCTCGATTTCGATGCGATCTCGACCGGCTTCTTAGGATCGGAACAGCAGGTGGATATCGTGCTTGATTTTATCCGCCATTTTAAGACGGACCGCAACTTTGTCATCGTCGATCCGGTCATGGGAGACTATGGGAAGCTGTATCGGACGTACACGAAAGAGATGTGCGAAAAGATGAAAGAACTGGTTCACTACGCGGATATCATCACGCCGAACTTGACAGAGCTCTGCACACTGATCGATGCGCCGTATCCGGAGAACGGGGCTTCGATTGAGGAGCTGAAAGAGATGTGCGGAAAACTGGCAAAGCGGGGACCGAAACACATCGTGGTGACGGGCATCCACTTTAACCAGACGCAGATTGCCAACTTTATCTATAACAAAGGCGAAGACTTCCAGATTGTCATGGTAGACCGCATCGGCGGCGACCGGAGCGGTACGGGAGATGTCATTGCGGCAATTATCGCAGGCATGTATCTGAACGGCCACAGCCTGTACGAGTCGGTGAAAAAGGCGGCGGATTACGTATCGAAATGCATCCGCTACTGCGAAGAAAACGAAGTGCCGAGCTACTGGGGACTCTGCTTTGAAATGTTTATGAAGGACTTAACGGAGGAAGCGTAATGTATTTATATACTGTAACCGGAGCCGTCGGCGAGGAAGGGTATCTCGACCTTGCAAAGAGCGGCGATCTTACCGGAAAAAATGTCTATGTCAACATGACAAACAAATGCCCGTGCAGCTGTGTGTTCTGTCTGCGCCAGACGAAACAGCAGCAGGAGGGAAATACACTGTGGTTAAAAGAGGGCGAGCCATCCGTTGAGACGATGCTGGAGCTGTTCGCACAGTACGATCTGAACGTGATCAATGAACTGGTCTTCTGCGGCTTCGGAGAACCGCTTGAGCGGCTTGAGGATGTCTGTCGGGTGATCGATTCCTTAAAAGAAACGTATCCGAACCTGAAAGTGCGTCTGAATACGATCGGTCTTGCCAACCTGATCTATGGAAGAGATGTCACCCCGGAATTAAAGGGAAGATTCGATACCGTCTCGATTTCCTTAAACGCGCCGGATGAAAAGGAATTTCTGGAGCTCACGCGGTCGAAATTCGGCATCCAGTCGTACGAGGCGATCAAGGAGTTTGCGGTTCTTTCCAAACAGTATGTGCCGAATGTTGTGATGACGGTTGTCGAGAAAGTCATGCCAGAGGAGAAAATTCAGAAGTGCCAGGAGATCTGCGATACCTTAGGAGTTACTTTACGTGTCCGCCCGTTTGAAAATTGAGAGGCCCGCAATCTTTCGCTTGTATTTGAACGACATAACGCCTATAATGGGAAAGAAAAACAAAAGAGAGGGAGAGACGTATGAACGAGTCTAATGGAGTCATCCGCGATGCGAGAAAGCTCGGTATTCCTAAAATGCTGATTCTCGGATTGCAGCACATGTTTGCCATGTTCGGTGCAACCATTCTGGTGCCGATTCTGGTAAACAGCTACTTTGTAGACGCATGCGGCGAGGGGCCGTCCCGCGGTCTTACCGTATCCGTCACACTGTTCTGCGCCGGCTTTGGAACCCTGCTGTTTCATCTGTGCGCGAAATTTAAAGTACCGGCATTTCTTGGTTCTTCGTTTGCATTCTTAAGCGGTTTCGCCGCTGTTGCAAACCTGAATACCGGAAAATATGCCAGCATGAGTGTCAACGACAAGGCAGCCTATGCCTGCGGAGGTATTGTGGTAGCAGGTCTTCTGTACCTGATTTTTGCCTTGATCATCCGCATGGTCGGCGTCAAACGCGTGATGCGCTACCTGCCGCCGGTTGTCACAGGTCCGGTTATCATCTGCATTGGCCTCAGCCTTGCTGGTTCCGCCATTAATAATGCTTCGACGAACTGGTTCCTGGCACTGGTTGCGCTGGCAGTCATCATCATTTTCAACATCTGGGGAAAAGGAATGCTCAAAATCATTCCGATTCTGATGGGCGTTGTGATTGCCTACGCTGTGGCAGTTGTCCTGAATGCACTCGGCATCAAAAATCCGGACGGATCCGTGATCATCAACTTTGCGCCGGTTGCACAGGCAGGCATCGTCGGACTTCCGCCGCTGCAGCTCTGCAAATTCGATCTGACCAGCATTATGATCATGGCACCGATCGCGATCGCGACTATGATGGAGCATGTCGGCGATATGTCGGCGATCTCTGCAACCGTAGGAGAGAACTTCCTTTCTGATCCGGGCCTGCATAGAACCCTGCTCGGTGATGGTCTTGCAACCGCAATGGCAGGTTTCATCGGCGGACCGGCCAACACGACGTACGGCGAGAACACCGGCGTTCTGGAATTGAGCCGCGTACATGACCCGAGAGTCATCCGTATTGCCGCAGTCTTTGCGATTATCGTCAGCTTCATTCCGAAGGTATCGGCACTCATCAGCACCATGCCGTCCTCCATCATCGGAGGCGTCAGCTTCATGCTGTACGGTATGATTTCTGCCATCGGTGTGCGCAACGTGGTTGAGAACAAGGTAGACCTGACGAAATCAAGAAACCTGATTATTGCGGGCGTCATCTTTGTCTGCGGACTGGGCTTCAGCAACGGTCTCTCCTTTACGATCGGCGGAACGACCGTCACCCTGACTGCACTTGCCATTGCAGCCATCGCAGGAATCCTGCTGAACATGATTCTGCCGGGCAACGATTACGAATTCGGCGTAAACGAGACCGGAGACGAGAACAGAGGAATCCACGCATAAAGAAAAATGCAAAAGAAAATCCGTTTTTTCTGCATCTGTATTCTGCACAAAGGAATGTGCAGAAACAGAGGGGAAAAAGCGGATTTTCTTTGCATTTCGGTACGGGCAAGTGTATATTGGAGGGTAAGAAGATATAAGGTTGGTAAAAAAATGACACACGAAAGATCGAAAAAGGGGATGATGGGACAGGTCGTCGGATCCTTATATTACCTGGATCCAACGGTGATTCCGCGGCTGAAAAGTCTGCGAAGCGGTGACGATCCGGTGTTTTCGTTTGGTGTTTTATTTTACGCGCTCAAATGCAATCCGCGGAGAGTGGTTCAGTACGTAGATGATGCCGCGCCGTTCAAATCCGTTTTTCTGGATCAGATGCTGCATGATTTGATTGTCCGTATGCGTATCGACGCGCAGGTGCGGGATCTGTGTCCAGCAGTAATCGACGATCTGGGAGAAAAATCCGTGGATTGTTCCGTCTGAGGCAACCTGGTGGATCGTGCCATACGGCGCATCGGAGAGCCAGGAGCCGTCGTCGATCTGCAGATACGTCGGATCCTCACCGATGATGAAGGCAAACGCGCCGTGCAGCGTGCCGTTTTCTTCCAGGACAAAAAGCTGTTTGTCACGGATTCTGTTGTGAATCAGCTCCTCCGGCGGAAAATGGTTTCCCCACTGATTCGGATTTCCGGTTTCCTGCATAAAAGAGCGGGCGTACGCATAGATTGACATGAGCGAAGTAAAATCCTCCGGGACGGCAAGTCGTATCATGATAAAAATTCTCCTTTTAGTTCAAAATAAGCAGTTTTATTGTAGCACAGCGGACGGTGAAGCACAAGAAAGAGAAAACAGGATTTGACTTTTTGAAAAATCCCATGTACAATGCGGTTAGTTGTAACTAACTAAAGCAGCCAAAACCACAACAAAACGATTTCTGCCGGTCCTGGATGGGCCGGTTCCGCATCAAATTGTCAGAAAGGAAAGAATATGAAACAAAATCGAAAACGAAAAGAGACGGCGGGCATGAATTTTCTCCGCTATCTCGGCCCGGGACTTCTTGTCACGGTCGGTTTTATCGACCCGGGAAACTGGGCATCCAACATTGCCGCCGGATCGGGTTACGGCTACGAGCTTCTGTGGATGGTCACCCTGTCCACGATCATGCTGATTTTTCTGCAGCACAATGCGGCGCATCTCGGCATTGTCACGGGAAAGTGCCTCTCGGAGGCGGCGAGCCTCTATCTGCCTGCGTGGCTGAAAAACACGATTCTTGCGACGGCGATGATGGCAGCGGTGGCGACCGCAATGGCGGAGATCCTCGGCGGTGCGATTGCGCTCCAGATGCTGTTCGGCATTCCGATCAAGCTCGGCAGCATGATGATTCTCGTGCTGGTTCTGATCTGTGAGTTTACAAGTGCTTACAAACGGATTGAAAAACTGATCATTGTGTTTGTCTCGCTGATCGGCTTTTCGTTCCTCTTCGAGGTCTGGATCGCCGATATCGACTGGGCGCAGGCGGCTGTCGGCTGGGTAAAACCGTCGTTTCCAGAGCACTCAATGCCGGTCATCTTAAGCGTCCTCGGTGCGGTCGTCATGCCGCACAACCTGTTTCTCCACTCGGAAATTATTCAGAGCCGCCAGTGGAATCTTGAGGATGATGAGGTGATTGCGCGCCAGTTAAAGTATGAGTTCAAAGACACCCTGTTTTCCATGATCATCGGATGGGCCATCAACAGTGCAATGATCCTGATGGCGGCCGCAACGTTTTTCCAGCCGCAGAATGCAAAGCAGGTGGATGATCTCGCAACGGCGGGAAAGATGCTGACACCTCTCCTTGGAAATGCCGCATCGGTGATTTTTGCAGCAGCGCTTCTGCTCGCCGGAATTTCATCGAGCAT
Organism: Blautia sp. AF17-9LB; assembly: GCF_003479185.1. Taxonomy (NCBI): domain Bacteria; kingdom Bacillati; phylum Bacillota; class Clostridia; order Lachnospirales; family Lachnospiraceae; genus Blautia; species Blautia sp. AF17-9LB. The sequence continues at coordinate 33,919 of NZ_QUGU01000002.1, forward strand.
CACCGCGGGAATGGCGGGCGGAACGATTTTTTCGGGGATTTTTAACAAGCCGTATGAGATCAAGAGTAAGGAGACACGCTGGGGAATCCTTCTTACCATGATCCCGGCCGCAGCGGTCATTCTTCTGATTGATTCCCCGTTCCAGGGCCTTCTCTATTCACAGATGTTCCTTGGAATGCAGCTCCCGATTACGGTATTTACACAGATTTATCTGACGTCCTCGAAAAAAGTCATGGGAAAATACGCGAACAGTCTGCAGCTGAAAATTGCCCTGTTTGCGATTGCGGTGATTGTGACACTGCTGAATATCGCGCTGCTGTTTGTGCAGTAAAAAGAATGAGAAATAAAAAAAAGAAGTCCGCTGCGCTGCTCCCTGAAAAAGAGACCGGCGCAGCGGACTTCTTCTATTATAATATGCTCTCCATGCAGGCATCGACAAAGTCCTGCAGAAGCGGAGAGAGTTTCCGCCCCTTTTTCCAGATCACGGCGATCTGCGTTTCCAGGTCGCTTTCTGCGAGCGGCTGGATGCGGAGTCCCTGGCAGAGAGAGCTCATGGACTGCGGGAAAATGGCAGTAGCAAGGCCTTCCTTTGCCCAGAGCATCGCGCCGCGGGGATCGTCGCAGACACAGAAGAGATCCGGTTCCATGCCGCGCGAGTGGAATGCATCCATGATAAGTGCCTCGTACCGGCGGTAGATGATAAGTGGAATATTTAAAAGGTCCGAAAGTTTTAGCGCTCCGTTCTTCTCGGGAAGCATATCTTTGGAAGAAACGGCAATCATAGGTTCAGAGCTTAAAATTTTATAGTCGACATCATCGAGCCGCAGCGGCGTGCGGGCAATGGAAATATCAATGATGCCGTCCATCAGATAGCGGTACAGGGTGTAGGTGATGCCGTCATGTACTTCGAAGTTGACGTCGGGATTGCGGCGGGAAAAAAGCGAGACACACGGCATGATTGTCGCAACTGTGGTCGGTGTGATGCCAAGTCGGAGAACCCGCTTTTTGCCGACCTTTGCGACCTCAAGCTCCGTCGATTTCACGTACTCGAGCAGGCTGGCGGAGCGGTCGTACAGCAGTTTTCCGGCCTCCGTCAGACGGACACCCTGGCGGGTGCGTTCAAACAGGATGACGTTCAGTTCCGTTTCGAGCTGTTTTAACTGGTAGCTGAGCGGCGGCTGGGACATGTTGAGGCGGCGGGCGGCCTCGTGAATACTTTCGGTTTCGGCGATGACGCGGAAATATTCAAGCTGGCGCAGTTCCATAAGAGACTTCCTTTCGTGAAATTATCTATGATATTAAAATTATATCACTAAGCTATAAAAACAATACTATTCGTATTAATCATATGAGATTATACTGTCAATGTCAAGAAACAAAGAAATGGAGAGTGAAAAAGAAGATGAAAAGTCTTGGAGTCTACTTGAAGCACTACAAAAAAGAGAGCATCATCGCTCCTTTGTTCAAGCTTCTGGAAGTCGTATTCGACCTTCTGGTGCCGATGGTTGTTGCCCAGATCATCGATGTGGGTATCGCAGGCAATAACCGTCCGTACATCGTCAGCCGTTTTGGAATCCTCGTTCTGATGGCGGCAGTCGGACTTTGCTGCAGCTTCACCGCGCAGTATTTCGCGGCAAAAGCGAGCGTCGGCTGTGCAACCGAGCTTCGCCAGGCGGTCTTTGATCACATCCAGGCTCTGTCCTTTACGGAGCTGGATACCATTGGAACCGATACGCTGATCACCCGTCTGATCAACGATATCAACCAGGTGCAGAACGGAATCAACATGGGTCTGCGTCTGCTGCTGCGGAGTCCGTTTATCGTATTCGGTTCCGTTGTGATGGCATTTACCGTCAACGTAAAATGTGCCATCGTATTCCTGGTTACTATTCCGATCCTGTTCGTTGCTGTATTCGGCATTATGCTGGTCAGCATCCCGCTGTTCAAAAAGGTACAGGCGGCACTCGACCGCGTCACCGGAATGACAAGAGAAAATCTGAACGGTGTCCGTGTCATCCGTGCGTTCTGCCGTGAGGAGCAGTCTGTTGCCGATTTCGAAAAGAGCAACGATGAGCTGACTTGTCTGAACGAGTTTGTCGGAAAAATTTCCGCACTGTTAAATCCGCTGACCTATGTCCTCATCAACATCGCAGCCGTTGTCCTGATCTGGCAGGCAGGCCTTCAGGTTAACATCGGCAGTATGCAGCAGGGACAGGTTGTCGCACTTTACAACTACATGCTGCAGATCATCGTGGAACTGATCAAACTGGCATCGCTCATCATCACCTTAAACAAATCCGTTGCCTGTGCAGAGCGTGTCTCCGGCGTACTGGCGGTTCCGACAACCATGAACTACCCGGCAAAAGGCGGCGCTGCAAAGAAAGTAACTGGCGATGCAGCTGTTACATTTAAAAATGTCAGCTTCACCTATGCAGGAGCCGGCGCAGAGAGCTTATCGGATATCAGCTTTACCGCAAAACGCGGACAGACCATCGGAATCATCGGCGGTACCGGAAGCGGAAAATCGACGCTGGTCAGCCTGATTTCCCGTTTCTACGATGCGACCAGCGGTGACGTCATGGTAGACGGCGAGAATGTAAAGAATTACACGAAAGAAGAGCTCTGCAATAAAGTCGGTGTTGTTCAGCAGAGAGCAGTGCTCTTTAAAGGCAGCATCCGCGACAATATGAAGTGGGGCAAAGAGGACGCCACCGATGCAGAAATCTGGGAGGCGCTCACCACAGCCCAGGCGAAAGAAGTCGTAGAAGGCAAACAGGATCAGCTCGATTTTATGCTGGAGCAGAATGGAAAGAACCTCTCCGGCGGACAGAAACAGCGTCTTTCTATTGCGCGTGCGCTGGTAAAAAAACCGGAAATCCTGATTCTGGACGACAGCTCGAGTGCGCTTGACTTTGCAACGGATGCAAAACTCCGCAAAGCCGTCCACAATCTCGAAGGAAACACGACAACCTTCCTCGTATCCCAGCGAATCGCCGGCATCCGTCAGGCAGACCAGATCCTCGTCCTTGGAAATGGTACGCTCGAAGGAAACGGCACACACGACGAGCTGATGAAAACCTGCGAGGTTTACCGCGAGATTTACTTCTCCCAGTTCCCGGAAGAGCGTGCAGCTTATAACAACGAAAGCGGGGTGATCGCATGAAAAAGACAGAAAACAAGTCCGGAAAAAGCGGCATGCAGGTCATGAAAAAGCTGATGGCGTTTATCGGAAATTATAAAATTTTCTTAGGCCTTAGTATTGTCCTGGCTGCGGTTACCGTTATTTTACAGCTTTATATTCCGATCCTGTTCGGCGATGCGATCGATGAGGTCGTTGCAGCCCACCAGGTCAATTTCCCGGAGATGTGGTTCTATCTGAAACGAATCGTATTCTTTACCCTCGTTTCCGCACTTTCCGCATGGATCATGAACCTGATCAACAACCGTATGACGTACCGCATCGTGCGCGACCTTCGTTCCCAGGCGATCCGTCATATCCAGGTGCTGCCGCTGTCCTATCTGGATCAGCACAGCTCCGGAGACATCGTAAGCCGTGTTATCGCAGATACCGATATCTTATCGGACGGTCTTCTGCTTGGCTTTACGCAGCTGTTCTCCGGCATCGTAACCATTATTGTGACACTGTTTTTCATGTTCTCGAAGAACGTATGGATCACCCTTCTTGTGATCTGCCTGACACCTCTGAGCTTCTTCGTGGCAAAATTTATTTCCGGCCGCTCGTTCAAAATGTTCCAGAAACAGAGTGAGACGAGAGGAAAACAGACCGCACTCATCGATGAGATGATCGGAAACCAGAAAGTAGTCAAAGCGTTCGGCTATGAGGAAAAAGCTTCCGAGCGTTTTGCAGAGATCAACAAAGATCTGCAGAAATACAGCCAGCAGGCCGTGTTCTACAGTTCCTTAACGAACCCGTCTACCCGTTTTGTCAACAACGTGATCTATGCCGGTGTTGCCCTTGTGGGAGCTTTCATGATCCCGGGCGGTGCGCTGACTGTCGGCGGACTTTCCGTTCTGCTGTCGTACGCAAACCAGTATATGAAACCGTTCAATGATATCAGTTCCGTTATCACCGAGATGCAGAACGCGCTTGCCTGCGCAGGCCGTATCTTTGCTCTTCTGGAAGAGAAAGAGGAGAGTGCAGACCCGGCCGGAATGATCGGTACCGTGACGGGAAATGTGACGATCGATGATGTAGCATTTAGTTATGACAAAGAGAAAAAACTGATCGAGAACTTTAATCTTGACGTACAGCCGGGCATGCGTGTTGCCATTGTCGGCCCGACCGGATGCGGAAAGACGACGTTTATCAACCTGCTGATGCGCTTCTATGATGTCGATGCCGGAAAGGTCTGCATCGACGGAAAGCCGATCGACGAACTGTCCCGCCATGCGCTCCGCAGCTGCTTTGGTATGGTGCTGCAGGATACCTGGATCAAACAGGGAACCGTGCGCGACAACATCAGCTTCGGAAAGCCGGATGCGACGGAAGAGGAGATCATCAATGCGGCCAAAGAGGCACACAGCTGGGAGTTTATCAAGCGTCTGCCGAAGGGACTTGACACGGTTCTCAGCGAAGACAGCATCAGCCAGGGGCAGAAACAGCTTCTTTGTATCACCCGTGTCATGCTCTGCCTGCCGCCGATGCTGATCCTCGACGAGGCGACCTCCAGCATCGATACCCGTACCGAACTGCAGGTTCAGGAGGCGTTTGACAAGCTGATGCAGGGCAGAACGAGTTTCGTCGTTGCCCACCGTCTGTCCACGATCCGCAATGCTTCGCTGATCCTCGTCATGAAAGACGGAAAGATTATCGAGCAGGGACGCCATGAGGAGCTTCTTGAGAAGAAAGGCTTCTACTACAATCTGTACAACAGCCAGTTCCAGGCGTCATAAAAGATATTTGGAAAAGAGAACAGCAGATCTGTGCCGCGCATGCGATTTTGAGGCGTGCGCGCGCAGATCTGCTGATTTTTTATATGTTTTTGCAATATTCTGAAAAAAATACGGCATGGGGTATTGACGAATCCTATCACAGGTGCTATAGTTTTACAAAAATAAAAAAAGACGTAGAAGTTTTTAGAAAATGTGCGGAGAGCCTTTGGAAATTTAATTTTTGAAAGGTGCACGACCGAAGAAGTAAAACTTTCAGGTGCTGGTTCTCTTCTTAAAACAAGAACGGACGGGAGACGGCGAGGACTAAAAACGGAGTGGTCTCTGGAGAAGCTCTTGAAAAGAGTGCCGAAGGTGCAATGCAGCGATGCAGAATCTCTCAGGCAAAAGGACAGAGTCAAAAAAGATACAGAAGAAGAACAGCCGCGGAACAAAAAAAGCGGTGCGCAGAAACGAAAAAATTCCGGAAGCGCGGTTTTTTGCTGTATTTTTCAATCAGAGCCATGTTCTGCAGGAAAAGTCCCGCAGGAGATGGTATTTTTTTTCTCAAAACGGTGCGGATGTGTGATCCACATCGTTCAGACCATACGTCGAATGGAAAGGGAGAAAAGAAAATGGATGCATTGAATCAGGCAATTGCGCAGATTAGTGATGTGCTCTGGAACAGCGTACTGCTGTTTCTGCTGGTAGGTACGGGAGTTTATTTCTCTGTTCGGACCCGCTTTGTACAGGTAAGAAAGTTTAAGACCGCGTGGAACCGCGTCTTCGGCGGTTTCTCGTTAAAGGGTAAGAAGGCCGGAAAAGACGGCATGACTTCCTTCCAGGCGCTTGCAACAGCGATCGCCGCACAGGTCGGAACCGGAAACATCGCAGGATGTGCGACCGCACTCGTATCCGGCGGCCCGGGAGCCATCTTCTGGATGTGGCTTGCTGCGTTCTTCGGCATGGCAACGATCTACGGCGAGGCGTATCTCGCGCAGATCTCCAAACGCCGCGATGAGAACGGAGAAGTCATCGGAGGACCGGTTTACTACATTACCCACGCATTCAAGGGAACGTTTGGAAAAGCACTGGCAGGCTTCTTTGCCGTAGCCGTTATTCTGGCGCTTGGCTTTATGGGAAATATGGTACAGTCGAACTCCATCAGTGATGCGTTCTACACCGCATTTTCCGTACCGAAATGGGTGATGGGTGTGATTGTAGCCGTTCTCGCCGCATTCATTTTCATCGGAGGTATCTCCCGTATCGCATCCTTCACCGAAAAAGTTGTTCCGGTGATGGCAGCACTGTATCTCGTCGGAGCCCTTGTTGTTATTCTGATCAACATCCAGCATGTGCCGTCAGCGATTGCTTCGATCTTTATCTGTGCATTCCGTCCGGACGCCGTATTTGGTGCAGCAGCCGGTATTACCGTGCGGAAAGCCATGCGTTACGGTGTTGCCCGAGGCCTCTTCTCTAATGAAGCCGGTATGGGTTCCACCCCGCATGCCCATGCGATTGCCGATGTCGAGAACCCGGAGGATCAGGGTGAAGTAGCGATGATCGGTGTCTTTATTGATACCTTCGTTGTCCTGACCATGACCGCTCTCGTTATTCTTTCTTCCGGCGTTCTGGAAGAGATGATGAGTACCGGTGTTAAAGGAACCCCGGTCGCACAGGCGGCATTCCGAACCGGCCTCAAAGGCTTCGGACCGGCGTTCGTAGCGATCTGTCTTCTGTTCTTTGCATTCTCGACCATCGTCGGATGGTACTTTTTCGCAAGACAGAACGTACAGTATCTGTTCGGAAAGAAAGCAGTCGTTCCGTTCTCGCTGATCGTCGTTGTGTTCGTTTTCCTCGGCTCTCTGCTGAAAGTGGATCTCGTATGGAACCTGTCAGACCTCTTTAACGGCCTGATGGTAATTCCAAACCTCATGGCGTTGATCGTCCTCGCAGGAACCGTAGCAAAAGCGGCAAAAGGTGAAAAAGTAGAATTCTAATCATATATACAGAACGGGAAAAAGGAGGAAAGTCTGCTGATGCAGACTTTCCTCCTTTTTGCAATTATTCAGAGCCACATCTCGATTCCGCTGCGCTGCATCTCGATGTGGCTTCTCGCCATATAAAATTTCAAGAAGAACTGTTCGTTCATGCGAGCATGACTCACAGTTCTTCTTGAAATTTTGCATGGCTCTGAATAATTGCAAAAAGAAAGACCGGCAGGGGAGCTACCGATCTTTCAAGGGGAGTATAAATAATTAATAAGGGGTTATTAATTGTAAAAAAATTTATGAAGGGTAAATTCTTTTACAAAATTGATTATAATACAGATAACGGGAAAAAGCAACATCGAAATTCAAAAGTTGGAAAAAATTACCACAATTTGGAAAGCAGTGGTCCGAAAGCAGGAAAAACACTGTATTTTTGGGCTTGCATTCCCCACTTTGGAACAGATACCGTGGAAAAACAGGGTTCTGGATGCATAATCTGCGCGGAAAAAGCGATACTAAAGGATGTCGCAGGACAAAAAAACATTCAGGAGGAAACAAGATTATGACCAGAAACAGCAAAAATGAATACAGCAAAAATGAATACAGCAAAAACGAGTACAGCAAAAACGGATACGAGAAAAGCGAATACAGCAAAAACAAGAAGAACAGCAGAGACTGCAATCATGTGAAAGACCGTGAGATGTCATCCTACGGTCAGCAGAACCGGGAGCAGGACGAGAAGGATGAGTATGAAAAATACTAAGTAAACCTTGGGATTCCAGCAGAAAAAGCCGGCGGAGGGTCCCATACGGACTCTGCCGCCGGTTTCTGCATACATATAAAACAGGAGAGAAAGTCAGATCCGGAGAGGGGGACCAGGATATGGCAGGCATGACACTGCTGGCGGCAGACCAGCTGGACTGGTACGTGGGAAAACCGTGGGCGATGATCATCGATGTGCGGAACCGGCGGGAATACGAAAAAGGGCATGTGAAAGGAGCGGTGAATCTTCCCTATGACCATCTGCTCGAACGGGTCTGTCTGCCGCGGGACAAAATTCTTGTGATCTGCTGTGAGCGGGGTGCCGCGAGCATGGCGGAGGGAAAGCGGCTGGCGGAGAACGGATACGAGGTCAAAACGGTCATCGGCGGAATGCATGCATACCGCGGACGATATCTGGTGGCGGGAGAAGAACTGTAAGGGGGCGGCAATCCAACATTTCTTCTTGTCAAGCGGGAAAAGATACGGTAAGATGAAACAGAAAACAATACAAAACCAAACCACAAAACGAAAGAGAGATCACGATATGAAATACATGTTTGCATCTGATATTCACGGTTCTGCCTATTACTGCAGAAAAATGCTGGAAGCCTTCGAGGCAGAGGGCGCAAGCCGCCTGTTTCTGTTAGGCGACCTTCTCTATCACGGCCCGAGAAACGATCTTCCAAAAGAATACGCACCGAAACAGGTCATCGCCATGCTGAATGAGAAAAAACAGTACCTCACCAACGTGCGCGGAAACTGCGACGCAGAAGTAGATCAGATGGTACTGGAGTTCCCGGTGCTGGCAGATTACGGCATCCTGATCGAGGGAGGCCATACCTTCTATATGAGCCATGGCCACATCTACAATGAGCAGAATCTGCCGCCGCTGATGGATGGAGATATCTTCCTGTACGGCCATACCCACGTCCTGCGTGCCGAGAAAAAAGGCGCACACACCTTTCTGAACCCGGGTTCTGTATCTCTGCCGAAAGAGGGCAATATCCCGACCTATGCAATCCTCGAGGACGGCGTATTTACGATCAAAGGCTTTGACGGCACCGTCGTAAAACAGCTCACATTATAAGAGGGGACGGGAGAGTATGGAATTATATGAATTGATCGCCCCGTGCCACTTCGGCCTGGAGGCGGTGATGAAACGTGAAATTCTCGACCTCGGCTACGAAATCGAGCGCGTGGAGGATGGAAAAGTAACGTTTCTTGCAGATGCAGAGGGAATCGCCTACGCCAACCTGTTCCTTCGCACGACAGAGCGTATCCTGCTCAAAGTAGGACAGGTCCACGCCGAGACGTACGATGAACTCTTTGAAGCGACAAAAGCGCTCCAGTGGGAGAAATTTATCCCGAAAAACGGAAAGTTCTGGGTAACGAAGGCAAACTCCATCAAGAGTAAGCTCTTCAGCCCGTCCGATATCCAGTCGATCATGAAAAAAGCGATTGTCGAGCGATTGAAACAGGTCTACCACATGGAGTGGTTCCCGGAGGACGGTGCACAGTACCCGATCCGTGTTTCGATTTTAAAAGACGAGGTTACGATCGGACTCGATACCTCCGGCGTTTCCCTTCATAAGAGAGGCTACCGCAAGCTGACCGCGAAAGCGCCGATCACCGAGACCCTTGCCGCAGCACTTATCATGCTGACTCCGTGGAAGGGTGACCGGATTCTTGTCGATCCGTTCTGCGGAAGCGGTACGTTCCCGATCGAGGCGGCCATGATGGCGGCCGATATTGCACCGGGTCTCAACCGTTCTTTCCTTGCGGAGCAGTGGACGCACCTCGTGCCGAAAAAATGCTGGATGGATGCGGCGGAGGATGCACGCTACCGGATCCGGAACGATATTGAGACAGATATTCAGGGCTTTGATATCGACGGAGATGTCATCAAGAGTGCCAGAGAGAACGCAAAGCTGGCCGGTGTGGATCACCTGATCCATTTCCAGCAGCGTCCGGTTGCCGAGCTGTCGCACCCGAAAAAATACGGTTTTCTGATTACCAACCCGCCGTACGGTGAGCGCCTGGAGGACAAAAAAGATCTTCCGGCCCTGTATCAGACATTAGGAGAGCGGTACCGCGCTCTCGATTCCTGGTCGATGTATCTGATCACGAGCTACGAGGATGCCGAGCGGTATCTCGGCAAAAAGGCGGATAAAAACCGTAAAATTTACAATGGAATGCTGAAAACCTACTTTTACCAGTACGCGGGACCGAAGCCGCCGCGCCGGGAAAAAGAACAGAAATAATACAAATGGAGGAGCAATGCCGAATGATTTTTGGCGTTGCTCCTTTTTGATAACAAAAATTAAAAGAAGAATTTTAGAAAAGTTTAATATTTTCTTGAAATCACTGCACTACTGTGCTAAACTGTCCTCATGCGAAATTTTTTCATCAAGCGGAGGAAACCATGAACGGACAGGAGATCAGAGACAGGCTGCTGCATTCCTACGAGAGGAGCTACGATATCGTAAAGCCGTCCGAAGTAAACGGCCATACATACGATGCCTGTGCAAGCTACCACGAGAGCGGCGCAAAATACGTGCTCTCAAAGAAAGCAGAGCTGTGGAGGATCAGCTGTCATGAGCATGCGTATTTTAAAGCGGTGGAAGAACTGAACGACCAGGACGTCGAAACATTTCTGACGGACCTGACAGAATGGATAGAGCCAAAGGTGGTTCGCGAGGGGAAGGAAGTACCGGATACCGACCACATGTACACGCTGGTCACCGGTATTTTTTTTGCGGACAAACCGGTTGCGGACAGCGTAAAGAAGAAAATCCGAAAATATAAGTATTATAAAAATTACCGGTTTTCTTTGAGAGGCTACTGTCAGGTGCGGCTGCTCGTCTTTGATACGGCAGAACAGAAAGTGTTTGGAAACCGGGCGGCTTGGGAATTGGTAAAGGGGTATGCTAAGATGTTCCGATCTTAGTTATCTATAAATTTATTCTACCAAAAAGAGGGAGGAAAAAACAAATGAATAGTATTCTTGTACTGGTTGTCGGAATCGGCATTCTGATCGCCGGATACGTATTCTACGGAAAATGGCTTGCCGGGCAGTGGGGCGTTGATCCGAAACGGAAAACCCCTGCATTCACCGAGGAGGACGGTGTGGACTACGTTCCTGCCAAAGCTCCTGTCTTAATGGGACATCACTTCTCATCCATCGCAGGCGCAGGCCCGATCAACGGACCGATTCAGGCCGCTGTCTTTGGATGGGTTCCGGTTCTTTTATGGGTACTCATCGGCGGTATCTTTTTTGGAGGCGTTCATGATTACGGCGCACTGTTTGCATCCCTGCGCCACAAAGGACAGTCCATCGGCGAGGTTATCGCAGACACCATGGGAAGTAAAGCGAAAAAACTCTTTATCGTCTTCGCTTACCTGACCCTGATTCTTGTTGTTGCAGCCTTCGGTTCCATCGTTGCCAATACCTTCAAGGCAGCCTATACCGAGAGCGGCGCTGTCGATGTGGCAGCAAGTTCTGCAAATGCAACAACCGCTATGATTTCCATTCTGTTCATCGTACTCGCCGTTGTGTTCGGTTTCATGGTATACAGAAGAAATGTATCTCTTGGCGTTTCCACCATCGCAGGCGTTGCAGCTATTGTTGTCTGCGTTGTTGTTGGATTAAACTTCCATCCGATCTATCTCTCCGAGACAGCATGGATGGTAATCGTTGGTATCTATATCACCGTAGCTTCTGTTGCACCGGTCTGGATTCTGCTTCAGCCGCGTGACTACTTAAGCTCCTTCCTTCTGTACTTCATGATGATCGTAGCCGCTGCCGGTGTCATCGGAAGTGCTCTGATGGGCCATGCATCCCTGGATATCCCGGCATTCACCGGATTCAAAGATACGCTGGCTCCGACCGGAAGTTCTCTTGGATTTATGTTCCCGGCCCTGTTCGTAACCATCGCCTGCGGAGCAATTTCCGGATTCCATTCACTCGTTGGTTCAGGAACTACATCGAAACAGCTTGACAATGAGAAAAATGCCCGCCCGATCGCATACGGCGGTATGCTGATTGAGTGTGCACTTGCAATCGTATCTCTGTGTGCAGTCGGCTACATCTGGTCCAGATACGCAGACGGAACCACCGTTGTTCCGACCGCTGTATTTGCAACCGGTATCTCCGAGATGGTAGCAACCATTCCGGGACTTGGCGGATCGACCCATGTACTGTACTCTCTGCTGGTTCTGACTGTATCGGTATTCTGCCTGACTTCTCTGGATACCGCAACCCGTCTGGCAAGATACATGTTCCAGGAGTTCTGGCTTGAGCCGGGACAGACTTACAAAGAGGCAACCGGCTACAAAGCCGTTCTGACCAATCCGGTTGTATCAACCGTTATCACCGTAGTACTCGGCATCGGCCTTGGCCTGACCGGTTATTCCAAAATCTGGCCGCTGTTCGGTGCATCCAACCAGCTGCTGGCAGCCATCGGACTTCTTGCTGTTGCCACCTGGCTCGGAAAAGTCGGCAAAAACAACAAAATGTTCCTGTTCCCGATGGTATTCATGCTGATCGTAACCATCACATCCCTTGTACAGACCCTGATCGCAAACTTCAAGGGCCTTGGCGCAGGCGTTGGCATCGGCTGGTGCGTAGCACGTATCGTGCTGGCAGGCCTGCTTGTCATCCTGGCGCTGATCCTGGCTTTCGATGGATTCAAGACTCTGGCAAATCAGAAAAAAGCAAAATAATGTGTGATTACAAAAAAAGGCTCCCGGATAAAACGGGGGTCTTTTTTTGTGACAGGGTTCTTGTGTTTGCGTCACACATACGGTATAATGATCGCAAGTTATTTCAGCGTGAAAGAAGGAAAACGGTTATGAAAAAAATTGTATTTGCAACAGGAAATGCCGGCAAAATGAAAGAAATCCGTGAAATCCTTGCGGATCTGCCGGTGGAAATTTATTCGATGAAAGAAGCCGGCATTTCGGTCGAGATCGATGAGAACGGCAAAACCTTTGAGGAGAATGCAAAAATCAAAGCACAGACCGTTGCCGGATGCACAGACGGCGACACGATCGTGCTGGCGGATGACTCCGGTCTGGAAGTGGATGCCTTAAACGGCGAGCCTGGTGTCTATTCGGCAAGATATATGGGAGAGGATACGTCCTACCGCATCAAAAATCAGAGCCTCGTTGACCGCCTGGAGGGCGTGCCGGTGGAAAAAAGAACGGCACGATTCGTCTGTGTGATTGCAGCCGCCTTCCCGGATGGAACAGTCTGTACCACCAAAGGAACGATCGAGGGAAAAATCGGTTACGAGGAACGCGGGGAGAACGGTTTTGGCTATGACCCGATTTTCTATCTGCCGGATATGAGCCGCACGACCGCAGAACTTTCTCCGGAAGAGAAAAACGCAGTCAGCCACAGAGGAAAAGCACTGGCGGCGATGAAAGAACAGATTGCATCATATTTGAAATAAGAAGAGGGAAGAGAATGAGTATGAAATTTCTGATAGTGAGCGATACCCATGGACGGATGTATAACCTTGAGGAGGCCATGGAACGTGAGGAGTTCGACGGCATGATCCACTGCGGTGACGTGGAAGGGATGGATGACCTGATCAAATCCAAGGTAAACGGCCCGTGCTATATGGTCATGGGAAATAATGACTGGTTTTCAAACCTCCCGGCGGAGATTCAGGTGAACATTGATGATTACCGTGCCTTTATCACACACGGTCATAACTACGGCGTATCGCTCGGCCTGGAGGGAATCTATGCGGAGGCGCTTTCCAGGGGTGTGGATATCGTACTGTTCGGCCATACGCACCGGCCGGTCGCAGAAAAGCGTGGAAATCTCTGGATTGTCAATCCGGGCAGCCTCACGTATCCGCGTCAGATGGGAAGAAAACCAAGCTATGCCATGCTGACGATCAATGAAGAGCATGAGCTTTCGGTGGAAATCAAGTATCTGGATTAAAAAACGGGTCGAAAAAGGGCGGAAAACAGCCCGAAATCGAATGAATTATCGCAACTAACATGACTATTCCAAAGAAAACAGGGTAGTACCGGAGCAGGTTCTGACTAATTCTTAAAAAGTTTGTCAAAAAAATACAATTTAGGTGTTGACAGATGAGAAAAGATATGATAAGATCTCTTTGTTGTCCGGTGAGAACAAAACAACACAAAAAACATTTTGAAAAAAATGAAAAAAAGTGTTGACAAACCGAAAACAATGTAATATAATAAATCTTGCGTCGAGCGCGAAAGGGTTAAACGCAAATCGGGAAACCTTGTTTACGGGGTGTGGCTCAGCTTGGCTAGAGCGCCTGGTTTGGGACCAGGAGGTCGCAGGTTCGAATCCTGTCACCCCGATGTCGTGCGGGTGTAGTTCAATGGTAGAACACCAGCCTTCCAAGCTGGATACGTGGGTTCGATTCCCATCACCCGCTTGCTGCTACAATTTTGTAGAAGCTGTGTGCTTGTAGCTCAGTTGGATAGAGCAACGGCCTTCTAAGCCGTGGGTCGGGGGTTCGAATCCCTCCAAGCACGCTTCACTAAAATTAAATAGTGAAAAAGACTGTAAGTCGTAATTATGGTGGGTATAGCGCAGTTGGTTAGCGCGCCAGATTGTGGCTCTGGAGGCCAAGGGTTCGAATCCCTTTATCCACCCTGCCAGCAAGGCGAAACATTGGGCTATCGCCAAGCGGTAAGGCACAGCACTTTGACTGCTGCATTCGCTGGTTCGAATCCAGCTAGCCCAGTTGGATGCAAAAGTATACGGAGCATTAGCTCAGTCGGTAGAGCACTTGACTTTTAATCAAGTTGTCCGGGGTTCGAATCCCCGATGCTTCACTAAATAACCCATAGAAAACGCCCATGGAGGTTTTCTATGGGGTTTTTCTTTTCTTGAAAAAATAATATGCGGTTATGACGGAATTGGCAGACGTGCAGGATTTAGGTTCCTGTGCCTTTCGGCGTGTGGGTTCGAGTCCCACTAACCGCAGAAAAATCCACAGCAGTAAAATGACAAAAATCAGATTCTAAATAATTGCAGCAAAAATATTCGCGCATCAAATATCTTAAAAACTCCAAACAGAACCGAAAATCAAATAGAGAATAGATAGAGGAAAAATGGTATGACAAGAGAAAAGTATGAGTCATTGCCTTTGAGCATGCTGAAAGCGCTGGCAAAATCCAGAAACATGAAGGGGATTTCCACCCTGCGGAAAGAAGCGCTGATTGAGCGGATGCTGGAAGAAGATCAGAAAGAAAACCAGAAAAACATGGAAGAGCCGGCGGTTCTAAAAGAGGAAAAAAAGACGGAAACTGTACAGGATCAGAATCAGGAACCGCAGGAAAAGCGGGAGGACGGTATGGAGCGCCAGAATCGGGAAACCTCGGAAAACGGCACCGCGCGCCCGTACCAGAGACCGCGGTATGTCCGCCGGGAAGAGCGCAGTGAAAACGGAGAGCGCCAGGAGTACCGTCCAAGAGCGCCGCGTTTCAATGAGCGTAGATTTCAGGAACCACGGAATTATAATCAGAATAACCGTGAGGAAGAGCAAAGACAGGAGCCGCGTCAGGAAGCAGGGCAGGAAATGAGACAGGAGCCGCTGCGTCAGGAAGCAAGACCAGAGACGAGACAGGAACCGCGTCAGGAAACCAGCACGCTCGACAGCGGCCAGGAGGCCTGCGGCATCCTCGAGGTCATGCCGGACGGATTTGGATTTATCCGCTCCGACAACTATATGCCGGGCGACAGCGATGTCTACGTTTCTCCGTCCCAAATCCGCCGTTTCGGACTGAAAACGGGAGATATCATCCGCGGAAACACGAGAGTAAAGTCCGCAACCGAAAAATTCAGCGCCCTTTTATACTTAAAGAGCGTCAACAATCTGCCGCTCGACCAGATCATGCGCCGCGGCAATTTCGAAGATATGACACCGGTCTTCCCGGATGAGCGGCTGCGCCTTGAGCGCCCGGGCGGAAGCATGGCGATGCGGATCGTGGATCTTGTAAGTCCGATCGGAAAAGGCCAGCGAGGCATGATCGTCTCCCCGCCGAAAGCCGGAAAAACGACGCTTTTGAAGGATGCGGCAAAATCCATCCTGCGGAACAACCCGGAGATGTATCTGATCATCCTTCTGATCGACGAGCGTCCGGAGGAGGTCACCGACATTAAAGAAGCGATTCAGGGATCGAATGTGGAAGTCATCTATTCCACCTTCGATGAGCAGCCGGAGCACCACAAACGCGTGTCCGAGATGGTCATTGAGCGCGCGAAACGTCTTGTGGAGAGTAAAAAAGACGTTACGATCTTCATCGACAGCATCACACGTCTCGCCAGAGCTTACAACCTGACCGTTCCGCCGAGCGGCCGTACCCTTTCCGGCGGTCTCGATCCGGCAGCACTCTACATGCCGAAACGGTTCTTCGGCGCGGCCAGAAACATGCGCGAGGGCGGAAGCCTGACGATTCTTGCAACGGCGCTTGTGGACACCGGAAGCAAGATGGACGATGTCGTTTACGAGGAATTCAAAGGCACCGGAAACATGGAACTCGTGCTCGACCGGAAACTGCAGGAACGCCGCGTCTTCCCGGCCATCGACATAGCCAAATCGGGAACAAGAAGGGAAGATCTGCTTCTGACACCGGATGAGCAGGAGGCCGTTTACAATATGCGGAAAGCATTAAACGGCATGAAATCCGAGGAAGCCGTGGAAAATATTCTGAACATGTTTGCCCGCACCAGAAACAACGGCGAACTGATTCAAATTTTAAAGAAACAAAAAATAGTATAAGGCTTGCAATTTTCAAAATTGTGTGATACAATGAGAAAGCTGTGCAAGGTTGATGAGATTTTGTCAGCCTGAAATACGAAATCATCAGAGTAAATCTGAGAAGATAACAATATTAAGAAGAGGTGAATAAAATGAGAGAAGGAATCCATCCAGAATACCATCAGGCAACTGTTACCTGCAACTGCGGAAATACTTTCGTAACAGGTTCTACCAAGAAAGAGATCCACGTTGAGATCTGTTCTAAATGCCATCCGTTCTACACTGGCCAGCAGAAAGCTGCTGCAGCTCGTGGACGTATCGAGAAGTTCAACAAGAAATACGGCATGAAATAAGAATTGAATCAAGCAAGATGAAAAACGGGCTGAGGTTGGAAGATCTCAGCCCGTTCTTGCGTTACGGATGCAGAAAATCCCCTTTGAGGAGGTAAACGTAAATTATGAAATCATCCAATATTGGCGGCCAGGCCGTGATGGAAGGCGTCATGATGATGAACAAGGACCGCTATTCCGTCGCAGTACGCCGGCCGGACGGGGAGATTGAGGTTAAAGTAGAGCAGCACAAGCCGCTGACGAAGCACAAGGGGCTTTTAAAAGTTCCGATTCTGCGCGGTGTCTTCAGCTTTGCCGATTCGATGATCGTCGGCATGAGTTCCCTTATGTACTCCGCTTCGTTCTATGAGGACGAGGAGGAGGAAAAGAAAAAGCCGGCGACGAAAGAGGAAGAGGAGCAGCAGAAAGCGAAAAAAGAAAAGACAGACAAGCTGATGATGTACGGAACCGTCACATTTTCCGTTGTCATCGCCGTCGTTCTCTTTCTGATGGTGCCGTACTTCCTGTCCGAACTGCTGCACAAAGCGGGAGCCGGAACGACACTGACCGCGGTGGCAGAGGCCTTTGTGCGTGTGGCACTGTTCCTCGGCTATCTGGCAGCCATTTCCCGTATGGAAGACATTCAGCGCGTGTTCATGTACCACGGCGCCGAGCATAAATGCATCAACTGCGTTGAGCACGGTCTGGAACTGAACGTGGAAAACGTCTTAAAGAGTTCCCGGGAGCACAAGCGCTGCGGAACGAGCTTTCTTATGTACGTCATCGTCATCAGCATCATCTTTTTCATGTTCATCCGGGTCGATTCCCAGGTGCTGAAAATTGTGATCCGCCTGCTTCTCATTCCGGTGATCGCGGGCGTTTCGTATGAAATTATCCGCCTGGCGGGAAAAAGTGACAATAAACTGGTCAACCTGATCAGTAAACCGGGCCTGATGCTGCAGCACCTGACGACGCGCGAGCCGGATGCCGAGATGGCAGAGGTTGCGATCGCCGCTGTGGAGGCTGTGTTTGACTGGAGAGCGTACCTGAACGAAAACTTTGGTTATACGTACCCGGCCAAAACCGAAAAGAAAGAACATGAGGAGCCGTGACCGATGAGTGTGCACGATAGAAAAAACTTGAAATCTGCACTGGAATCCGCTATTCTGTACTTACAAAAGCAGGGGGTGGAGGAAGCCCGGCAGGACGCATGGCTTTTACTGGAGTATGTCTGCGGGATCAGCCACAGCACCTACTTTGTACACAGTGAAGATGAAATGCCAAAAGAACAGCAGGAGCAGTACGAAGCGCTGGTCAGAAAGCGCGGCGAACACATTCCGCTGCAGCAGCTGACCGGAGAGGCGTGGTTCTACGGAATTCCGTTTTTTGTGAATGAGCATGTACTGATTCCGCGGCAGGACACCGAGATTCTTGTGGAGGAAGCGCTCCGCGGCCTTCCAAAAGATGCACGGATCCTCGATCTCTGCACCGGTTCGGGATGCATCCTCATATCGCTTCTTGTGACGAGAGAGGACTGCACGGGAATCGGCGCGGATCTCTCCGAGAAAGCCTTACAGGTTGCGGAAAAGAACGGCGCACAGGCGGGCGGACGGGCATCGTTCGTAAAGAGCAACTTATTTGAAAACATCGAGGGAACCTTCGATGTGATCGCAAGCAATCCGCCGTATATCCGCACGGATGTGATTGAAACCCTGATGCCGGAGGTGCGCGACCATGAGCCGCGGATGGCACTCGACGGCAGTGCGGACGGTCTTGTCTTTTACCGGAAGATTACAGAGCAGGCAGGAAGCTATTTAAAAGAGGGCGGAAAGCTCTGTTTTGAAATTGGATACGATCAGGGAGATGAAGTGCGGGAGCTGATGGAAACCCACGGCTTTGCCGATGTACAGGTTCTGAAAGATCTGGCAGGCCTGGACCGCGTGGTGGCCGGTATCTGGCACAAAAAACCCTGACAGAAATGAATTTTAATTTTGACACCATAATGACATCATAAACAGACGAAAACAGTAAAAAGGAGCAGTCATTTTATGTTTGATAAACTTGATGATATCCTCATGCGTCTCGAGGAGGTACTGAATCAGTTAAGCGAGCCGGACGTCGCTGCCGATGCGGCGAAGTTCCAGAAGCTGATGAAGGAGCAGGCAGAACTCCAGCCGATCGCAGACGCATATAAGGACTATAAAACACAGAAACAGACCATCGAAGAGAGCCTGATGCTTCTCGAGGAGGAATCCGACGAAGAGATGCGCGAAATGCTGAAAGAAGAACTCTCCGATGCGAAAAAACGCGTAGAGGAGCTGGAGCAGGAGCTCAAAGTCCTGCTTCTGCCGAAAGACCCGAACGATGACAAGAACGTTATCGTGGAGTTCCGCGCAGGTGCCGGTGGAGACGAGGCGGCACTCTTTACCGCAGAAATCTGCCGTATGTACATCAAATACGCAGAGAGCCGCGGCTGGAAAACAGAGCTGACCAGCGCCGATGAAAACGGAATCGGCGGCTTTAAAGACGCAACACTTCTGATCAACGGAGCAGGCGCGTACTCCCGGATGAAGTACGAGAGCGGCACGCACCGCGTACAGCGTGTGCCGGAAACCGAGTCCGGCGGAAGAATCCATACCTCAACCATGACCGTAGCGATCATGCCGGAGGTGGACGACGTCGAAGTACAGATCGACCCGAAGGATTACAAATTCGATGTATTCCGTGCTTCCGGAAACGGCGGCCAGTGTGTCAATACGACCGACTCAGCAGTCCGTCTGACCCACTTCCCGAGCGGCATCGTCATTTCTTGCCAGGATGAGAAATCACAGTTAAAGAATAAGGACAAGGCACTGAAGATTCTGCGTGCCCGTCTGTACGACTTAGAGCAGCAGAAACAGCACGATGAGATGGCCGAGCTTCGAAAGAGCCAGGTCGGAACGGGAGACCGCTCTGAGAAGATCCGTACGTACAACTTCCCGCAGGGACGTGTGACGGATCACAGAATCAAACTGACCTTATACAAACTGGACGCCATTATGAACGGCGATCTGGATGAAATCATCGACAGTCTGATTGCAGCCGATCAGGCCGCAAAGCTGAGCAGCATGCAGGAAGAAGCATAATAATAAACGCTGCGAATCACGATTGGTCTACAGGATCGATTGTTGATAGAATAAACAAGAGAAAAAAGGGGAAAAGAGAAAGGGAAAACGCTATGAAGAAAACAGCACTTGTGATCATGGCAGCCGGAATCGGCAGCAGATTTGGAAAGGGAATCAAACAGCTTGAGCCAGTAGGACCAAACGGGGAGATCATCATGGATTATTCCATCCATGATGCACTGGAAGCCGGCTTCAACAAAGTAGTCTTCATCATCCGCAAGGATCTGGAGAAAGATTTCAAGGAAGTCATCGGCAACCGCATCAGCAAAATCACAGAGGTGGAATATGCATTCCAGGAGCTCGATGATCTGCCGGCAGGCTTTGCAAAACCGGAAGGCCGTACCAAACCGTGGGGAACCGGCCAGGCCGTTCTTGCCTGCAAAGGTCTTGTAAAAGAGCCGTTTGCTGTTATCAATGCTGATGACTATTACGGAAAAGATCCGTTCGTAAAACTGCACGACTACCTCGTACAGGAGCATGATGTGGATGAAGTTATGCCGATCTCCATGGCAGGATTCGTGCTTGGAAACACCTTAAGTGACAACGGCGGTGTTACAAGAGGTGTCTGCGTCGTTGATGAAAACGGAAATCTGACCGGTGTCAACGAGACGAAAAACATCGTAAAGACCGCAGAGGGCGCAGGCGTTGAAAAAGAAGACGGAACGGTTGATCCGATCGACAAAAACTCCCTTGTTTCCATGAACATGTGGGGACTGCAGCCGGAGTTCATTGATCTTCTGGAGAAAGGCTTTGTTGAATTCCTTTCTGCACAGAAAGAGGGAGATGTAAAAGGCGAGTACCTCCTTCCGATCTACATCGACGAGCTGCTGCACGCAGGAAAAGCAGAAGTAAAAGTTCTTCCGACCGACGCAGAGTGGTTCGGCGTAACGTATCAGGAAGACAAAGCTTCCGTAACAGAAGCATTCCGCAAACTGATTGCGGACGGCGTATACAGCGAGAAGCTGTACGACTAATTACGATATTTTGTTATTTGAGTGAATAACCAGAAAAAGCGTGTTTGAATGATTGCAAAAAATTTCAGACACGCTTTCTGCCCGAAAGGGGAAAGGAGCATACCATGGGTAAATATTTTGGAACAGATGGATTTCGCGGGGAAGCAAACATTGATCTGACGGTTGAGCATGCATATAAAGTGGGAAGATTCCTCGGATGGTATTTCGGAAAAGACCACAAAGCACAGATCGTCATTGGAAAAGACACCAGACGCTCCAGCTACATGTTCGAATATTCGCTGGTAGCAGGACTGACCGCATCGGGAGCAGACGCTTATCTGCTGCATGTAACGACCACCCCGAGCGTTTCCTATGTTGTCCGTACCGAAAACTTTGACTGCGGAATTATGATCTCCGCCAGCCACAACCCGTTCTATGACAACGGAATCAAAGTGATCAACGGCCTGGGACAGAAACTGGAAGCCGACATCGAAGCGCAGATCGAAGCCTACATCGACGACGGAACACCGAAGATCCCGTTCGCAACGAGAGAAGACATCGGACGCACCGTGGATTTTGCAGCCGGAAGAAACCGCTACATCGGACATCTGATCTCGATTCCGACAAAATCCTTTAAAAACATGAGAGTCGGACTCGACTGCTCCAACGGAAGTGCCTCTTCCGTAGCCAAGAGCGTGTTTGATGCCATCGGCGCCAAGACATATGTGATCCACAACGAGCCGGACGGAACAAACATCAACTGCGGCTGTGGTTCCACCCACATCGAAGAGCTTCAGAAATATGTAAGAGAGAAACACCTCGATGTCGGATTTGCCTACGACGGAGACGCAGACCGCTGCATCGCTGTCGATGAGCTGGGAAATGTGGTAGACGGAGACCTGATCATGTATGTCTGCGGGAAATACTTAAAAGAAAAAGGCCAGTTAAACGGAGATACGATTGTGACCACGATCATGTCAAACCTCGGTCTTTACAAAGCGTGTGACCGCGCCGGTATCCGGTATGAGAAGACGGCAGTCGGCGACAAATACGTGTGCGAGAACATGATGGCAAACGGCTATTCTCTCGGCGGAGAGCAGTCCGGCCACATCATTTTCAGCAAGCACGCGACGACCGGTGACGGAATCCTGACCTCCCTGATGGTGATGGAAGTGCTGATAGATAAGAAACTCCCGCTCAGCACCCTGACAGCCGAGGTAGTGATTTACCCGCAGCTCTTAAAGAATGTCCGCGTGGCAAACAAAGCAGCTGCAAAGGCCAACCCGGCAGTACAGAAAGCAGTAGAAGACGTAGCAGAGGCCCTGGGCGATGACGGACGCATCCTCGTAAGAGAGAGCGGCACCGAGCCGGTGATCCGTGTCATGGTGGAAGCACCGGACGACGCAACGTGTGCAAAATACGTAGACCAGGTTGTTTCTGTGATGCATAAAGAAGGACTTGTGACAGAATGAAAAAAAGACTGGTAATCTTTTTTCTGGCGGCGGCAATGGTGCTTGGCGGCTGTGAAAATAAAAATTCAAAGCTTTATAAAAAGGGCATCGAGGCGCTCGAACAGAAGGACTACGTAACGTCGATTGCGATGCTGGAGGGAGCCGTAAAGGCAGGCGACCGACTGGCGGAGAGCTACCGGTCGCTCGGCATCGCTTATCTGAAAAGCCAGGAGTATGACAAGGCAAAAGAGGCTTTCAAGAGCAGTCTTTCGAGCATGAAGCACAAAGACGCGGAGTTTTCGCGCGATGTCATGTATTACGAGGCGGAAACCTGCGTACAGGCCGGAGATCTGGATGGAGCCATTGAGATCTGCACCAATATTCAGGAAGAAAAGGCAGATGCCGATGCGCTGTTCCTTAGGGGACGCGCGTACTTCCTGCAGAAGAATTACGAGCAGGCGAAGGTGGATTTTGATGCGGCAGTGGAGACGAAGGAGAGCTATCAGCTCTGCTTTGACATTTACGAGCTGTATCAGGAGAGCAGTATGAAGGCGGACGGAGACCGTTACCTCGAAGCGGCAGTGAAGATTGAGCCGAAAACGACCGAGGATTATTATAATATCGGCTGTGCATACTACTATCTGGAGGAGCAGGACGAGGCGGTCAAAGCGTTCTCGAAGGCAATGAAGGACGGCAGCAGCGCGGCGATGGAAATGCTCGGCGAGGTTTACCTTTCCAATGGTCAGAACGACGAGGCGAAAGCACTGTTTTCTTCGTATCTTTCGACAGATGGCTTTGCGGCGGCAGCAAACAACGGGCTGGCGCTCTGCGCACTTGCGGAAAACGACACGGACAGTGCACTCTCGTATATCGAGGAAGGACTCAAAACGGCAGAGGATTCCGACCGGGAAAATCTGCTGTTCAACCAGATTGTATCCTATGAAAAACGGGCGGATTTTGATACCGCGAAGTCGCTGATGGCGGATTTTCTGGCAGCATACCCGGAAAACACCGCGGCGCAGCGGGAAAATACGTTTCTCCAGAACCGATAACAGACGGAGGAAGTTGGATTGTTTGATTTAAGAGAAGAACAGGAGCGCGTGATTCTGGTCGGCGTACAGGAAAACGGCGGCGCAAACGCAGAAGAATCGCTCGACGAGCTGGCGGAACTGGCCAGCACCGCCGGTGCGAAGGTGGAGGGCCGCCTGGTGCAGGTGCGGGAGGCCATTCATCCGGGAACGTACATCGGAAAAGGAAAATTAGAGGAATTGAAAATTCTGGTGCGCGCCTGCGATGCGACGGGCATCATCTGCGACGATGAGCTCTCCTCGATCCAGTTAAAAGGGCTGGAGGAAGCACTGGAATGCAAGATCATGGACCGTACGCTTTTGATCCTGGATATCTTTGCGGCGCGCGCCGTGAGCAGCGAGGGTAAAATCCAGGTTGAGCTGGCCCAGTTAAAGTACCGTGCGTCCCGACTTTCCGGCCTTGGCACATCGCTTTCCCGTCTCGGCGGCGGAATCGGTACGAGAGGACCGGGAGAGAAAAAGCTGGAAACCGACCGGCGCCTGATCCGCACGCGTATTACGCAGTTAAAACGTGAGCTTGAGGAAGTACGCCAGCACAGAGAGCTCCTTCGTGAAGGCAGAAAACGTTCCAAAATCCCGGTAGCGGCGCTCGTAGGCTATACGTCAGCGGGAAAGAGCAGTCTTTTAAATGCACTGACAGGATCGGAAATTCTGGCAGATGCAATGCTGTTTTCCACGCTGGATACGACGACGCGGTCACTGACCCTTCCGGATGGACAGGAAATCCTGCTGACCGATACGGTTGGATTTATCAATAAGCTGCCACATCATCTGATCGATGCATTCCGCAGTACGCTGGAGGAAGCACGGTATGCCGACTATATTCTCCACGTTGTGGATACGTCAAATCCGCAGATGGAGCTGCAGATGCAGGTCGTGTACGATACGCTGCGGGAACTGAAAGTTGAGGACAAAAAGATCGTCACCCTGCTGAACAAGCAGGATAAGCTTCTCGCCCCGATGGTTGTAAAAGATTTCCGGGCAGACGCGAGCCTTGCGGTCTCTGCCAAAACAGGACAGGGACTCGAAGACCTCAAAAATTTACTCTCCTCGTGGATGATGGAGGGAAAAATCTATATCGAGCGCCTCTATCCGTACGATAAGGCGGGAACGATTTCACTGATCCGCGGATACGGAATTCTGCTCGAAGAAGAATATCTGCCGGAAGGCATCCGCGTAAAAGCCTATGTACCGAAGGATATCTATCCGAGGGTATAGAGGTATGGCAAGCGGGCTTAAAAACGGCAGTACATCCCTTTAAGCGCCGTACAGCGCCGAAAAATGGAAGGGACAGAATACAAGTAAAAGTACCATATCTAGTGATGTTAGAAAATTTCACACTAGATATGGTACTTTTTACTATTGACGGGAGAAACATGCTCTGCTATCATATGGTTCAGACACTGCAAAGAGTGGAACCTTAAAAAGGCCTTGCAGAAACGGTTGAATTAACAGGAGGGATTCCATGTTTCAGGTAGAAAAGAGAGACGGAACGATTGCAGAGTTCCAGATGAAAAAGATTACCGATGCGATTGGAAAAGCATTCGGCGCAAAAGATATGCAGTTCAGCGATGACATGCTTCAGATGCTGGCACTGCGCGTAACAGCGGACTTTCAGTCCAAGATCAAAGACGGAAAAATTTCAGTGGAGGCAATTCAGGACAGCGTGGAGAACGTGCTGATCCAGTGCGGCTACGCAGAAGTGGCAAAAGCTTACATTCTGTACCGCAAGCAGAGGGAAAAAATCCGCAACATGAAATCGACGATCGTAGACTACAAAGAGATCGTGGACAGCTACGTAAAAGTAGAGGACTGGCGTGTCAAAGAGAACTCGACCGTAACGTATTCTGTCGGCGGTCTGATCTTAAGCAATTCCGGCGCGATCACAGCCAACTACTGGTTATCAGAGATTTATGATGACGAGATCGCCGAGGCACACCGCAACGCGGATATTCACATCCACGACCTGTCGATGCTGACCGGCTACTGTGCAGGATGGTCGTTAAAACAGCTCATCAAAGAAGGACTTGGCGGCATCAACGGAAAGATTACTTCTTCTCCGGCAAGACATCTTTCGGTTCTGTGCAACCAGATGGTCAACTTCCTCGGCATTATGCAGAACGAGTGGGCAGGTGCGCAGGCATTTTCTTCATTTGATACGTATCTGGCGCCGTTCGTCAAAGTGGACAACTTAAGCTACGGCGAAGTGAAGAAGTGCATCGAGGCGTTTATCTACGGCGTCAACACACCGAGCCGCTGGGGAAGCCAGGCACCGTTCTCCAACATCACACTCGACTGGACCGTACCGGATGACCTCGCGGAGCTTCCGGCGATCGTCGGCGGTAAGGAGATGGACTTCAAGTACAAAGACTGTAAAAAAGAGATGGATATGGTCAACAAAGCGTTCATCGAGACGATGATCGAGGGAGATGCCAACGGAAGAGGCTTCCAGTACCCGATCCCGACCTACTCCATCACATCCGATTTTGACTGGTCCGATACGGAGAATAACCGTCTGCTGTTCGAAATGACTGCAAAATACGGTACCCCGTACTTCTCCAACTACATCAACAGCGATATGAAACCAAGCGACGTGCGCTCCATGTGCTGCCGTCTCCGCCTGGATCTGCGTGAGCTTCGAAAGAAAACCGGCGGATTCTTCGGTTCCGGCGAGAGCACCGGATCGGTCGGCGTTGTCACCATCAATATGCCGCGTATCGCATATCAGTCCAAAGATGAGAAAGAGTTCTACCGCCGTCTCGATCATATGATGGATATTGCCGCACGTTCGTTAAAGACGAAACGTGAGGTCATTACCCGTCTCCTGGATGAGGGACTGTATCCATATACGAAACGGTACCTTGGAACGTTTGAGAACCACTTCTCAACCATCGGTCTGATCGGTATGAACGAGGCCGGCTTAAATGCCGCATGGCTCGGAAAGGGTCTGGAGGATCCGAAGACACAGCAGTTTACGAAAGAAGTTCTGAACCATATGAGAGAGCGTCTTTCTGATTACCAGGAGGAGTACGGCGATCTGTACAACCTTGAGGCAACTCCGGCGGAGTCGACCGCATACCGTCTGGCAAAACACGACCGTGCAAAATGGCCGGATATCAAGACCGCAGGCCATGAGGGAGATACCCCGTACTACACCAACAGCTCCCATCTGCCGGTGGACTATACCGAGGATATTTTCTCTGCGCTTGATATTCAGGATGATCTGCAGACGCTGTACACCTCGGGAACTGTATTTCATGCGTTCCTTGGCGAAAAACTGCCGGACTGGAAAGCAGCAGCTTCCCTTGTGCGGAAGATTGCAGAGAACTACAAACTGCCGTACTACACGCTGTCCCCGACGTATTCTGTTTGTGCGAACGACGGCTATCTCGCCGGCGAGCATTTTACATGTCCGATCTGTGGAAAAGAGGCAGAGGTTTACAGCCGTATCACGGGATATTACCGTCCGGTCAAGAACTGGAACGACGGAAAACGCCAGGAGTACAAGAACAGAACTGTATATGATATCATCCACTCCAAATCGCCGGAGCAGAAAATGAAATCGTACGGCGCAGCAGAGAAACTGGCAGAGCAGGCCGCTGGAAAAGAAGAGCCGAAAGCCGCTGCAGCAGCAGATAAAATCGAGGAAGACGGCATGTACCTGTTCACGACAAGCACCTGCCCGAACTGCAAAATGGCAAAAGAAATGCTCGCCGAGGAGCAGTATGAGGTGATCGACGCAGAGCGTCACCCGGATCTTGCCGCACAGTACGGCATCATGCAGGCACCGACTCTTCTCGTTGTGGAGGACGGCCAGGCGCAGAAGATTGTGAATGCTTCCAATATCCAGAAATATGTGGATGAATATCTCTCCTAAATCTGTGCGCATATAGTTGCAGGAAAGAACAAACAGAGTTATAATAGGAAAAAGTGATACCCTCGCCCGGGCATCCCGGGTGGGGGTATTATTATGGCGCTGAGCACAGCAGAAATCGGCCCGGTGGACCGGTTTCACTTACAGAAGGGAGAAAAATTATGGGATACAGCCAGGACACAATCTGTGTACAGGGAGGATGGCAGCCGAAAAACGGTGAGCCGCGTGTACTTCCGATTTACCAGAGCACAACATTCAAATATGCAACCAGCGAGGAAATGGGAAAACTGTTCGATCTGGAGGAAGAGGGATATTTCTATTCCCGTCTGCAGAACCCGACGAACGACGTCGTAGCACAGAAAATCTGCGATCTGGAGGGCGGCGTGGCAGCCATGCTCACATCTTCCGGCCAGGCGGCAACGATGCTTGCTGTTACCAACATCTGTGAGGCAGGCGACCACGTTGTCTGCGCGGCAAAGGTTTATGGAGGAACCTCCAACCTGCTCGCCGTTACCTTAAAACGATTCGGCATCGAGACTACCCTCGTGGACCAGGATGCGCCGGCAGATGAGCTGGAAAAAGCATTCCAGCCGAACACCAAAGCTGTCTTTGCCGAGACGATTTCCAACCCGGCAGGTGTTGTACTTGACATTGACAAGTTTGTTAAACTTGCACATGAGCACGGCGTTCCGATGATCTGCGACAACACCTTTGCAACCCCGATCAACTGCCGTCCGTTCGAGTTCGGTGTAGATATTGTCACCCATTCCACCACAAAATACATGGACGGCCATGCAATGGCGCTCGGCGGAGCGATTGTCGATTCCGGAAACTTCGACTGGGATGCGCATGCAGACAAATTCCCGGGCCTTACTACACCGGACGAATCGTACCACGGCGTGATTTATACGCAGAAATTCGGTAAAAAAGCGTATATCACAAAAGCAACCGCGCAGCTGATGCGTGATATGGGAGCGTGCCAGTCCCCGCAGAATGCATTCCTGACGAATGTCGGTCTGGAGACCCTGCACCTGCGCGTGGAGCGCCACTGCAGAAATGCCGAGAAAGTGGCAGAGTTCCTGAAAAATCATCCGAAGGTAGCGTGGGTTGAGTACGCAGGCCTTGCAGACAGCAAATACCATGCACTGGCAGAAAAATATATGCCGAACGGAACGTGCGGCGTTCTCTGCTTCGGACCGAAGGGCGGAAGAGACGGTGCGATGCGTTTTACGAACGGCCTGAAAATGGTAGCAATTGTAACACACGTTGCCGATGCAAGAAGCTGCGTTCTGCACCCGGCAAGCCATACCCACCGCCAGCTGAACGATCAGCAGCTCATCGAAGCCGGTGTTCTGCCGGATCTGATCCGTCTGTCAGTCGGCATCGAGGATGTGAACGATATCATTGCAGACCTTGATCAGGCGCTTGCGAACGTATAAAGATACAAAAAACAGGATGTGAAAAGGAGCGTATTGGTAAAATGGAAGAAATGGCAAAGAAACGCGTAAAAGATTCTGAGACAGAGCAGTCGTATCTTCTGATGCACCGCCATATCAACGGCTATGGCCGTCTGTTCGGCGGCCAGCTGGTCGCGTGGATCGATGAGCTTGCCGGTCTGGTGGGACGCCGCCACTGCGGCCACGAAATAACCACCGCGTGCATCGACAATCTGAACTTCAAGCATCCTGCTTTTCTGAACGACACCGTCGTACTGGTCGGAAGGGTGACGTATGTCGGACGCACTTCAATGGAGGTGCGCGTCGACACGTACGTGGAAGAGCTTGCGACCGGCATTCGGAAAATGATCAACCGTGCCTACGTGGTGATGGTGGCCATCGACGAGAACGGCCGCGCACTTCCCGTCCCGGGCCTGATTCTGGAATCCCCGGAGCAGGAAGCTGAGTGGGAGGGCGGAAAACGCCGCTATGAACTGCGAAAAGAGCGTCACAGAGAGGGGTTCTAAGTTGACGTTCACCCGCACATTTGCAGAATCCACCGGGGCGTTTACCGGAGCTGTCTTCGTGCATTCTGAAAATTTCATTTAAAAAAATCCCGCCGTGTCCCTTGACAGGCGGGATTTTCCATGTTAAGGTAAAGGCAGTTATACGACTGACGGAAGTGGAAATGACCACAGGGAGTATAGCGTGAGAAGAGGCCGACCGTCTGGGCAGAAGAATGCTTGGGGGAGTGGGTCTGTTTTTTTATCCAAAAACAGAAAATCCCATTCCAGCCACCTTGAAAAGGAGATCAGAAGATGAAAAAAGTATCACTGGAACAGGAATTAAAAGGAAATGCATATCCAGGAAGAGGAATTGTGATCGGCAGATCCAAAGACGGCACAAAAGCCGTTGCCGGATACTTTATTATGGGCAGAAGCCAGAACAGCCGCAACCGTGTCTTTGTTGAGGAGGGTGAGGGAATCCGCACACAGGCGTTTGATCCGTCGAAGCTGGAAGATCCGAGCCTGATCATCTACGCACCGGTACGCGTTCTGGGAAATGATACGATCGTAACAAACGGAGACCAGACCGATACCGTATACGAAGGACTGGAGCAGGGAAAAACGTTTGAGGTATCCCTTCGAAGCAGAGAGTTTGAGCCGGATGCACCGAACTACACTCCTCGTATTTCCGGTGTGATGCACGTAGAGAACGGAACGTACGGCTACCAGATGTCGATCTTAAAGAGCAATAACGGCGATCCGTCCCAGTGCAACCGCTACACCTTCTCCTATGATAACTGTGTAGCAGGGGAAGGCCATTTCATCCACACCTACATGCACGACGGCAATCCGCTGCCAAGCTTTGAGGGTGAGCCAAAACTGGTCGAGATTCCGGATGACATCGATGCCTTCACCGAACTGCTCTGGAGCAGCTTAAACGAGGACAACAAGGTGTCCCTCTTCACACGCTATATCGACATTGCAACCGGCAAGTATGAGACAAGAATCGTGAATAAAAATAAATAAGAAATCGAGTGTTTTGCGAAAGGAGAAAATCATGAAAGAATTAGCGTTAAAATACGGATGCAACCCGAACCAGAAACCTTCCAGAATTTACATGGATGATGACAGAGATCTTCCGATCGAAGTATTAAGCGGCCGTCCGGGCTATATCAATTTTCTGGATGCCTTCAATGGCTGGCAGCTGGTACGTGAGCTGAAAGCAGCCACCGGTCTTCCGGCAGCAACTTCCTTCAAGCACGTTTCCCCGGCAGGTGCAGCCGTAGGTCTTCCGCTGGACGAGATCCTGCGTAAAATTTACTGGGTAGACGATATGGGAGAGCTTTCTACGTTAGCATGCGCTTATGCAAGAGCCAGAGGCGCAGACCGTATGTCTTCTTTCGGCGACTTTATCGCACTTTCTGATGTCTGCGACAAAGACACCGCATCCCTGATCAAACGCGAGGTTTCTGACGGTGTCATCGCTCCGGGATTTACCGATGAAGCACTGGAAATCCTGAAAGCAAAGAAAAAAGGTAACTACTGCGTCATCAAAATCGACGAGAATTACCGTCCGGCTCCGCTCGAGCACAAACAGGTCTTCGGCATTACCTTTGAGCAGGGCCGCCAGGAGCTGCCGATCGACGATGAGCTGCTCTCCAACGTGGTAACCGAGAACAAAGAGATTCCGGAAGCAGCAAAACGCGATCTGAAGATTGCACTGATTACCTTAAAATATACCCAGTCCAACTCCGTATGCTTCGTCAAAGACGGTCAGGCCATCGGTGTCGGCGCAGGCCAGCAGTCCCGTGTGCACTGCACCCGTCTTGCCGGACAGAAAGCCGACAATTGGTTCCTGCGTCAGTGCCCGAAGGTGCTGGATCTGCAGTTCGTAGACGGCATCCGCCGTGCAGACCGTGACAATGCGATCGACGTTTACATCGGCGAGGAGTACATGGATGTTCTCGCAGACGGCGCATGGGAGAAGATCTTCAAAGTAAAACCGGAAGTCTTCACAAGAGAAGAGAAACGTGCATGGCTCGACCAGATGAAGGGCGTAACCTTAGGTTCCGATGCCTTCTTCCCGTTCAGTGACAACATCGAGCGCGCACACAAGAGCGGCGTCCAGTACATCGCAGAGCCGGGCGGATCGGTTCGTGACGACGCTGTCATCGAGTGCTGCAACAAGTACAACATGGCGATGGCATTTACAGGAATCCGTCTGTTCCATCACTAAAAAGAAATGCGTTTTATATTTATATAAGAAGAAAGAATCCGGTCTCTGGGCGGCCGGATTCTTTCTTTTTTTCGCACATGTATCATCAAAGAGAGAGTAGCACTTTCTGAAGAATAAAAAATAAGCAGGAAGAGGGCGGTACCGCCCTTTTTCTGTCGAAAACCCCTGTTCTTTTTCGGAAAAGTGTGATAAAATACCCCATGGGCGTATCTTTTGCCCGCTGCAAAAAGGAGGATGAGGAATATGCGGCAGATGGAATTTAAAATGGAGCGACAGGGACTTCTCGAGGAAGGCCAGGAAGTCAACGTGACAGAAAGCGCACTGCCTACCTCCTATTATTATACGATTACCCCGGCAGTGGCCATGAGCAGGAATTATCAGGCGTATGAGAGGCTGCAGTCCCGGAAGGGAATCGTAAAAGAAGTAAAAGAGACACCGAGAGGATTCTATACGGTAGTGGAGTTTGATGAAGATGAGCCGACCTGACGAGAACAAAAATGAGCACCCGGTGGTGCATCCGATTCCGCCGGTTTACCGCGCCGATTCCCGGATTCTGATTCTCGGCAGTTTTCCGTCCGTAAAATCCAGGGAGACCGGATTTTTTTACGGCCATCCGCAGAACCGTTTCTGGAAAGTGACGGCAGCCGTGTGCGGGGAAGAGGTGCCGCAGACCGTGGAAGAGAAGAAGGCGTTTCTGCTCCGGAATCATATCGCTGTCTGGGATGTGATCGCGTCCTGCGTCATCACAGGCTCGAGCGATGCGAGCATCCGCGATGTTGTGCCGAATCCGCTGCAGGACATTCTGGAATGCGCCGATATCCGGCAGATTTACTGCAACGGGGCGACCGCGTGGAAGTATTACCGGAAGTACCAGGAGAAGCAGCTGGGACGGGAAGCGGTTCGCCTTCCGTCGACGAGTCCCGCGAACGCCGCATGGTCTGTGGAGCGGCTGCTTGGCGAGTGGAGCCAGTGCGGAGAAGTCTTACGAAACGGAGAGTGACAGGATGAAAAAAGAGTACGAGACCGTCTGGGAGATTTTTAATGAGTGTGCCAATAATCAGATGCGGGACGTCTTTTTCGACGAGATCGAGACGGATGACCCGGAGGCGTATATCCGTCAGAAATTTCCGGACAAAAACTTAAAATATGAAAAAACGGTGGAAGCGGACGGATCTCTGGTCTTTGACATTGAGACCTCCGGCATCCGCCAGCGGTTTACGTTTACAGAAATCTGAATCGCGCAGAAAATACCAGAAAAGCGGAGAAAAAAACGATGAGTGAAGAAAAACACACGCATGTGCATGTGCTGGAAGACGGCACCGTGATCGAGCATTCCCACGATCACGCCCACGGGCACCATCATACAAATACAAAAGCAGTCTTAAACCGCCTCTCCCGCGCGATCGGACACATGGAGTCGATCAAGCGGATGGTAGAGGAAGGCCGGGACTGCACTGAGGTTCTGATCCAGCTGTCTGCCGTGAAGGCGGCCATTAACAATACAGGAAAAATTATCCTGGAGGATCACATTGAACATTGCATCGTCGATGCAGTCGAGCATGGGGACACAAAAGCGATTCAGGAGCTGAATAAGGCGATCGACCGCTTTGTCAAATAAGCAAGAAAAACAAGAAAAGAGGAAAGAAACATGGCAAAAGAATGCAGCAATTCGAGCTGTTCCAAAGAAAGCTGCGAAGGATGTCCAAGCAAAGCAGGACAGGGCAAACCGGATTTTCATATTGATCTGAATGCCGATTCTTCGATCAAACATGTCATTGGCGTTGTCAGCGGCAAGGGCGGTGTTGGTAAATCCATGGTAACCGCATCTCTGGCAAACCAGAAAGCAAAAGAGGGCTACAAGGTTGGTATCCTCGATGCCGATATCACAGGACCGTCCATCCCGAAAATGTATGGCCTGAAAGGACCTGCAAACGTAGATGACAAGGGCGTTTACCCGGCAGTTGCAGCAAACGGCGTAAAGGTAATGTCCATCAACCTCCTGCTTCCGGGCGAGGAAGAGCCGGTCATCTGGAGAGGACCTGTCATCGCAGGAACCGTAAAACAGTTCTGGACCGACGTCATCTGGGGCGACCTGGACTATCTCTTCGTCGATATGCCGCCAGGAACCGGTGATGTTCCGCTGACCGTTTTCCAGTCTCTTCCGGTAGACGGCGTAGTGATCGTATCTTCCCCGCAGGATCTGGTGCGCATGATCGTCATGAAAGCCTACAAGATGGCACAGATGATGAGCGTTCCGGTGCTCGGTATCGTAGAGAACTACAGCTACCTCGTATGTCCGGACTGCGGCAAAAAGCTGTCCATTTTCGGCGAAAGCCACATCGACGAGATCGCAGCCGAGATCGGCGTGCCGGTTCTCGGCAAAATGCCGATTCATCCGGAGTTTGCCGAGCTGGTGGACGAAGGAAGATTTGCAGAAGTGGATAACACCGATATTGCAAAGATCAACATCTAATCATTAAATATAGAAGCAAGTAATGGCATGAAAAACTCGTTTTTCCTTGATTTTACAAGGAAAAGCGGGTTTTTTTGACAAGATTTTTACGTTTCTTTTGGCAAAAACTATTTTATTTTAAACGGATTTTGTGTAACCGGTTACACACGACTGCGCAAATGAGACAAAAAGCGACAAATATGAAGGGTTAATGAGAAAAACTTGCATAAAAAACATGCATAATATGGCAAAAACAAGGAAATAAATTCAATATTGACATTTAAAGAGAAAAAGTGCATAATCTACCTCAACGATAGGAAAACAAACAGCTATTGATTAAGAAAGAGGTGAATCGTATGTCACACTGCGTAGTAAGACTCAATGGAACTGAGGAAGTAGAGGAGTTTGTAAAAGCAGCTTCCAAATGTGATTTTGATATTGACATTTTTTACAACCGCGTTATTATTGATGCAAAATCCATTCTTGGCATCCTCAGCATGGATCTGAACCGTGATCTCACCGTACACTGCTATGGTGACAGTCCGGCATTCAATAAAACCCTGCAGAAATTTGCTGTAGCATAAATTTTATTAAGGGAAACGAAAAAAATTCAGCCTGCGCCGCCAGCGAGAGTAGAGACAGAATTTGCGCAGGGGACTTTCTGAAGAAAAACTAATCACACGAGACACATAGCTTCAGAGAGAAAAAAAGGAGACTGTTGCGGCAGTCTCCTTTTTTCTGTATAATGATAACTATTCAGAGCTATGCGAAATTCCAGAAAAGGACACGAATCATGCTTGCATGAATGAGCGTTCTTTTCTGGAATTTCATATGGCGAGAAGCCACATCGAGATGCAGCGCAGCGGAATCGAGATGGGGCTCTGAATAGTCTGGTTAGAAAAGGAGCGGGCTAGTGGAAGAGAAGAAGAAAGAGATCCGGATTTCCGTGCGGAATCTGGTGGAGTTTATTCTGCGCAGCGGGGATCTGGACAACTCATCGGGAGGTTTTGGCGAGCGCGATGCCATGCAGGCGGGAACGCGGGTGCATCAGCAGATTCAGAAAAAACGGGGCGCCGATTACCGTGCGGAGGTTCCGCTGGTTCACGAAAAAGAATATGAGCATTTCATCCTGCGCGTCGAGGGAAGAGCAGACGGCATGTACGAGGACGGAACCACGACCGTGATCGAGGAGATCAAGGGAACGTACCGTGACCTTGAAACGATGGAAGAGCCGGTTCCGGTACATCTGGCACAGGCGAAGTGCTACGCTTACATCTACGGCCTTCAGAACCGCAAAGAGGAGATGGGCGTGTTGATGACGTACACCCTGCTCTCCTCCGAGGAGGAAGGCCTTCTGCGCCCGCTCACCAAAGAAGAGGTAAAGCCGGAGAACTCCAACTGGCGCATCCGCCATTTTCTGCAGACGTACAAGCTCCCGGAACTGGAGCAGTGGTTCGATGAGCTACTCGACGCCTGGTTTATCTGGGCGGAATTCCAGTACCAGTGGCAGAAAGCGCGAGATGCCTCAATGCAGCACCTCGAATTCCCCTTCCCGTACCGGAAAGGCCAGCGGGAACTGGTGAGCGGCGTCTACCGTACCATTCTGCGGAAAAAAGAACTCTTCGTCCAGGCGCCGACCGGCATCGGAAAAACAATGTCCACGGTCTTTCCGGCCATCCGCGCGATCGGAGAGGGCTGCGGCGACCGTCTTTTTTATCTGACTGCGAAAACCATCACCCGTACCGTGGCAGAGGAGGCGGTCTCCATTCTAAAAGAGAAGGGACTGCAGTTCAAAGCAATCACGCTGACCGCAAAAGAAAAAATGTGCATCCTCGATGAGCCCGAATGCGATCCGATCCACTGCCCGCGCGCGAAAGGTCATTTTGACCGGATCAACGCGGCGGTGTACGAGATGCTGACGGAATGTGATTCCTACACAAGAGAGGAAGTCCTGCGCCAGGCGGAAAAATGGAACGTCTGCCCGCACGAGTTCCAGTTTGATGTGGCTTCGTGGGTGGACGGCGTGATCTGCGATTACAACTATGCGTTTGATCCGACCTCGAAATTAAAACGCTTTTTCGCAGAAGGAACGAAGGGTGACTACATCTTTCTGATCGACGAGGCGCATAACCTGGTCGAGCGGGGCCGCGATATGTTCAGTGCCACGCTCGTCAAAGAGGAGATTTTAAAGGTCCGCCAGCTCCTCCGCCCGTATGCACCGGGCAAAAAGCTCGAGAAGGCGCTGAATCGCTGCAATCACCAGATGCTCGTCTACAAAAGAGAGTGCGATTCCTGCACGGAGCTGGAAAGCGTATCGACGTTTCTTATGATGGTCAATCAGCTGCTGGAAGAACTGGCGGGCTGGCTGGAAGCGCATAAGACAAGCGAAATCCGGAAGCAGGTTCTGGAATTTTACTTTAACTTGCGAAATTTTTCCGAGATTTACAATTTAGTGGATGAAAATTATCTGATCTACACGAGTTATCTCGATAACGGCGATTTTGCACTGCGCCTGTTCTGCGTCAACCCGGCGGAGAATCTGCAGCAGTGTATCAACCAGGGGCGGTCGGCCGTCTTCTTTTCCGCGACGCTGCTGCCGGTGCAGTATTATAAGAAGATGTTCAGCACGAATACGGACGATTACGCGATTTACGTGGAGTCCCCGTTTGATCCCACGAAGCGGTGTCTGGCGATCGGAAGCGAGGTCAGCACGAAGTATCAGCGGAGAAACCGCGCAGAGTTTGAGAAGATCGCCGCTTATCTGAACGAGATGATCCAGAGCCGGAAGGGCAACTATATGGCGTTCTTCCCGTCATACCGCCTGATGCAGGATGTCTATGCGGTCTATGAGGAACTGTATGCAGATGAAAACGTGACCTGCCTGATCCAGGAGTCGGCGATGCGGGAGCAGGAGAGAGAAGAGTTTCTGGAAGCGTTTGCGAAAGACAACGAGAAAACGCTGGTGGGATTCTGTATCATGGGAGGCATTTTCTCGGAGGGAATTGATCTGGACGGGGAAAAGCTGATCGGCGCGGCCGTTGTGGGAGCTGGAATCCCGCAGGTGGGGCCGGAGAGAGAACTTTTAAAGCAATATTTCGACCGCAGCGGAGAGAACGGTTTCGACTACGCGTACCGCTATCCCGGCATGAATAAAGTATTGCAGGCGGCAGGGCGCGTGATCCGTACGACGGAGGACACGGGTGTGATTCTGTTGCTCGACGAGCGGTTCCGAAACCGGGAGTACCGCGAGCTGTTCCCAAGAGAGTGGGAGGACTGCCGGATTGTGCAGCGCAGCAGCCTCCCGGAGGTAATCCATTCGTTTTGGGAGAGGGTGGATTGTGAGAGCGGATCAAAAGCCGGGCAGCAGGAAATGAAATCTCGGTACAGCGCTGAACGTTACGTGTGATCCGCGCGGTTCCGGTATTCGCTCGGCGAGCAGCCCATCTGATGCCGGAAAATTTTAGAAAAATAGGCAGGACTGGAAAATCCGGTCTGTTCCGCTACGGAAGTGATACTGGCCTGGCGCTCGAGAAGGAGCGGCAGGCTTTTTTCAATACGGTAATCGAGAAGATAGTCAAACAGGGATTCGTTCATGCATTTCTTGAAAAAACGGCAGCATTCACTGCGGCAGATGTGGATCTGTGCGGCGAGATCCTCGAGCGTCAGATGCTCCATATAATGGCGGTGGATGTAGTCGAGCAGAATGCGGAGCCGCTCAACATCACGCGCTGCCGCCGTGTTCTGGGATTCACCGGAAAACGATGCGTGGCGGTAAATCTCAATCCAGATCGACAGCAGAAGCTCCTGGATTTCCATCTCAAACGCGGACGGCTGTGAAAGCGAGAGGTCGTAGATGCGGTGCATACAGGCAAGTACCTGGTTCTGCCAGTCGATCTCCGGCGAAAAGACGATGGAGGCGAGCTGCATATCCGTCAGCACCGGTTCGACGTAGCGCGTCTGGATCACACTGTTTGAAAAACCATAGAGAAAGCGCGGGGCGAACGTGGTTGAAATATAGACGCAGTCCATCCCGTCGATCATGTGGCCGCTGTGAAGCGCATTCGTGTTGCAGAAAATGCCGTCCCCTTCTTTTAAGACATACGATTTGCCGTTGACCTGATATCCGATCTGCCCCGAGAGGACAAACGTCAGCTCAATTTCCGGGTGCCAGTGCCAGGAAAAGGAGCCGCGCTCGTAGCGGGAGAGCTGTTCGTAACTGATGTTGACAGGAAATTCATAGCTGCCGTGGGCCTTCAGCTCACGGTTTTCTTTATCCATGCGGATCTGCATGAAACGTACCTCCAATCCATAAAATCCATTAAAAATCATACGATAAGTAAAGTATGCGGCAAAAAGGGAAAAAAAACAAGAAAAAATCGAAGATCACCTCAATATAATTATCGCTTGCCCCAATATTGTTGTTGCAGATGGGCGTACGGCTCACTATAATGATACTTAAGAAGATAAGAAAAAACACACAAACACACAAACACACACAACACACAAAACGAAACCATGAAAACAACACACCAAAAAGAAAAGGAGACAACAAAATGAAACAGCAGGTACTGGATTGTTTTGCAAAACTGTTCGGGGGAGAGGGCGACATCCGCACCTACTTCGCACCTGGACGTGTGAACCTGATCGGTGAGCACACCGATTACAACGGAGGCCACGTATTTCCATGCGCACTGACCATCGGAACCTACATGGCAGCAAGAAAACGTGACGACAGAAAGCTTCGTTTTTACTCTATGAACTTTGAAAAACTCGGCGTGGTAGAATCTTCTCTCGATGAATTCCTGATGGGAAAAGAAGGCAACTGGACCGCATATCCGAAGGGAATGATGTGGGCATTTTGCCAGAAGGGCTTCCCGGTAGAGCAGGGCTTCGATATCGTGCTCTACGGAAACATTCCGAACGGCTCCGGCCTTTCCTCTTCCGCATCCGTTGAGACCGTAACCGGCGTAATGCTGCGTGACATGTTCGGCTACGACACCATCTCCATGATCGACATCGCTCTGTACGGCCAGTTTTCCGAGAACAATTACAACGGCGTCAACTGCGGTATCATGGATCAGTTCGCCATCGCCATGGGCAAAAAGGACTGTGCGATCTTTCTTGACACCAGCGATCTGAAATATGAGTACGCACCGGTTAAACTGGAAGGCGCAAGAATTGTCATCTCCTGCAGCAACAAGAAACGCGGCCTTGGCGACTCCAAATACAACGAGCGCCGCAGCGAGTGCGAGACTGCTCTGGCTGAGATTCAGAAAGTCAAAGACATCAAGAGCCTTGGCGAGCTGACCGAGGAAGAGTTTGAGGCAGTGAAAGATGCCATCAAAGATCCGGTCCGCCAGAAACGTGCAAAACATGCTGTTTACGAGAACCAGAGAACCGTTCAGGCCGTTGCAGCTTTAAAGGCAAACGACATCGCAAAATTCGGCGAGCTGATGAACGCATCCCACGTTTCCCTGCGTGATGACTATGAGGTAACCGGCATCGAGCTGGATACTCTTGTGGAAGAAGCATGGAACTGCCCGGGTGTCATCGGATCCCGTATGACAGGCGCAGGCTTCGGCGGATGCACCGTCAGCATCGTAAAAACAGAAGATATTGACAACTTCATCGCAAAAGTAGGCGCAGCTTACAAAGAAAAAATCGGCTATGCCGCAGACTTCTATGTCGTAGACATCGGAGACGGCGCAGGCGTATTAAAATAAGAAATAAAAAAGCTGGATCGGCAGCAGGGAGGAAGCTACAGTGATTAACGAGAGTATTGCAAAACTGGTAAAATATGGAGAAAATGCCGGTCTTGTTTCGGGACTGGATAAAATCTATGCGACAAACCGGATTCTGGAAGTCATGCAGATTTCCGATTACGAAGAGCCGGAGCAGATTCCGGAGACCCCGGATCTGGAAGAGACTTTAAATGAACTGCTTGATGATGCAGCTAAGCGCGGTCTTCTCGAACACAACAGCGTCGTTTACCGCGATCTGTTCGATACGAAACTGATGGACTGCCTGATGCCGCGCCCGGGAGAGGTGGTAAAGAAGTTTGAGGAACTCTATGCGAAGAGCCCGCAGGAGGCAACCGATTACTTCTACAAACTGAGCCAGGATTCCAACTACATCCGCAGATACCGCATCGCAAAGGATATCCGCTGGAGCGTACCGAGTGCCTACGGCGATATTGATATCTCGATCAACCTCTCCAAACCGGAGAAGGACCCGAAGGCGATCGCGGCTGCAAAACTGGCAAAACAGAGCGGTTATCCGAAATGCCTGCTCTGCAAGGAGAATGTGGGCTATGCGGGACGCGTCAACCACCCGGCGCGCCAGAACCACCGCATCATTCTGCTGACGATCAATCAGACGGAGTGGGGATTCCAGTACTCGCCATATGTGTATTACAATGAGCACTGCATCGTGTTCAATTTCCAGCATAACCCGATGAAGATCGAGCGCGCGACCTTTGTGAAGCTGTTTGACTTTATCAAGCTGTTTCCGCACTACTTCATCGGTTCCAATGCGGATCTGCCGATCGTGGGAGGCTCCATTTTAAGCCACGATCATTATCAGGGCGGCCACTATACCTTCGCAATGGCGAAAGCGCCGATCGAGCGCCATTTTACCATCAAAGGATACGAGGATGTGGAAACCGGCATCGTCAAATGGCCGCTGTCCGTCATCCGGATCCGCCACAAAGATGAGAAACGGCTGATCGATCTGGCAGAGCATATCCTGAACTGCTGGAGAGGTTACACGGATGAGGATGCGTTTGTATTCGCCGAGACTGACGGAGAGCCGCACAACACGATCACGCCGATCGCAAGAAAAGTGGGCGATACGTTCGAACTCGATCTGGCACTGCGCAACAACATCACGACGGACGAATGCCCGCTCGGTGTTTACCATCCGCATGCACAGTATCATCACATCAAAAAAGAGAACATCGGCCTTATTGAGGTTATGGGACTTGCGATTCTGCCGGCGCGCTTAAAAGATGAGCTGGAAGAGCTTTCCAAATGCCTCGTAGAGGGAAAAGATGTCCGCGCTGTCGCAGAGCTGGAGAAACATGCCGACTGGGTAGACGAATTCCTGCCGCGCCATCCGGAGCTGAACAGCGAAAATGTGATGGATATCCTGAAAGAGGAAGTCGGAAAAGTCTTTGTCGGCGTACTCGAGGATGCCGGCGTTTACAAGTGCACCGAGGAAGGCAGAAGTGCATTTGCAAAATTCATGGAAACGTTGTAGAATAAACTAAATGCTTCAATTAACCCGCTGCGGCAAAAAAGCAGCAGCGAAGGAAAACATGGAGGATACCAAAATGAAAATCTTAGTTACTGGCGGTGCAGGCTATATTGGAAGCCACACCTGTGTGGAACTGCTGAACGCAGGCTATGACGTTGTTGTCATGGACAACCTTTACAATGCAAGCGAGAAAGCCATCGAGCGTGTAGAACAGATTACCGGAAAGAAAGTAACCTTCTACAAAACCGATATGCTGGACCGCGAAGGCGTAAAGAAAATTTTCGACAACGAGAAAATTGACGCTGTCATCCATTTCGCAGGCTTAAAAGCAGTCGGCGAGTCCGTACATAAACCGATTGAATATTATCACAACAACATGACCGGAACCCTGATTCTCTGCGATGAGATGAGAAACCATGGCGTAAAGAACATCATCTTCAGTTCTTCTGCAACCGTATACGGCAATCCGGCACAGATTCCGATCACCGAGGAGTGCCCGAAGGGAACCCCGACCAACCCATACGGCTGGACAAAAAGCATGCTCGAGCAGGTTCTGACCGACATCCACACCGCAGATCCGGAATGGAATGTTATCCTGCTTCGCTACTTCAACCCGATCGGAGCGCATAAGAGCGGCCTTATCGGAGAGGATCCGAAGGGCATCCCGAACAACCTGCTTCCGTATGTCGCACAGGTTGCCATCGGAAAACTCGAGTGCATCGGTGTTTTCGGTGATGACTATGATACTCCGGACGGAACTGGTGTCCGCGATTACATCCATGTTGTTGACCTGGCACGCGGCCATGTAAAAGCCATCCAGAAACTGGCTGACAACGAGGGCGTTTCCATTTACAACCTCGGAACCGGCAAAGGCTACAGCGTACTCGATGTGATCCACGCATTCGAGAAAGCATGCGGCCATCCGCTGAAATACGAAATCAAACCGCGCCGTGACGGTGATATCGCAACCTGCTACTCCAAATGCGACAAAGCAAAAGAGGAGCTTGGCTGGGAGGCTGAGTACGGCATCGAGGAGATGTGTGCCGATTCCTGGAACTGGCAGCAGAAGAATCCGAACGGATATAACGACTAATGTAATGTGAGTGTTATCTGGCGGTCCGCCGATACTTGAAAGAGTGTCGGCGGGCCGTTTTTGTATAGATAAATTCAGTCTTTTTTCACAAAGTCCGGCTTGCTAATTAAGAGGGAATCCGATATAATGTAAGAGTTAAAGTGTCCGTAAAAAAGAGGGGCGGTTTGACATACAAGGAGGAAAAGCATGGACGATAGAAAAAATCAGAACCGGGAACCAGAAAAAGGCTCCGGGGGAGGACCGAAAAACAGACAGACGATACTCATTATCCTGATCTGCCTCCTCGTCAGCCTGATGGTGATGGGACTTCTGAACAATGCCCTTGGGGGAATTACTTCCGAGGATCTTGACTATAGCAAATTCCTGGACATGGTAAACAACGATGGAGTGCAGGAAGTTGTCTTGAAATCGGGAACACTGACCGTAACGCCGAAAGACCAGAAATCGGAGGGAATCACCTATCAGGTAACGATGATGGGAGATGAGCAGGAGCTGGTCGATCTGTTACAGGAGAAAGGCATTACGTACCACAAAGATCCGCCGGATTCTACCGGAACGATCATTTACACATTGCTGACCGTCATTCTGCCGGTTGTAATGCTTGTCGCTGTCATGGTATGGGTGATGCGCAGCATGAACAAAGGCGGCGGAGTCATGGGCGTAGGAAAGAGCAGAGCAAAGGCCTACGTACAGAAAGAAACCGGCGTGACATTCCGCGATGTTGCGGGACAGGACGAGGCAAAAGAATCGCTCCAGGAGGTTGTGGATTTTCTGCATAACCCTGGAAAATACACGACAATCGGTGCAAAACTTCCGAAAGGAGCGCTTCTTGTAGGCC
Organism: Blautia sp. AF17-9LB; assembly: GCF_003479185.1. NCBI lineage: Bacteria > Bacillati > Bacillota > Clostridia > Lachnospirales > Lachnospiraceae > Blautia > Blautia sp. AF17-9LB. The sequence continues at coordinate 76,992 of NZ_QUGU01000002.1, forward strand.
CTCCTGGAACCGGAAAAACACTGCTTGCCAAAGCCGTAGCCGGTGAGGCGCACGTACCGTTTTTCTCGATGTCCGCTTCGGAATTTGTCGAGATGTTCGTCGGTGTCGGTGCATCGCGTGTGCGTGACCTGTTTGAGGAAGCAAAGAAAAACGCACCGTGCATCATCTTTATCGATGAGATCGATGCGATCGGAAAGAGCCGTGACAACAGCTACAACAGCAACGACGAGCGGGAGCAGACGTTAAACCAGCTCCTCGCCGAGATGGACGGATTCGACAGCTCCAAGGGTATTCTAATCCTTGCGGCCACAAACCGCCCGGAGGTTCTTGACCCGGCGCTGCTGCGTCCAGGCCGTTTTGACCGCCGGATTATCGTAGAAAGACCGGACCTGAAAGGCCGTGTGGAAATCCTGAAAGTACACGCCAAGAACGTATCGCTCGATGAGACGGTTGATCTCGACGGCATCGCACTTGCGACATCGGGAGCCGTTGGTTCTGATCTTGCAAATATGATCAACGAGGCAGCGATTCTTGCGGTCAAGAACGGAAGAAAAGCCGTTTCCCAGAAGGATCTTCTCGAGGCAGTCGAGGTTGTCCTCGTCGGAAAAGAGAAGAAGGACCGCATCTTAAGCCAGGAAGAGCGAAAGATCGTTTCCTACCACGAGGTAGGCCACGCACTTGTTACTGCACTGCAGAAGGATTCCGAGCCGGTACAGAAAATCACGATTGTGCCGCGTACGATGGGTGCGCTCGGCTACGTCATGCAGGTGCCGGAGGAGGAGAAATACCTCAACACGAAGAGCGAACTCGAGGCGATGATCGTCGAGTGCCTCGGTGGAAGAGCGGCAGAGGAGATCGTATTCGGCAATGTGACAACGGGAGCTTCGAATGATATCGAGAAAGCGACGAAGATTGTCCGCGCGATGATCACGCAGTACGGTATGTCGGAGAAATTCGGTCTGATCGGTCTTGCGACCCAGCAGAATCAGTACCTCGACGGAAGAATGGTCTTAAACTGCGGCGATGCCACAGCAACCGAAATCGACCACGAGGTCATGAAGATTTTGAAAGAGTCGTATGAGCAGGCAAAAGAACTTCTGGCAGCTAACCGCGATGCGATGGATGAAATCGCAGCTTACCTGATCCAGAAAGAGACGATCACCGGAAAAGAATTTATGGAGATTTTTCATCAGGTGATTGCAAAACGGAATGGAAACGCGGAAGAAGCGGTTGAAAATCCAGAAATATAAAAAGAAAGCGAAAAGGCCCGGCGGGAGCAGAGAAAACGATCTCTGCACGCTGGGCATTTTCAACATTACAGTCCCAAAAAGAGGAGGGTCATATGGCGTTTGATATCCAGGAAGAACTGAAAAAACTGCCGGGGAAACCCGGCGTCTATCTGATGCACGACGCGGACGATACAATTATCTACGTAGGAAAGGCGATTTCGCTGAAAAACCGTGTCCGCCAGTATTTCCAGACGAGCCGCAACAAAGGGCCGAAGATTGAGCGGATGGTCACGCATATCGCCCGTTTTGAGTATATTGTGACGGATTCCGAACTGGAGGCGCTCGTGCTGGAGTGCAACCTTATCAAAGAGCACCGTCCGAAATACAATACGATGCTGAAAGATGACAAGGCGTACCCGTACATTAAGGTGACCGTGAACGAGGATTTTCCACGCATTCTGTTTTCCCATCAGATGAAGAAGGACAAGGCGAAATATTTCGGCCCGTACACGAGCGCCGGAGCTGTGAAAGATACGATCGAACTGTTGCGGAAGCTGTACGATATCCGTTCCTGCAATAAGAGCCTGCCAAAGGAGATCGGCAAGGACCGCCCGTGTCTTTACTATCACATCCACCAGTGTAAGGCACCGTGCCAGGGATACATTTCCAAAGAAGAGTACGGCGAGCAGATCAAAAAGGCGATCAGTTTTCTGAATGGAAATTACAATGACATGATCAAAGAGCTGACTGGAAAAATGACGGAGGCGGCTGAGGAGATGCGGTTCGAGCAGGCGGCGGAGTACCGTGATCTGATCGACAGCGTGCGCAGGATCGGCGAGCGGCAGAAGATTACGAACAGTAACGGCGAGGACAAAGATGTCATTGCGCTTGCGATGGACAAAGAGGATGCGGTGGCGCAGGTCTTCTTTATCCGGAACGGAAAGCTGATCGGGCGGGAGCATTATTATCTGCGGATTGGCGAGGAGGAGCAGAAAAGCGAGGTGCTGCTCACGTTTATGAAACAGTTCTATTCCGGCACGCCGTTCATCCCGCGGGAAATCATGATTTCCGAGGAGATTGCCGAGCAGGAGCTGATGGAAGAGTATTTAAGCAGCAAACGGGGCCAGAAGGTCCGCATCCGCGTGCCGAAAAAGGGCAGCAAGGAAAAAATGGTGGAACTGGCAGAGCGGAACGCACAGATCGTTCTCGACCAGGACCGCGAGCGGATCAAGCGGGAAGAGGGTCGGACGGTCGGTGCCGTAAAAGAGATCGCCAGATGGCTGAACCTACCGTCGATCGACCGCATCGAGGCGTACGATATCTCCAATATCAGCGGTTTCCAGTCGGTCGGCTCAATGATCGTCTACGAGAAAGGAAAGCCAAAGCGCGCCGATTACCGAAAATTCAAGATCAAATCCGTCGAGGGACCGAACGATTACGCCAGTATGAAAGAGGTCTTAAGCCGCCGTTTTCTGCGCGGCATCCAGGAGGACAGCGGTTTCGAGCGGCTGCCGGACCTGATCATGATGGACGGCGGACGCGGCCAGGTTAACATTGCGCTTGAGGTGCTTGAAGAAATGGATCTTGCGATTCCGGTCTGCGGTATGGTAAAGGACGACAAGCACCGCACGAGGGGGCTGTATTTCCGAAACGTGGAAATCCCGATCGACCGGAACAGCGAGGGCTTCAAACTGATCACACGCGTGCAGGACGAGGCGCACCGCTTTGCAATCGAATACCACCGCCTGCTGCGGAGCAAGGGTCAGGTCCACTCGATTCTCGACGACATCCCGGGCATCGGGCCGACAAGAAGGAAAGAACTGATGCGCCACTTTCAGGGAATTGATGATATCAAGGCGGCAACCGTGGAAGAACTTTCCGGACTTCCGGGCATGAATAAAAAGGCGGCGGAGCAGGTCTACACATTCTTTCACGCACCTGCACAGGAGGAAAATGAGGATTCGTCAAAATAGTTAAATTTCTAGGTTGCCCGTGATGCTTTATTGTGCTAAAATCATAGAAGAGACGGATTTAAAAAGACGTCGAATGAAGTCGGAGGACAGGAAAATGAAAGAAATTGAAATGACCAAAATGGTGGAGGAAATGGATCTCCGCAACCTGACACCAGAGGTTGATATGACAGATCTTGTCATTGCCACACCGGATATCAACCGTCCTGCACTGCAGCTGACCGGTTACTATGAGCATTTTGCCAATGAGCGTGTGCAGATCATAGGTTATGTAGAGTTCACGTATCTGCAGCATCTTGAAGAGAGCGAGCGCGTCCGCGCGTTTGAAGAGTTTGTAAGCCGCAAGATCCCATGTGTCATTTTCACCACGAAGATGATTCCGGGACCGGAAATTCTGGAGCTGTGCAATCGTTATCAGGTACCGGCCTTTGCGGTAGACAAATCGACTTCCGTTTTCATGGCTGAAATCATCCGCTGGCTGAATGTCCAGCTTGCCCCGATGATCTCCATCCACGGCGTGCTGGTCGATGTATTCGGCGAGGGCGTTCTGATCATGGGCGAGAGCGGAATCGGAAAGAGCGAGGCTGCACTGGAGCTGATCAAACGAGGCCATCGTCTCGTCAGCGATGATGTGGTTGAAATCAGCCGTGTCAGCGACATTACGCTGGTCGGAACGGCACCGGATATCACGCGTCACTTTATCGAGCTGCGCGGTATCGGTATCATCGACGTCAAGACGCTGTTTGGTGTCGAGAGCGTAAAGGATACCCAGTCTATCGACCTTGTTATCAAGCTTGAAGAGTGGGACAAAGAGAAAGAATACGACCGTCTGGGCCTGGAAGAAGAGTATATTGAGTTCCTTGGAAACAAGGTTGTCTGCCATTCCCTTCCGATCCGTCCGGGCCGTAACCTGGCGATCATCGTAGAAACCGCTGCTGTCAACCACAGACAGAAGAAGATGGGCTACAATGCCGCACAGGAGCTGTACCGCCGTGTACAGGCTAACTTAGTGAAAAAAAGAGAGGAGAAGTAAGAAAATGGCAAACTATGTATTTGGAATCGATGTTGGGGGTACTTCAGTGAAATGCGGAATGTTCCAGACAGACGGAACTCTGTTGGAAAAATGGGAAATCCCGACCCGCACCGAAAACGGCGGAAGCGAAATTCTGCCGGATATCGCAAAAAGCGTAAAAGCAAAAATGGCTGAGAAGGGTATCGCAGCAGATGATGTTGCCGGTGTCGGCATTGACGTACCTGGCCCGGTTAATGACAAAGGTGAGCTTTCCATCGCAGTCAACCTGAACTGGGGATATAAAAATATCGTAAAAGAGCTTTCCGACGAACTCGGCGGAATGGCAGTAAAAGCAGCAAACGACGCAAACGCAGCAGCTCTCGGTGAGATGTGGGCAGGCGGCGGAAAGGGAAGCAAGAACCTGGTTATGGTTACCCTTGGAACCGGTGTCGGCGGCGGAATCATCGTGGACGGCAAGATCGTAGCAGGTGCTCACGGCGCAGGCGGCGAGGTTGGTCATGCATGTGTTGAGCCGGAAGAAGAAGCGGTCTGCAACTGCGGAAACCACGGATGCCTCGAGCAGATGACATCTGCAACCGGTATCGTTCGTCTGGCAAAGAAATATCTGGCATCCCATGATACTCCGTCTTCTTTAAGAGAAAGAGGAGAGTCCATCAGTGCAAAAGCTGTCTTTGATGCATTAAAAGAAGGCGATGCAGCAGCAGAAGCAATCGTTCAGGAGTTCTCCGAGTACCTCGGAAGAGCACTTGCAGTATTCGCATGCGTTGTTGACCCGGAAGTTATCGTAGTCGGCGGCGGTGTATCCAAAGCAGGCCAGATCCTGATCGACGGCGTAGCTAAATACTACCGTGAAGCAGCATTCATCGCATGCAAAGATACCCCGATCGTACTCGCTTCCCTTGGAAACGATGCTGGTATCTACGGCGCAGCAAAAATGCTGATTGACTAATTGATTCAGATGGAAAAAGAAGTATAGAAAAACCGGTCCTGCTGGCATATGCCAGAGGGCCGGTTTTTTGTGTATAGACTGACTGAAAAAGTTATTCGGAAGAGCCGCTCTCTTCGGACTGCGGCTGTACTTCCGATATCTCCGCCGGGGTATCCGGTTCTGACGGTGCATCAGGGGTCTCCGGTGTGTCAGGAGTCTCCGGTGTGTCAGGAGTCTCCGGTGTATTAGAAGGCGGATCGGCAGGTGTTTCGGGCGGAGCCGGAGTTTCCTGCGGTGCCTCCGTCGGTGTCGGGGTTGCCTGCGGAGTTGATGCTGCAGAAGGGGTTCTGGTCGGCGTCGGTGTTGAGGCCGGCGCGGTGTAGTGGCCCTTGCAACGCTCGGTCGGCAGATCGGATACCGCAAAGTATTCGGTGATGGACGGGCAGCTTGAGCGGGCGAGCAGGCCGGTCTTCGTACAGATCGTTGCCTCCTGTACTGTTGCGGAAGTTTCGAAATCCATATCGGCAAGGCCTTCGTGGATTTCATTCATGACCTTTGCCCAGAGACGTTTGTGGAATTCACGGTCGCTCTCCGGAAACTCCGCGTGTGTATCATACGTTGCCCAGATGGCAGCGGTATAATATGGTGTAAAGCCTGCAAAGACGAGATCCTTGGCCTCATTCGTCGTACCGGTTTTTCCGGCTGCGTGCATATTGTCGAGGCGGGCGGCAACACCGGTACCTTTTTCCAGAACATCCTCCATGACATTGGTGAGGAGGGAGGCAGTGCTTGCCTTGAAGACCTGCGTTGCCTTGTTTTCTGTGTTGTCAATTAAAACATTTCCCTTGCTGTCGGTAACCTTTGTGTAGAACACCGGCTTGCGGTACTGGCCGCCGTCTGCGATTGCCGCGTAGGCTGCCGTCAGTTCGAGATCACTGACACCGTAGGTGATACCGCCGAGAGCCAGCGGCTGGATCACATCGTATTCCTCGGAGAGTTTGGAAAAACCAAGCTTCTTCAGATAATCAAAGCCGACCTTCGGCGTAAGCTCGGTCAGTACCTTGACGGCCGGGATATTGATGGAATTGATGATCGCCTGGCGGACGGTAACATCACCATGGTAGGTAAGATCCGAGTTCTGCAGCGGTGTGCCGTCACTGTAGTTGAACGGCTCATCCTTAATTACCGTAGCGAGTGTAATCTTTCCAAGGTCGAGCGCCGGTCCGTACGCGGAAAGAATCTTGAACGTGGAACCCGGCTGGGAATAATTATCGGTTGCGCGGTTGAAGGTAAGACTTGCTGTTTTTTCGCCGCGTCCGCCGACGATGGCTTTCACGTAACCGGTGCGCTGATCCATAACGGTCATGCACGCCTGCGGCTGCGGGGTGAAGCTGCTGCGCTCGGCAACAATCGTATCGCCTTCCTGCATGATAGCGGCTTTGTACTGGTCGATATAGCTCTGTGCCTCCTCCTGGGAGTCAAAGAGCAGATCGAAACTCGGATCGCTGTTGCGGAAGTAGAGCTGCAGCATCTCTTTGCTGTAGTTCTGTACCTCGCCGTCTGCCTGCTCTACGGTGAGCGCCCAGTCGAGACCGATCTGCGTGTTCGCCGGGAAGTTCTCCGGATTCTGGAATTCCGTATCGAGAATCGACTGCATGTAGGAATCCTGTGTGGTATAGATTTTGAGGCCGCCGCTGTAGACAACGTTCTTTGCCTGCACTTCGGTGTAGCCTTTCTGTACCATCAGATCGTTGATCAGGTTGGTGATGACTTCATCGATAAAGTAGGAGTACGGCGCGCTCTCCGCCTGGGACTGCGTGTGCATGGCGATGCGGTCGTAAACATTGTCGTTCATGGCAATGGTGTATTCTTCTTCGGTGATGTAGCCCTGCTCTTTCATGTTGTTCAGGATCTTGTCGCGGCGCTGCTGGTTTTTCTCCGGGTGGTTTTTCGGATTATATGCCGTCGGCGCCTTTGGAATTGCGGCAAGAACGGCGCATTCAGAGAGCGTCAGATCTTTTGCATCCTTTCCGAAATACGTCTGCGCTGCCGTCTGGACACCGTAGCAGCCGGAACCTAAGTTGATCGTATTCAGATAATTTTCCAGAATAACGTCTTTGGCGTTTTCACCCTCTGCAGTCAGTGTTTTTTCCAGCTTCAGCGCCAGGTACTGTTCCTGGATCTTCCGCTTGAAGCTCTGCATCCGCGTCTCTTCCATCCAGTCAGTGAAAACATTGTTTTTTAAGAGCTGCTGTGTGATCGTGCTGGCGCCCTCGGTAAAATGAAAGCCGTGGCTGACGCCGACAACGAAAGCACGGATGATACCGCTCGGATCGATGCCGTTGTGCTCATAAAAACGGGCATCCTCAACCGCGACGATCGCGTGCTGCATATCGAGCGGAATCTCCTCAATCGAAATCGAGACACGGTTTCCCTGAGCCCCGGTCAGCTTCTGTACCTGGTTGCCGTCAGCATCGTAGATAAACGACGCGTTGCCGAGCGGCATGATATTTGCCTCCGAGATATCAGGGGCACTGTCAATCACGCCGCGGACAGCGCCGATCACAAGCCCGGCACCGCAGACGAGAACGACAAGAAGAAGACAGAACGCGATGCGCAGCGCCGTCACGCCGGCCGTCTTTTCAATCTTTCCGTAATGGGACCGCAGATCTTCACGTTTGTCTTCCAGATGACTTTTTCCAAAGTGCATATAGAAAATCCTCCTTATGTCATGTTCATGCAAAACTGATTTAGTTCAGTAATCAATGGTGTTCCTGCCCTGCAAAAAGCAGGGTATACTTATTTTTATTATACCAAACAAAGGGCTGGAATAAAAGTATTTCTGAAAAGAATGCTGATTTTTCAGAAATGATATGGTAAGATAGGTACATATTTGGATGAAGGAGTAAGGACATATGATCGATCAGTTTCGGACGGTTTACCGGGGTGGAACCGGGGAAATCGTGGAGAAGAAATCACGTTTTATTGCAACGGTGCGTCTGGTGGAATCTGAGGAGGAGGCACTTTCCTGCCTGGAAGCTCTGCGGAAAAAATACTGGGATGCGCGGCATAACTGTTTTGTGTATATTATTGGAGAAAATCAGGAGACGGTGCGCTGCAGCGATGACGGGGAGCCTTCCGGCACGGCAGGGCGGCCGATGCTCGATGTGGTACAGGGAGCAGGCCTCCGCAATGTGCTTGTTGTGGTGACGCGGTATTTCGGCGGTACGCTGCTGGGAACGGGCGGCCTGGTGCGCGCGTACTCGCAGGCGGTGCAGGAGGGGCTGGCAAACAGTGTTCTGATTGACGAGATCTGCGGCGTGCGGCTGTTGATTGAGACGGATTACAACGGCATCGGTAAAATCCAGTATCTGCTCGGCCAGCGGGGGATTCCGATTCTGGAATCCGAGTACACCGATCAGGTGAAAATCCGCGTTCTCGTTCCGAAAACGGAGGTGGACCGTCTCTGCGCGGAGATTACCGAGGGGACGAACGGAAAGGCAAAACTGGAAAAAGAAGAGGAGCTGTACTTTGCGCAGAACGACGGAGAGCTGATCTTCGGGGATGAGCTGACGCAGTATAAGAATCTGGAGGCAGAAGAATTAGGATAAAGGAGGATGCGACATGAGGTTTCCGGAAAATCTGAAAAAGGGCGGAACGATCGGCTTTGTGGCACCATCGTTTGGATGCACAACAGAGCCATACAAGTCCGCGTTTGCAAATGCACAGAAAAAATGGAAAGAGATGGGATATCAGCTGGATCTTGGGCCAAACTGCTATGCAGAGCACGGCATCGGAATCAGCGCGGCACCGGAGGAGTGCGGAAAAGAGCTGACGGAATATTATGTCAGTGAGAAGAATGACTGTCTGATTTCCTGCGGCGGCGGAGAGCTGATGTGCGAGGATCTCGATTACGTGGATTTTGAAAAGATCAGAAAGGCACCGGCGAAATGGTATCTCGGCTATTCTGACAATACGCATTTTACGTATCTTCTGCCGACCATCTGCGATACGGCGGCTGTTTACGGTCCGTGTGCGAGTGATTTCGGCATGGAGCCGTGGCATAAATCCGTAGCGGATGCGTTTGGCGTACTGACGGGAGAAGTGCGTACCGTCCGCGGCTATGAGGGATGGGAAAGAGACGATGCGAAGGGCAGAAGCGAGGAAAATCCGTATCTGCCGTACCAGATTACAGAACCGCGCGTTCTGCGCCGCTTCCCGGATGCGGACAGTGCATTTGAGGGACGGCTCATCGGCGGCTGTCTCGACTGTCTCGTCAATATTCTTGGAACGAAGTACGACGGAACGGTTGATTTTGTGGAAAAATATAAAGAGGACGGTTTTGTCTGGTTTCTGGAAGCGTGCGATCTGAACGTCTTTGCGATCCGCCGCGCAATCTGGCAGATGGAGCACGCCGGCTGGTTCCAATATGTGAAAGGCTTTTTGATTGGCCGCCCGCTGCAGTTCGGACAGAAATTCGGGGAACTCGACCAGTACCGCGCCGTGACGGATCTGCTTGGAAAATACAACGTGCCGATCGTGATGGATCTCGACATCGGACACCTTCATCCGGCGATGCCGCTGATCGTCGGAAGTTATGCGAAGGTGGCCGTGGAAGGAAATGAGATTGAAATTAAGATGGAGTGCCGTTAGAACGCTTTTGAAAAATATTTTCTCGAGCGGCAGGGCAGAGCCTGTGGGAAAATGTCTGCGCGCGTAGAAGAACTATCGGCGCATCCGGCAGATGCCGCGGAGCTTTTTGACATCGAGAATCGTGACCGTGCCGCGGGAGAGTGCGACGATGCCGTCTTTCTCGAACGACTTTAAGGTGCGGGAAACGACCTCTCTGGCACTGCCGAGGTTCCGCGCGATCTGTTCGTGCGTGGTGGAGAGCACCGGGGAACCGGTGCGGATGCGTTCATCCTCGAGATATCCGGCAAGGCGCTGGTCAAGCCGCGTAAAGAGGAGCTGGCCCATCGCCCACATGACTTCGGAAAAATGCTCCGTTGTTTCCCGGTAAATGTAGTTTTCAACGTAAATATTCTGATTCAACAGTCTGCGGAACGTGCTGGCCGGAGTGATGAGAACTTTCGTCTCCTCCTCGGCCTCAATCAGAATATCAAAGCTGATTTCCTGCATCGCACAGGAGGCAGACAGCGTGCAGACTTCGCCGGGACCGGTGGTAAACAGGGTAATTTCCCGCTGCTCGCCGGACTGGATAAAGATGCGGAGCTTGCCGGAGAGGACAAGCAGAACGCCGAGACAGTCATCGTCACAGCTGTAGAGAAAATCGCCGCGCTGATACGTCGTCAGGACGGAAGAGAGCACGAGTGTCTGCTGTTCATCGGCGGTAAGCTTTGAATAAAATGGATAATGCTCCTGAAAACAGGATTCCAGAAAAGATGACATAAATAAAACTCCTTTCGGAAGAAGAACGTTCTTTTGTAAACTACGGCAGCAGCCGTTTCTTCCATGATAGAAAAGAACGGAAAGAAATGCAAGAAAAAACGTATCGGTTTTTGTGCCGATACGTTTTTTCTTGCATTTCCAATATTACGCTGTTTATTTTACAGAGTTAATCAGTTCTTCCAGCTCCTCATAGGAAACGGCGCCGACGTTTTTCTTTACGAGTTCGCCGTTTTTGAAGAAAGCGAGGGTCGGAACGCTCATGACTTTAAAGGATCTTGCCAGCTCCGGTGCTTCGTCAACGTCTACTTTGTAGAACTGGATCTCCGGCATATCCTCAGCTGCCTCTTCGATGACCGGGGCGAGCATTTTGCACGGTCCGCACCAGGTAGCAAAGAAATCAACAACGGCAACGCCAGGTGCTGCCTGCAGAGCTTTTTCAAAGTTTTCGGATGTAACATGAATTAATGACATAATAGAAGTCCTCCTTTTTTAAAACGGGATTTTTTATTTCCCGGTAAGTGTTTTTCTGTTGTGACTGTAGAATACCACAGCAGAACGGGAAGTTCTGTGACTAAGTCACAAAATGATTTCTTATTTTTTATTTCGGTTCTTTTCCCTGGCGGAAGCATTCGATCATTTCACCGGTCAGACTGATGAGGTTCGGCGTCTCCGGAAGAGAATCGCGGTCAAACCATTCGGCAACGGAGAGTTCCTCGCGGTCGAGGGTAATGGACGGATCGCCGTCCACATCGCAGTAAAATCCGGCGAGCAGCGAGCCGCTGAAGGACCACGGCTGACTCTTATAGTATCTCAGATTTTTGACCTTTAATCCGACTTCTTCCATGACTTCACGGTGCACCGTCTGTTCCAGCGTCTCACCGACCTCGGTATAGCCGGCCACGAGGGCGTACTGGCGGTGGCTGCTGTGGGAAGGTGCGTACTTCGTGAGCAGCAGGCGGTCACCATCAGTGATGGCGACAATGACGCTTGGGCAGATCACCGGATAGGAGAGTGCGCCGCAGGACGGGCACTGCATCGCACGTTCATTTCCGGGCGCGTGCATCTTGGTTCCGCAGCGGCCGCAGTAGGTGTGGTCTGTGTACCAGGTATGGATCTGGTAGCCGGTGATGCCGGCGAATCCGAGCCATCCCGGAACGGCGCGGCGCAGAATCAGTGTGTTTTCATATTTCCAGATATCAAATTCCGAAAGCTGCGGGCGGCGCAGTTCATAGTAATTGGTTTCGTCGATACGGAACAGAAATTTTGCTTTTTCCCGGATTTCCGGGAAAACAGGTGCAATTTCTGCAATCGAAGGATAGCGGATCTGCGGATCTTCAAAATTGCACAGAATTGTGTGATGACCGTAGATGAAAACGAGATCGGTATCGTTCGGTGTGGAAGGGTGGTAATCTACATAATATTTATGCGGAGCGATATCCTGAATCATAAGAACTCCTTTCCTTGGTAAAAAAGTTTTTGATAAAACAAAAAACCGAAATTCCTGTGAAGAAATTTCGGTAATAAAAAGAGCGCGAGACGGGATTCGAACCCGCGACCCCAACCTTGGCAAGGTTGTACTCCACCCCTGAGCCACTCGCGCATATACATCCTTTTGGATGAAGCGGGTGATGGGAATCGAACCCACGTATCCAGCTTGGAAGGCTGGTGTTCTACCATTGAACTACACCCGCAGATGATGGGCACTGATTTTTTTCTCTGTCTTGTTGACTGCCGTGCCTCACTGACAAAACGTATTCTACAGGAAAGCTGAGAAAAAGTCAACCCCTTTTTTGAAAAAAATTAAAAAATTTTCAAAACACTGAAAAAGGAGAAAATTCAGGGTGAAAGGGGCGTGAAAATGTCCGCAAAGATCAGCCTTGTTCCAGAACGGGAAATGTACTATAATAGAAAAACGGAAAAGCAAAAAAGGGGGAATTTCCCTATGCAGGAAAATGGAACAGAACTTCTGGTTTGCTGCACCGGTTGTCAGAGCTGTATGCCGTGCATGGTAAAAATCAACATCCCGGGTTTGTTTGCGCTTTACAACCGGACAGCGACGGAAGGCGTCGAAGCGGTTCGTGCAGAGTATGAGCGTCAGGACAAACGTGCCGATGACTGCATCAACTGTTATCGCTGTGAAAAGCAGTGCCCGCAGCACCTCGGGATCGGCATTCTGATGCAGGATATCGCGGAAACCTTCGGAGAATAGGAAAAAAGGAGCATCTGTGCAATTTAAAGAAGCATTCTAATCTTTCTATAAAATATTTTGGGAAAAACTGGACTTATCTGAAAAATTTGATATAATAGAAAGGTAGTGACAGGGAAATTTTATGCTAAAATCTGGAAAGAAGAGCCCTGTCAATTCTTATGGGAGGAAAAATACATGGATGCCATTGATTATAAGATTCTGAAGATATTGCAGAAAAATGCCCGCGAGACGGCTTCCAATATCAGCAAAGAGATTCATTTATCGGTTTCTGCAGTCATCGAGAGAATCCGTAAAATGGAAGAAACCGGAGTGATTAAAGAATACACCATTATTGTAGACGAAAAGAAAACGGGAAATGAGATGACCGCGCTGATGGAAGTCAGCCTGGAGCATCCGAAGTTCTTTGACAGTTTTGCAGATGCGATCCAGAAACTGGAGTACATCGTATCCTGCTATTATCAGACCGGAGATTTTGATTTGATTATCCGCATTTCCTGTCACTCATCCGACGAACTCGAAGAAATCCACCGCCAGGTGATGAGCCTTCCGGGCGTCGATGCGACAAGAACGCATGTAGTGCTGAAAAATGTAAAAAATATCTATTCCGCCATCCGCAGACCGGACAAATAAAAACCGGCATAGCCGGAATCTGATACGAGAGCGTGTCTGAAAATAATCCGAAAGAGTTTTCAGGCACGTTTTGGCGTCTCAGAAAAAGTACGGAAAGAAAGAAGGAAAAAAGTGAACAGATACTTACGCTGTTATGCAGAGATTTCACTCGAAGCGATCGGGCATAACATCAGAGAAGTGAAAAAAAGACTACCGGAGGGCGTGAAACTCCTTGGCGTTGTAAAAGCGAACGCCTACGGCCACGGTGCCGTTCCGGTAGCATCCTATCTGGAAAACCAGGTTGATTATTTTGCAACCGCAACCATCGAGGAGGCTGTCGAGCTCAGAGAAAACGGCATTTCCGCGCCGATCCTGATTCTCGGCTACGTGTCCCCGTCCCAGTACGGCGACCTTGTGGAATACGACATCACTCAGACGATCGACAGCTACGCACAGGCACTTGCCCTCGAAAAAGAGGCAGCACGCCAGAACCGGAAAGCAAAAGCACACCTCGCGGTCGATACCGGCATGACGCGGATCGGCTTCCAGGTGACAGAGCACGATGCGGATGAGGCGGCAAAAATCGCGGATCTTCCGCACATCGAGCTGGAAGGTATGTTTACGCATTTCTCCTGCGCCGATCAGGAAGACAAGACGTACTGTTCGATGCAGATGGAAAAATATGATAAGATGACGGCACTTTTAGCAGAGCGCGGCGTGACGATTCCGCTTCGCCATATCTGCAACTCCGCCGGAATCATGGAATTTGACGATCACCACTTTGAGATGGTGCGTTCCGGTATCATCACCTACGGCATTTACCCATCCGAGGAGGTAAAAAAAGAGCGCCTCGATCTGATCCCGGCGCTTTCATGGAAGAGCCATGTCATCCATGTGAAGGAAGTCGGCCCGGGCATCGGCGTCAGCTACGGTGCCACGTATGTGACCGAGAAACCGATGACACGGATCGCAACTGTTTCAGCCGGCTATGCAGACGGCTATCCGAGAGCTCTCTCGAACCAGGGCTGTGTGCTGATCCACGGGAAAAAAGCACCGATCATCGGAAGAATCTGTATGGATCAGATGATGGTGGACGTGACCGACATCCCGGATGTGCAGGTGGAGGACGTTGTAACGCTTGTCGGAACCGACGGGGATGAGACCATCACGATCGAAGAGATCGCCAACCCGGCGGCACGTTTCGATTACGAGATGCTCTGCGATATCAGCAGCCGTGTAACAAGGGTTTATAAATAGTTATCCAAAATAGAAAAATCAAAGTCTCCGAAGACGGAAAAAAGCAGAATCTGCTGACCGTTTCGGAGACTTTTTTGTGTTGGAACAGGTTTTCTGGATTATTTAACCGGTGCGGGTTGACAGGCGGTGCCGGAGTATGGTAGGATACCAATTAGTTTAGCGTAGTACAGTGATAACATGATCACGTAGAAAAGGAGAAGATTATTATGAAAAAGAAAATGGTTAGCATTTTGACAGCAGCCTTTTGTGTATCTGCCCTGCTGGCTGGCTGCGGCTTTGCAGACACAGCAAAAACATCCGCCTCATCAGCAGGAGCAGCATCCTCTTCCACAGACGGAACGACAACCTTTACCGTAGGCTTCGATGCAGAATACCCGCCGTACGGCTACATGGACGATGAGACCGGCGATTACACCGGATTTGACCTGGAGCTCGCCGAGGCAGTCTGCGAGATTTACGGCTGGAAGCTGGTAAAAACCCCGATCAACTGGGATGCGAAAGATACCGAGCTGAATTCTGGTGCGATTGACTGCATCTGGAACGGCTTTACCATGAACGGCAGAGAGGACGATTACACCTGGTCCGATCCGTACGTGGACAACAGCCAGGTGATGGTCGTATGTGAGAATTCCGGCATCAACAGCCTGTCCGATCTGGCAGGAAAGACGGTTGGTGTGCAGGCAGCATCCGCAGCACTCGATCTTTTACAGAGTGAGGAAGAAGGCGGTCAGAAAGAACTCGCCGATACTTTCGCCGCTCTGCAGCAGTTCCCGGATTACAACAATGCGTTTGTAGAGCTTCAGGCAGGTTCCATCGATGCGGTTGCCATGGATATCGGCGTTGCCAAATATCAGCTGGAAAGCCGCGGAGAAGGATACAAAATCCTCGACGAGTACCTGAACTCTGAGAAATATGCGATCGGATTCAAAAAAGGAAATACCGAGCTCTGCGATAAAGTAAACGAAGGCCTGCAGCAGGTTCTGGCCGACGGAACATTCGACAAGCTCGCAGAAAAATACGGAATCGCAGACATGGTGTGTCTGGAGAAAAAAGGAGAGTAAAGCAGCATGAAGTTGTCCATAATTCTATCACAGCTTAGTACCGGAATGGCGGGAACGATCTCGATATTTGTCCTGACGCTCGTATTTTCCCTGCCGCTCGGTCTGCTGATCGCCTTCGGGCGTATGTCGAAAAACCGGATTGTGAGCGGAATTTTCCGGCTCTATATCTCCCTGATGCGCGGCACGCCTCTGATGCTGCAGCTCATGGTGGTTTACTTCGGACCGTTCTATCTGTTCGGTATGAACATCGGAAAATGGCGCTTTCCGGCGATTATCACCGGATTTGCCTTAAACTACGGCGCCTATTTTGCAGAAATCTACCGCTCCGGCATCGTTTCGATGGATCGTGGACAGTACGAGGCAGCAAAGCTTCTTGGTTATTCGAAGGGACAGACGTTTGTCCGAATTATTCTGCCGCAGGTTGTGAAACGGATTCTGCCGGCGATCACCAATGAGGTGATTACGCTGGTCAAGGATACGTCGCTGGCCTTTTCCATTTCCTATGTGGAAATGTTCACGATCGCAAAACAGATCGCGGCGGCCAAGACCACGATGGTTCCGTTCGTCGCCGCCGGTATTTTCTACTACATCTTCAATTTTGTCGTGGCGTGGGTGATGGAACTTTTGGAAAAGAAATTTTCTTATTATCATTAACTATAGAAGAGAGCGGAAAACGATATGATTTATCTGGAAATGAACCATGTAAAAAAGAGCTTTGGGGATCTCGAAGTGTTAAAAGATATTTCCCTCAAAGTAGAAGAGGGCGAGGTGCTCTCGATTATCGGCCCGTCGGGATCGGGAAAATCGACACTGCTGCGGTGCGCGGCAATGCTTGAAACGATGGACGGCGGTGATCTGGCGTACCTTGGCAAGCAGGCAGTTACAATGGAAAACGGAAAATCCGTCTATGCGAAGCCTGCCGTACTACGGAAAATACAGGAGAATTTTGGAATGGTATTCCAGAGTTTCCATCTGTTTCCTCATTATAATGTTATGAAAAATCTCTGCGATGCGCCGATCCATGTACAGAAGCGAAACCGCGCGGAGGTGGAAGCACAGGCGGAAGAGCTGCTTGGAAAAATGGGTCTGACCGGAAAGGAAAAGGCGTATCCGTGTCAGCTTTCCGGCGGCCAGTGTCAGAGAGTTGCGATTGCGCGCGCGCTGATGCTGAAACCGAAGGTGCTCTTTTTCGATGAGCCGACATCGGCACTCGATCCGGAGCTGACAGGCGAAGTTTTAAAGGTCATCAAATCTCTTGCGGAGATGAACATGACGATGGTGATCGTTACCCACGAGATGAATTTTGCCCGGGAAATTTCCGACCGCGTCATCTTTATGGACCAGGGTGTGATCGCCGTGGAGGGAACACCGGACGAAGTCTTCGATTCCGAAAATGCCAGAATGCAGGGCTTTTTGGGAAAATTTCGTGAGAAGTAACGACGTTGCACTTGCCTAAAAAAACAACATGCGTTATACTAGAGCGTGGTTGAAACGTATTTCAAACACGCTCTTTATACGTCTCATTCTGTTTTTGGGGATGAAAAAGAGCGGGGATAAAAGAGAAACCGAATACACATTTTGACAAGAAAAGGAGAATCGTGTCTATGAGCGGAACTGACAGATATGTAAGCCCTCTTTCCGAACGTTATGCAAGCAAGGAGATGCAGTACATCTTCTCCCCGGATATGAAATTCCGTACCTGGAGAAAGTTATGGATTGCGCTGGCTGAGACAGAAAAAGAACTGGGACTTTCTATTACAGATGAGCAGATCGAAGAACTGAAAGCAAATGCCGAGAACATCAACTACGATGTGGCAAAAGAAAGAGAGAAAGTCTGCCGTCATGACGTAATGTCCCATGTGTATGCCTACGGCGTACAGTGTCCGAAAGCAAAAGGAATCATCCATCTGGGAGCAACCAGCTGCTACGTAGGCGACAATACCGATATCATTGTCATGAACGAAGCCTTAAAGCTGGTGAAGAAAAAACTGGTGAACGTTATCGCTGAGCTGGCAAAATTTGCGGATACCTACAAAGACCAGCCGACCCTTGCCTTCACCCACTTCCAGCCGGCACAGCCGACCACCGTCGGAAAACGTGCAACCCTGTGGATGCAGGAGTTCTTAATGGATCTTGAAGATCTCGAGTACGTACAGAGCACCTTAAAGCTGCTCGGCTCCAAAGGAACAACAGGCACACAGGCAAGCTTTTTAGAGCTGTTCGACGGAGATCAGGAGACCATCGACAAGATCGATCCGATGATCGCTGAGAAAATGGGCTTCAAGAACTGCTATCCTGTTTCCGGACAGACGTATTCCAGAAAAGTCGATACGAGAGTATTAAACGTTCTGGCAGGCATTGCGGCAAGCGCAACAAAATTCTCCAACGACATCCGTCTTCTGCAGCACTTAAAAGAAGTTGAGGAGCCGTTCGAGAAAGGACAGATCGGATCTTCCGCCATGGCATACAAGAGAAATCCGATGAGAAGCGAGCGTATCGCATCCCTGTCCCGTTATGTGATCACCGATGCATTAAATCCGGCCATCACCTCTTCTGTACAGTGGTTTGAGAGAACCCTCGATGACTCTGCAAACAAGAGACTTTCCATTCCGGAAGGCTTCCTTGCCATCGACGGTATCCTGGATCTGTGCATGAACGTCGTAGACGGACTTGTGGTTTATCCAAAGGTTATCTTAAAACACATGATGGCAGAGCTTCCGTTTATGGCAACTGAGAATATCATGATGGATGCGGTAAAAGCAGGCGGCGACCGTCAGGAGCTGCATGAGAGAATCCGCGAGCTGTCCATGATCGCCGGAAAACATGTCAAAGAGGAAGGCCGCGACAATGATCTTCTGGATCTGATCGCAGCGGATGAGATGTTCCATCTGACCAAAGAAGAGCTGGAAAAGACGATGGATCCGTCCAAATACACAGGCCGCGCATCCGTACAGGTTGACGCATTCCTGAAGAACGTAGTTAATCCGGTGCTTGAGGCAAACAAAGAGGCACTTGGCATGACTGCAGAAATTAACGTCTGATGCGTTTGATAAACAGAAATAATAAAAAAACAAATTTTATAAGTAATAATAAGTTTTACTTATGAAGAAAACATGGTATACTATGCATGAACGGCCGAAACAAAGAGGCCGCAAGTATACGTTGAATTAGGAGGATGTCACATGATTAAGGCAGTAGTAGGAGCAAACTGGGGAGACGAGGGAAAAGGTAAGATTACCGATATGCTCGCAAAAGAGGCAGACATTATTGTCCGTTTCCAGGGTGGTGCGAATGCAGGCCATACCATTGTAAACAACTATGGAAAGTTTGCACTTCATACCCTTCCATCCGGCGTATTTTACAGCCACACAACAAGCGTAATCGGAAACGGTGTTGCACTCAACATTCCGGTTCTGATCAAAGAGTTAAATGAGATCGTTTCGAAGGGAGTGCCGGCACCGAAGATCAAAATTTCCGACCGTGCACAGATGGTAATGCCGTACCACATCCTGTTCGATCAGTATGAGGAAGAGCGTCTGGGCGGAAAATCCTTTGGTTCCACCAAATCCGGTATCGCTCCGTTCTACTCAGATAAATATGCAAAAATCGGTTTTCAGGTAAACGAGCTGTTCGACGATGAGCACCTGAAAGAGAAACTGAAATCCGTATGCGAGACCAAGAACATTCTGCTCGAGCATCTGTATCACAAACCGCAGTTAAATCCGGATGAGATCTATGCAGAGCTGATGGAATACAAAAAAATGGTTGAGCCATACGTATGCGATACTTCCGCATTCCTGTGGAACGCGATTCAGGAAGGCAAGGAGATCCTGCTTGAGGGTCAGCTTGGTTCCTTAAAAGACCCGGATCACGGAATTTACCCGATGGTAACTTCTTCTTCCACACTGGCCGGCTACGGCGCAGTAGGAGCAGGTGTTCCGCCATATGAAATCAAGAAAATCGTAACCGTATGCAAAGCTTACTCCAGTGCAGTAGGAGCAGGTGCTTTCGTTTCCGAGATCTTCGGCGATGAGGCAGATGAGCTCAGAAGACGCGGCGGAGACGGCGGAGAGTTCGGTGCAACGACAGGACGTCCGAGACGTATGGGATGGCTCGACTGTGTTGCTTCCCGCTACGGCTGCAGAATGCAGGGCACAACCGATGTAGCATTTACCGTACTTGACGTTCTCGGATATCTGGACGAGATTCCGGTTTGTGTAGCATACGAAGTAGACGGAAAAGAAATCCACGATTTCCCGAACACCAGCATTCTTGAGAAAGCAAAACCGGTTCTGAAAACCCTTCCGGGATGGAAATGCGATATCCGCGGCATCAAGAAATACGAGGATCTGCCGGAGAACTGCAGAAACTACATCGAGTTTGTAGAGAAAGAAATCGGATTCCCGATCACCATGATCTCCAACGGACCGGGAAGAGACGATATCATTTACCGCAATAAATAATTCAGGCGGTTTTTAGAGGATTTTTATGAAAAAAGCAGGACAGCTTCTCGCAGTTCTGACAGCGGCTTCCGTGCTGCTGTCGGGCTGTGAGAAGTTAAAAGATGTGACAACGACATCTGTCTATGTGAGCAAAAATGGTGTTGTGACAGAAGCCATTGTGGAAGATTACAGCAAAGACGATGATTACACGGAAGACGAACTGAAGGTCTTTGTGGAGGATGACATCAAAAAATTCACAGAGGAGCGCGGCGATGCGGATTCCGTGAAGCTGGAAAAATGCCAGATCAAAGAGGACAAGGTGGAGATCCGGATGGAATACGGAGATTACCAGTCCTACGCGGATTATCACGGAGCAGAATTTTTCGCAGGCACGCTGGATGAGGCAGAAGAAGCGGGATATGATTTTTCCGCTTCCTTTGTCGATTCTAAAGGCAATGAGGTTTCAGTCGAAGATGCGGTCAAAGGCGTTAAGCATGTACGCGTGATTGTCTGCGAGGAGCCGCTGGAAATCGTAACGGAAGATCCGGTGCTCTGCGTTTCCGGTACAGCCGTGATCAAAGGAAAAAACACGGTGGATACGGCCGGCGAGTGGACCACAAAGTCCACAGAGAGTGCTTCTGCGTCATCATCAGAGCAGACTAAGACAGAAGAAACAGAGCAGGAATATGAGCAGGACGTTCTTCTTGCCAGTCCTGTTATTGTTGTTTATGGTAAGTAAACAAATAAAATAGAGGAGTAACTAACTATGGAAAAGACAATGGACAAAATTGTGGCAGTAGCAAAATCCAGAGGTTTTGTATATCCGGGTTCCGAAATCTACGGCGGCCTGGCAAATACCTGGGATTACGGCCCGCTCGGTGTTGAGCTGAAAAACAACGTGAAAAAAGCATGGTGGCAGAAATTCGTGATGGAGAGCCCGCACAACGTAGGTGTTGACTGCGCGATCCTGATGAACCCGCAGACATGGGTAGCTTCCGGTCATCTCGGCGGATTTTCCGATCCTCTGATGGACTGTAAAGAGTGCCACGAGCGTTTCCGTGCAGACAAGCTGATCGAAGACTTCTGCGAGGAAAAAGGCATTGAAATCGAAGGCGGCAGTGTAGACGCATGGTCCCAGGAAGAGATGAAGAACTTCATCGAGGAGCATCAGATTTCGTGTCCGTCCTGCGGAAAACATAACTTTACCGATATCCGTCAGTTCAACCTGATGTTCAAAACCTTCCAGGGTGTTACAGAGGATGCGAAGAACACCGTATATCTTCGTCCGGAGACTGCACAGGGTATCTTCGTAAACTTCAAAAACGTACAGCGTACTTCCAGAAAGAAAATTCCGTTCGGAATCGGTCAGATCGGTAAATCTTTCCGTAACGAGATTACACCGGGTAACTTCACCTTCCGTACCCGTGAGTTCGAGCAGATGGAGCTGGAGTTCTTCTGCGAGCCTGGCACCGACCTTGACTGGTTCCAGTACTGGAGAGGCTTCTGCATCAACTGGCTGAAGAGCCTCGGCATGAAAGACGAAGAGATGCGTGCAAGAGACCATTCTCCGGAAGAGCTGTGCTTCTACAGCAAGGGAACAACCGATATCGAGTTCCTGTTCCCGTTCGGATGGGGCGAGCTGTGGGGAATCGCAGACCGTACCGATTACGACCTGACCCAGCATCAGAATGTATCCGGACAGGATATGACCTATTTCGATCCGGAGAAGAACGAGAAATACATCCCGTATGTTATCGAGCCGTCTCTTGGTGCTGACCGTGTCGTTCTGGCATTCCTGTGCAGCGCTTATGACGAGGAAGTTCTCGACGCAGAGAAGAATGATGTTCGTACTGTGATGCATTTCCATCCGGCACTGGCACCGGTAAAAATCGGTGTGCTTCCGCTTTCCAAGAAGCTGAACGAGGGCGCTGAGAAAGTCTTTGCAGAGCTGTCCAAGAAATACAACTGCGAGTTTGATGACCGTGGAAATATCGGAAAACGGTATCGCCGTCAGGATGAGATCGGTACTCCGTACTGCATCACCTACGACTTCGATTCCGAGACCGATGGTGCTGTTACCGTCCGTGACCGTGACACCATGGAGCAGGAGAGAATTAAAATTGAGGATCTCGATGCTTACTTTGCAGATAAATTTACTTTCTAATCTGGCTTTTTAGTCCGGAAAAAGAGTAGAAAAAAAGGATTCCCACTCGCGGGAATCCTTTTTTGTATACTTTGTATTACTCAATAATCGTACCTGTTTTTCCCTGGAATCCGGCGAGTGCGGAATCAATGGAAGTGATGACTGCGGTACGGCCGATGCCTTTCTCGAGGAAAGAAACAGCTGCTTCCATCTTCGGCAGCATGGAGTTTTCTCCGAACTGGCCTTCTGCGATGTATTTCTTCGCGTCAGCAACGGTGATGTGCTCCAGCGGTTTTTCGTCCGGGGTACCGTAGTTGATGGAAACGTTTTCCACGCTGGTCAGGATCATCAGCATGTCTGCGTTCAGCATTTCTGCCATCAGGCCGCTGGTGAGGTCTTTTTCGATGACTGCGGATGCACCCTTTAACTCTTCATTCTGCGGGAGAACCGGGATTCCGCCGCCGCCTGCTGCGATGACAACCTGTCCGGCATCGAGAAGAAGACGGATGGAGTCGATCTCTACGATATCCTGCGGCTTCGGAGCAGCAACGATTCGGCGGTAGCCGTCCTCGGTTTTCGTTACGTAGTTTCCTTTTTCTTCCTCTGCGTCAGCCTCCTCTTTGGTAAGCGTACGGCCGATCAGTTTGACCGGATTGTTGAAGGCATCGTCGTACGGATCTACTTCAACCTGTGTAAGAATCGTGGATGTGGTTTTGAAGATTCCTCTGCGGAGAAGCTCAGCACGGATGGCGTTCTGCAGGTCGTAGCCGATGTAGCCTTCGCTCATAGCGGAGCAGACAGACATCGGGGCTGCGCTGTAGTCGGTGTGCATTTTGCCGAATTCATTCATCGCCATGTGGATCATGCCGACCTGCGGCGCATTGCTGTGGGTGATGACAACATCAGCACCGGCAGCAACGAGATCTGCGATTACTTTTGCGGAACGTTTTACGGCTGCTTTCTGTTCCGGCAGCGTCGTTCCAAGAGCTTTGTGTCCCAGTGCAACAACTATTTTTTTTCTTTTCATTGGAAGATACCTCTCTTTGCAGTTCATAGATTTTGATACGAAAAAACCAGGCATCAATATAGAACTATTATAAAGTTTATGGAGGCAAAAATCAAGAAGAAACCGACATTGCGCACATTGAAATGTTTTTCGGACTATGGTATTCTATAAAAGTATCTGAGTCGTAGGGATTTGAAACGTGAAAGGGAGGTCCCGGCATGAAAAACATGCGCACGTTACAAAAACGGATCGCATATCAGCTCCAGCAGGGCAGTCTGGATGCGGAAGTTACAGGAATCACATGCGACAGCAGAAAAGTACAGCCGCAGAACGTGTTTGTCTGCATCCGCGGAAACAGGATGGACGGGCACGTATATGCAGAAGAAGCAGTCGAGAGGGGCGCTGCTGTCCTGGTTGCGGAGCGGGAACTGGAAGGGATTCCGGAAAAGGTAACCGTACTCGTAGTAAAGGACAGCAGAGAAGCACTCGCACAGCTTTCCTGTGCCTGGGAGGATGATCCGGCGCAGCACCTTGTGACAATCGGAGTGACCGGCACGAAGGGAAAGACGACGACTGCATATATGATTTACGAAATCCTGCGAAAAGCAGGGATCCGCGCAGGACTCATCGGAACGATCGAGACGAGGATCGGGGAAAAAAGCATTCCGTCAGAAAATACAACGCCGGAGCCTGTTGTGCTGCAGAAGCTGTTTTCTGAAATGATGCGGGAGGGCTGCACCCATGTTGTGATGGAGGTTTCCTCGCAGGCGGAAAAACAGCACCGGTGTGATGGAATTACGTTTGATTACGGTGTGTTCACCAACATTGGAAACGACCACATCGGCGCCGGGGAGCATGCATCGTTTGCAGAATATCTGTCCTGCAAAAAGAAGCTGCTTCGCACCTGCAGAACCGGAATTGTAAACCGGGATGACAAAAGGTTTCCGGAGATCATAAGGCAGAGCACCTGTCGTCTGGTGACATTCGGATGCAGGGAAAAAGCTGATTTTATGGCAGCAGATGCAGCACTCGATCAGGCGCCCGGCGTGCTCGGTGTCTCATACCGGGTGCAGGGCGCAGCGGATTTTCCGGTACGGGTAGATCTGCCGGGTCTGTTTTCCGTTTCCAACTCGCTTGCCGCCATTGCGGTCTGCGCGCAGATGGGAATCCCGGAAAAGGCGATGCAGGAGGCACTTTCCGCAGTCCGCGTCCGTGGGCGGTGTGAGGCAGTTCCGGTGTATCCGGAAATGACGCTTCTCATTGACTACGCACACAATGCGATGAGCCTCGAAAGCCTGTTAAAGACACTGCGGAAATACCATCCGAAGCGCCTGATCTGTCTCTTCGGCTGCGGCGGAAACCGCGCGCGGGACCGGAGATTCCAGATGGGAGAGGTGTCGGGGCGTCTGGCGGATCTGACCGTCATCACCTCGGACAATCCGCGGGATGAGGAACCACAGGCGATTCTGGACGATATCCGGACGGGAATCGGGAAAACAGAAGGCGCTTTCGTTGAGATTGCGGACCGTAAGGAGGCGATCCGGTATGTGATCGAAAACCGGCAGCCGGGCGATCTCGTGGTGCTCGCGGGAAAAGGCCACGAAACGTATCAGATCCGGAAGGGGAAACGGTACGAGATGGATGAGCGCGTGCTGATCCGGGAAATACTGGAAGAAAGTAAGGGGAATGTATGAGCAGCGTTTACGCTGATGTAATCGTAGACATCACAAATGAAAAACTGGACCGGACCTTTCAGTACAAGGTTCCGCCGGAACTGACAGGGGAGATCAGTCCGGGAACGGCGGTACAGATTCCGTTTGGAAACGGAAACCGCACGATCACCGGCTATGTGCTTTCCGTCGGAAACGAGCCGAAATATCCGCAGGACCGGATGAAGGCCATCCTCGCGGTACAAAAGGATGCGGCGACTGTAGAGACGAAGCTCATCGCGCTCGCCGCGTGGATGCGTCATACGTACGGATCGACGATGATCCAGGCGTTAAAGACGGTGCTTCCGGTCAAAGTAAAGGCGCGCGGGAAAGAAACCCGCGAAATTGCGCTTCTTGCAGATCCTGCGAGATGTGAGGAGCTGCTGGAAAACTACAGAAAGAAAAATTATAAAGCGAGAATCCGTCTCTTAAACGCGCTGCTGGCCCAGCCGGTTCTTCCAGGGCCGGTTGTGAGCAAGAAACTGAAAATCACGGCAGATACGCTGCACGTGATGGAAGAGCAGGGCGTGTTGGAAATCCGCCGTACGAGCACCTGGAGAAATCCGGTATCTGATGCGGCAGGAAGAACAACTGCGGGAAAACCAAACGAACAGCAGCAGGCCGTGGTGGACGGCATTCGAAAGGAATGGGAAGGGCAGAACCGCCCCTGCCTGATCCGCGGTGTGACGGGAAGCGGCAAAACGCTCGTCTATATGGAGCTGATGGAGCAAGTGCTCTCAGAAGGAAAACAGGTGATCGTGCTGATCCCGGAGATTGCGCTGACGTATCAGAACGTGGAGCGGTTCTGCGCACGGTTTGGAACAAGGGTCACGGTGGTCAACTCGCGGATGACACCGTCCGAGCGCGCCGACCAGATGGAGCGCGCGCGGCGCGGGGAGGTCAGTATTATGATCGGTCCGCGTTCCGCACTCTTTGCACCGTTTCCGGATCTGGGGCTGATCGTAATCGATGAGGAGCATGAAACCTCCTATAAAAGTGAAGTGACGCCGCGCTACCATGCAAGGGAGACCGCCGTGCGCCGTGCCGGGCTGGAGCATGCCCATGTGGTGATGGGTTCGGCAACGCCGTCGGTGGATGCTTCTTACGCCTGCGAGACGGGAGCGTACGCGCTGTTCCGGATGGATGCGCGGTACGGAAATGTAGCACTTCCGTCCGTATGGATCGCGGATATGCGGGAAGAATTACAGATGGGAAACCGTTCGATTCTGTCCGGAAAACTGCGGGAAGAGATCGAAAAACGGCTTGAAAAAAAGGAACAGGTTGTACTGTTTCTGAACCGCAGAGGCTATGCGGGCTTCGTCTCATGCCGTGCATGCGGCCATGTGATGAAATGCCCGCACTGCGATGTATCACTGACAGCACACAATAACGGAAAGCTCGTCTGCCATTACTGCGGTTATGAAACACCGCAGGTACATGCGTGCCCGTCGTGCGGTTCCCCGTACATCGGCGGCTTCTGTGCCGGCACACAGCAGATCGAGCAGAACGTGAAAAAGCTGTTTCCAAAGGCACGCGTTCTTAGGATGGACGGCGACACGACAAAAACGAAAAACAGTTATGAAGAAATCCTGTCCTCATTTGCGGCGGGGGAGGCCGATATCCTGATTGGAACTCAGATGATCGTAAAAGGCCACGATTTCCCGAATGTCACGCTGGTGGGAGCGCTGGCGGCGGATCTCTCCCTGAATGCAGTCGATTACCGTGCCGGGGAGCGTACGTTCCAGCTGCTGACGCAGGCAGTCGGCCGCGCCGGAAGAGGCGAAAAGCCGGGAATGGCAGTCATTCAGACGTACCATCCCGAACATTACAGCATTCAGACGGCGGCAGAGCAGGATTACGGGGCATTTTACGAGAAAGAAATGGACTACCGCCGTCTGATGGGATATCCCCCGGCGGCGGAGCTTCTGGCGATCCACGGAGCCGGGGAGGATGAAGCGCATCTGACGCAGGCGATGGAATACATTCGCAGATATCTCATCCGCATCCGGGGAAACCGCGAAGTCCAGATCATCGGCCCGGCAAGTGAGGCAGTGTCGAAAATCAATGACCTGTACCGCATGGCCGTGTATGTACGCGCGCCGCAGGAAGAGGTGCTGGCAGGGCTGCGGGAAAAACTGGAGCGGTATATCGAGATTAACAAAGGCTTTCGTACCGTTTATTTACAGTTTGACTTCAGCAGAAAGTATTAGTTTTTTCATACTATTTACACATAGATTATTTATAATAGAAGAGCAAAAGAAAGGAAAAGAATTATGGCAATCAGAGAAATCAGAGTCGTAGGCGACCGCGTATTAACGAAAAAATGCAGACCGGTGGAGAAGATGACACCAAGAATCAGCGAGCTGATCGACGACATGTTTGACACCATGTATGAGGCAAACGGTGTCGGCCTTGCCGCACCGCAGGTCGGCATCTTAAAGAGAATCGTAGTCATGGATGTGGATGGAACCCCACATCTTCTGATCAATCCGGAAATCCTGGAGACTTCCGGAAGTCAGACCGGAGCAGAGGGATGCTTAAGCCTTCCGGGAAAATCCGGTACGGTAACCCGTCCGAACTACGTAAAGGTAAGAGCACTGGATCGTGACATGCAGCCGTTTGAACTGGAGGGAACCGAACTTCTTGCCCGCTGCATCTGCCACGAGTGTGATCACCTCGACGGACATATGTATACAGAAAAAGTAGAAGGCGAACTCTGGGACAACACGTACGATGAGTATGAGGAGTACGAGGACGAAGAGTAAGTCTTAAAATAAAGGAGATGACTTCAGATGAAAGTGGTATTTATGGGAACCCCGGATTTCTCCGTGGGAACACTTGAGGCACTCGTGGAGGCCGGTTATGAGATCACAGGCGTTGTGACCCAGCCGGACAAACCGAAGGGCCGTGGAAAACAGATGATGCCGACACCGGTGAAAGAGGCAGCCGAAAAACACGGCCTTCCGGTCTATCAGCCGCGCCGCGTGCGGGATGCAGAGGCGATCGAGGAAATCCGGAAAATGGAGCCGGATGTGATCGTTGTCGTTGCCTTTGGCCAGATTATTACAAAAGAGATTCTTGAAATGCCGAAGTATGGATGCATCAACGTACATGCATCCCTGCTTCCGGCCTACCGTGGTGCAGCACCGATCCAGTGGGCGGTGATGAACGGTGATCCGGTAAGCGGTGTTACGATTATGAAAATGGATGAAGGCATTGATACCGGTGAAATGCTTTCGAAAGTGGAGATTCCGCTTGCGTCAGATGAGACCGGCGGCAGTCTTTTTGACAAACTTTCGGCAGCCGGTGCCAAGCTGCTGGTGGAGACGCTTCCTAAAATTGAAAAAGGCGAAATCACACCGGAAAAGCAGCCAAAGGAGAGCACGACAGCGTATGCACGAATGATTAAAAAAGAGGATGGAAGGATCGACTGGACGAAGAGCGCCATCGAGATTGAGCGCCAGATCCGTGCGATGAGTCCGTGGCCGAGCGCGTTTACGAAGGTAAACGGAAAAAATCTCAAAATATGGAATGCGAAGGTCATTGCCATGCTTGGCGGTGATCTGTTCTCAAAAATCCCGGGACAGAATCCGACAAAAAGCGCCGGAAAAGTCTGGGTGGCAGATGAGACCGGAATCCATGTAAAGACCGGAGACGGTATTCTGGTGATTGAAGAGCTGCAGCTCGAAGGAAAAAAACGGATGAAGACAGCAGATTTCCTGCGTGGATATACGATCGAGCCGGGTACAAAACTTGGAGAATAAAGGCACAAAGAAATCTGAAGCTGAGGCGGGGAACTGCACAGAGGTATTGCTGCCGCTGTGCCTGAAAAAAAGGAGAAAATGATATGGGACTTTTTTATGACAGTACGTATCTGCTGGTAATTCTTGCAGCACTGATTTCTATGGCGGCATCCGCCCGCATGAATACGATATTCAGTAAATATCAGACGGTCCGTTCCTACAGCGGCATGACAGGACGCGATGCGGCGATGCGGATTCTGCGTCAGGCAGGCATCTACGATGTAACCGTCCGTCACGTATCCGGAAAACTGACGGATCACTACGATCCGCGGACAAAGACGGTAAATCTTTCGGATGCTGTTTACGATTCCGCATCGATTGCAGCGATCGGCGTTGCAGCGCATGAGTGCGGACATGCCGTACAGCACAATACAGATTATGTGCCGCTGAAGGTGCGAAGTGCCATTGTACCGGTGGCCAATCTTGGATCCCAGCTGTTCTGGCCGTTATTTCTGATCGGACTGATTTTCAGCCTTCCGATGCTGGTAAAGGCCGGAATCTGGCTTTTTGTGCTGGCGCTGGCCTTCCAGGTAGTAACGCTTCCGGTCGAATTTGATGCATCGAGAAGAGCCTTAAAGATGCTCGGTGCGGATGGTATGATTACAGAGACGGAACACGACGGAGTCAAAAAAGTACTCTGGGCAGCGGCGATGACCTATGTGGCAGCCGTAATCGGTTCCTTGCTGCAGCTGCTCCGGCTGCTGGTTTTATCCGGAGCATTTAGGAGAAACGATGACTGATACAATCAATACAAGAGAGCTGATTATGAACATTCTGCTTGAGATGGACAGGGAGAAAACGCCCTGCCATCTTGCTGTAAGGGACGCCCTCGATAAATACCAGTTCCTGCCGCGGCAGGACCGTGCGTTTATCAAGCGGGTCTGCGAGGGAACCGTGGAATACGGTATCCAGAATGACTACATCATCAATCAGTATTCCAAAATCAAGATCAACAAATGCAAGCCGGTGATTCGTGCGATCTTACGGATGTCGGTGTACCAGATCCGTTTTCTTGACGCAGTACCGGATTCGGCAGTCGTCAATGAGGCGGTGAAACTGGCGGAAAAGAAGCATTTTTACAACTTAAAGGGCTTTGTCAACGGCGTTCTGCGCACGATCGTGCGGGAAAAAGATCATCTGCCGATGCCGAAGGAGAACAATACTACGCAGTATCTTTCCGTGAAATATTCCATGCCGGAATTTCTGGTTGAGGAGTTCGTATCCCAGTACGGAAAAGAAACGGCAGAAACGATGATGGCGGATTTCCTGAAAGAAAAACAGGTGACGATCCGTATCAACCGCTGGAACAATACGATCGAGGAGACGAAGAAAAGTCTGGAAAGCCAGGGGGCAGAGCTGGAAAAAGCGCCGTATCTTGGCGAGGCGTTCTATCTGAAAAACTTTGAGACGATCGCATCACTGAATGCCTTCCAGGAAGGCCGGTTCCAGATTCAGGATGTGAGCTCCATGATGGCGGCGCATCTGGCGGATCCAAAGCCGGGTGACCAGGTGCTGGATCTCTGCGCGGCACCGGGCGGAAAGAGCCTCCATGCAGCAGATAAAATGAGAAATCAGGGATGCGTGGAAGCGCGTGATCTCACTGAATACAAGGTCGATCTGATCCGGGAAAATGTGCAGAGAGCAGGTGTTTCCTGCGTCGTGCCGAAGGTAAAAGATGCGGAACAGCTCGATGCGGAATGGATCGGAAAAGCGGACGTTGTGATTGCGGACCTGCCGTGCACCGGATACGGCGTCATCGGCAGAAAGCCGGATATCAAATATTACGCTTCAAAAGAAAAAGAAGAGGAGCTGGTACGGATTCAGCGGGCAATCCTTGCAAATGCCGCATCGTACGTAAAGCCGGGCGGCACACTGCTGTACAGCACATGTACCGTCAACAGAAAAGAAAACAGCGAGAATGCCGCATGGTTTCTGGAACAGTTCCCGTTTGAAGCAGTCAGTCTGGATGAACTGCTGCCGGATGAGCTGAAAAGCGGAGAAACGGCCAAAGGACAGCTGCAGCTGATCCCGGGGGTACACAAGACAGACGGATTTTTCCTTGCAAAATTCCGGAAAACAGAGGAAGGACGGGCGTAACAGATGGATATTAAATCAATGACCTTAGACGAATTAAAGGACGCCTGCCAGCAGATGGGAGAAAAGCCGTTCCGTGCCAAACAGTTATACGACTGGATGCATCATCGTCTGGCGGGCAGCTACGATGAGATGACGAATCTCTCGCTTGCCTTCCGGGAAAAATTAAAGGAACAGTATCCGCTTACCTGTCTCGAAAAAGTGCAGGTGCAGGAGTCCAAAATCGACGGAACGAGAAAATACCTGTTCCGCCTTAGCGACGGCAACGTGATCGAGAGCGTCTGGATGAAGTACCACCACGGAAATTCCGTCTGCATCTCATCCCAGGTCGGCTGCCGGATGGGCTGCCGCTTCTGCGCGTCCACAATCGGCGGACTCGTGCGGTGCCTGACTCCGTCGGAGATGCTCGACCAGATTTACCGGATTTGGGAGGACACCGGGGAGCGGGTCTCCAATCTGGTTGTCATGGGAACGGGTGAGCCGATGGACAACTACGACAATCTGGTGCGCTTCGTGCGGCTGCTTTCGAGCCAGGAAGGACTCAACATCAGCCAGAGAAACATCACCGTTTCCACCTGCGGAATCGTGCCGAATATGTACAAATTGGCAGATGAGGGACTCCAGATCACCCTGGCACTTTCCCTTCATGCGCCGAACGATGAAAAGCGCCGCGAGCTGATGCCGATTGCCAATAAATATTCCATTGATGAAATTCTCGATGCATGCCGCAATTACTTTGCAAAAACAGGCCGTCGGATTACATTTGAGTACTCTCTCGTTGGCGGGAAAAATGACAGCGAAGCCGATGCAAAAGAGCTTTCCGCGCGGATTTCGGATATCAACTGTCATGTAAATCTGATCCCGGTCAACCCGATCAAAGAGCGCGATTACGTGAAATCAACGAAAAAAGTCGTAGAGAATTTCAAAAATAAACTTGAAAAATACGGAATTAATGTTACTATTAGAAGGGAAATGGGCGCCGATATTGACGGAGCCTGTGGACAGTTAAGAAAAAGTTTTATCGATAAATCAAACGAACAGCCGTAAAAAGCGGCTGTCAATACAGGAGAAAAAAGCATGAAGGTATTTTCTGCAACCGATATCGGACAGAAACGGACGATGAACCAGGATTTTGTGTTTGCCTCCGCCTCTCCGGTCGGAAACCTTCCGAACCTCTTTGTCGTTGCAGACGGCATGGGAGGCCATAATGCGGGTGATTTTGCCTCGCGTTATGGTGTTTCTGTACTGGTGGAATCTGTAAAAAGAGATACGAATTTTAATCCGGTACGGATCATTCGGCATGGAATTGAAGCAGCAAACAGCCAGATTTTTGAGCAGGCAAAACGAGATGTATCCATGGAAGGCATGGGTACGACGATGGTAGTGGCTACCGTGGTCGGCAGCTATGCCTACGTTGCAAACGTAGGAGACAGCAGGCTGTATCTGGCAGCGGATGGCATCTTTGATCAGGTGACGCAGGATCATTCACTAATCGCAGAGATGGTGCGCCTCGGAGAACTTACTCCCGAGCAGGCGCGAAATCACCCGGACAAAAACATTATTACCAGGGCAGTAGGCACACAGGATACCGTAAAGATTGATTTCTTTGATATTCAGCTTGAAGAAGGAAATCAACTGGTGATGTGCTCGGATGGCCTTTCCAATATGGTAACAGATGAGGAAATCTTCGAAATCATCTGCCGCGAAGACGGTGAGGACAAGGCAAAACGTTTAATTGATCAAGCAAATGCAAATGGCGGCAGAGACAATATCGCAGTCATTGTCGTTGAACCATTTACAAACGAGGTGAAAGAATGTTAAAAGAGGGCGTTATTTTAGGAGAACGATATGAGATCATAAGCCGGATCGGATCCGGCGGTATGGCTGATGTCTACAAGGCAAAGGATCACAAGCTGAACCGTATGGTTGCTGTCAAGGTATTAAAGCCGGAATTTCGGGAGGATAAAACATTTATCCGCAAATTCCGTACAGAGGCGCAGGCAGCGGCAGGGCTGTCCCATCCCAATATTGTAAACGTGTACGATGTCGGGGAGGACCGCGGCGTTTACTATATCGTCATGGAGCTTGTCGAGGGAATTACTCTGAAGGATTACATTGACCGCAAAGGAAAACTGAGCGTAAAAGAGGCAACCAGCATCGCCATTCAGGTTTCCCTTGGTCTTGAGGCGGCGCACAACCGTAATATTGTACATCGCGATGTCAAACCACAGAATATCATCATTTCCACAGACGGAAAGGTAAAACTTTCTGATTTTGGTATTGCAAAGGCGACTTCTTCCAACACCATCAGCTCCAATGTTATGGGAAGCGTACATTACAGCTCTCCGGAGCAGGTGCGTGGCGGATATTCCGATTACAAGAGTGATATCTATTCTCTCGGAATCACAATGTATGAGATGGTAACAGGCCGTGTGCCATTCGATGGAGACACCACGGTTGCGATTGCGATCAAGCATCTGCAGGAGGAGATTGAATCACCTTCCAAATACACGCCGAACCTTCCGTTTGCATTAGAACAGATTATTCTGAAATGTACGCAGAAGAGTCCGGACCGCCGTTACAACAATATGGCGGAACTGATCGACGATCTGAAGCATTCCCTGATGGAACCGCAGGGAAATTTTGTAAAGGTAACACCGTTAAGCTCCCACGCGGAAACCGTTATGGTATCCGCAGAAGAGTTAAGCCAGATCCGTTCCGGCGCAGCAGCAAAAGCGAATGCGCAGAACACGGAGGAAACGTCCCGCAAGCGTTATAACAAGATTGAAGATGAGGACGACGACGAGAAGTACAGCTACGAAGACGAGGATGAGGACGACGAAGACGAAGAGGATGACCGCGATTCCTACGAGGATGACGAGGAGGACTCCTACTACGACGATGAAGACGACGATGAGAAAGCCGGAAACAAACTCGAGAAAATCATCACCATCGGTGGTTTTGCGATTGCAGCGATCATCATCTGTATGCTGATCTACTTTATCGCACAGGCAGCCGGTATTGTCGGAGGCAAAGGACCGACCGCGGATGCTTCCAGTGCATCCTCCGCAAGCAGCACCTCCGTTACTTCTTCCGAAAGCAAAGACGAAAAAGTAACCGTTCCGGATCTGACCAACAAAACCGAGGCAGATGCCGTCGATCTGGCAAACAGCCTGAACCTTGGTGTAGTCAACGGCGGAACCGAGGCATCGGATGTCATTGAGGCAGGAAAGATCTGCCGCCAGGATCTGAAACCGGGAACGAAAGTCGATAAAAATGCAACGATTACGTATTATGTAAGCTCCGGAAAAGAAACCGTAACCATTCCGACCGGCATTGTTGGAACACAGAAAGACGCTGCAAGTGCTGCACTGACTCAGCTGGGACTGCAGGTTTCCACAACAGAGGATTTCAGCGATACCGTTGCAGAAGGCTTGGTTATTTCCGTTGACCCGTCAGAGGGAAGTCAGGTTGCGCCGGAATCTACCGTTACGCTGGTGATCAGCAAGGGATCCAAGGACGCGGAAGAAATTGCAATCCGTGATGTAATCGGCCTGGATGAGGAGACAGCAAAATCAATCCTGAGCGATTTCAATATTATTGTGAAAACAGGAACCAGCAGCAAGGTGGCCGAGGGCGAAGTCATGGAGGTTGACCCGGCAATCGGAACCAAAGTAAAGAAAGGTTCTGACGTTACGATTTATGTCAACAGCCCAAGTGCACAGCCAACAACGCCGGATGAGAATACACCGACCCCGACACCGGCCGAGCCGGGCGCAAATACCGCTACGGATGTTACCTGGTCCTGCAGCCAGACCTTAAGTGCGCCGGATCAGTATCAGGGTGGTATTGCAAAAATTGAGCTGATCCAGGATGATGGAAACGGAAACGAGACCTCCATCACCATCATGGATGGACAGGCCATTACGAGCTGGCCGTATTCTGTCAACACCAACTGGAGTGCTTCATCGTCTGCTTCTTCTACCGGAAGAATCGTCTTCTATGAGATGGATTCGAGCGGAAGTTATCAGGCAATTGCACAGTACCCATCGGTTCCGTTGAGTGAAGGGTGAGTATGACAGGAAAGATTATGAAAGGAATTGCCGGATTCTACTACGTAGACGTAGAAGAATCCGGCATTTATGAGTGCAAAGCAAAAGGAATTTTCCGAAAGGAAGGCCAGAAACCGCTCGTCGGAGATCTTGTGGAAATCGAGATTCTGGATGAAGCGGAAAAAACAGGAAATATGACCCGGATTCTGCCGCGAAAAAATGAACTGATCCGTCCGGCAGTGGCCAATATCGATCAGGCGCTTGTGATTTTTGCGCTGGAAAATCCGACCCCGAACCTGACGCTTCTGGACCGTTTTCTTGTGATGATGGAACAGCAGAACGTTCCGACGGCAATCTGTTTCAATAAAAGAGATCTTGCGGGGGAAGATTACACAGACCATCTGCGAAGCGTCTATGAGAACTGCGGTTACCGTGTCTTTACGGTGAGTGCAGCGAAAGAGCAGGGCATGCAGGAAGTGGAAGCATACCTGAAAGGGAAAACAACGGTGGTAGCCGGTCCGTCCGGCGTCGGAAAATCTTCGATCACAAACCGGATGCAGAAAGAAATTCAGATGGAGACCGGAGAGATCAGCAAAAAGCTGAAAAAAGGAAAACACACGACGCGCCATTCCCAGATGATCCCGATCGACCATGAGACGTATCTGTGCGATACGCCGGGGTTCAGCTCGCTTTATACAACCGATATGGAAAAAGAGGAGCTGAAAAACTTTTTCCCGGAATTTCATCCGTACGAAGGAAAATGCCGTTTCCTCGGCTGCATCCACGGAAAAGAGCCGGGCTGTGCCGTCAAAGAGGCACTGGAACAGGGAAATATCAGCAAAGAAAGATTTGAAAACTATACCATGTTCTATGAAGAACTGAAAGAACAGGAAAAGAGGAGATACTAGCATGAGCCGAGTATATCAGTTGGCACCTTCTATTTTATCCGCAGACTTCAACCGTCTCGGAGAACAGATCCAAAGGGTAGAGAAAGCAGAGTGCCGGTGGCTTCATATCGATATTATGGATGGAATGTTTGTACCATCCATTTCGTTTGGAATGCCGGTGGTAAAGTCGATCCGAAAAGAAAGCAGTCTGTATTTTGATGTTCATATGATGGTAAAGGACCCGGAGCGGTACGTAGAAGAATTTCAAAGATGCGGGGCGGATATGATCACGGTTCACGCGGAGGCATGCCGCGATCTGGCAGAAACCGTGAAAAAGATTCATGAAACAGGCGCAGATGCCGGAGTTGTCGTAAATCCGGATACGCCGCTTTCTGCGGTTACGGACGTGATGGATCAGGTAGAAATGATTCTGATTATGAGCGTTTATCCTGGCTTCGGCGGCCAGAAGTATATCCCGGAGTCGACGGAGAGGATCCGTACGCTCCGCAGAATGCTGGATGAAAAGGGACTGGAGCATGTGCACATTCAGGTCGATGGCGGCATCAACCGCGCGACCATCGATGAAGTCCTTGCGGCAGGTGCCAACATCATCGTGGCAGGCTCTGCTGTATTTGGCAGCAACATCGAGCAGAACGTGCGCGAGCTGCAGGAAAAAATTTCTTCATACAGCAAAAAGGCAGAATAAGATACAAAAAGACAGAAAAAAGAGGCAGGGAAACGTGAGAACATGTATTATTTCGGGAGGGATGATCGAACCGGATTTTGCCTTCCCATATCTTCAGAAACAGCAGTTTGATATTATCCTGGCAGCAGACCGGGGACTGGAGTTCTGCTACCATTACCAGATTATGCCGACGTATATTCTGGGAGATTTTGACAGTTTATCCCCGGAGATTTTAAATTATTACAAGGAGAACCATGTCGCACCGATCCGGGAATTTAATCCCATGAAGGACAATACGGACACGGACATCGCATTTCAGCAGGCGATTGTTCTGGGAAGCAGTGAAATCACGATCCTCGGAGCAACAGGGGGAAGACTCGACCATTTCTTAAGTATTGTGCAGAACCTGAAAACGGCATGGGAGAAGAAAATTCCGGCTTACATCGTGGACAGCCGCAATCTGATTACGATTCCGGTGGAAACTTCGTTTGAAATCCGGAAAGAAGAGCAGTTCGGAAAGTACGTTTCGTTCTTCCCGCTGGAAAAGGAAGTCGCATCCATCACCCTGGAGGGCTTCGCCTACCCGCTCGACCATCACTATCTGCCGAATACTTCGGGTGGTCTGTGCGTGAGCAATGAGATCGTCGAGGAGACCGCGCATGTATCGTACGAGGGCGGCATTCTTCTGATGGTACAGTCAAGAGATTAAAATCCATTGAAATCAAAGAGCCCGTGTGCTATAATTTATAGTTGCATTGGGCTCTTTTTGTGCATAAAAAGAACCCGAACAGAAAAAGAAGCGAAAAATAAAAACAAAGGAGATATAGATTACTATGAAATTAGGTATCGTAATAGAAGTACCTATTTCATGCATTTCTTTACAGTGCCGTAAAGGTCTATGAATTGGGATAAATAAAGGAGTTCATACATTTTTGGTTAAGATATATTTTAATGTAAATATATGTATCTTTTGCAAAATTGGCACTTGTTGTGGCATTCGATTTGATGATGAATAATATGATTAATAAAAAATTGAAGCTCCATATAGCAAAACGGAATTGAATTATAGCAGACAGTTTGATGATGAAACTGCCTGCTTTTTCTTTTATTACTTATAATTGATAGTAGTAGTATAAAAAGGCTCATACCCATGGTGAAAAGACCATTTAGAATGATAAAGATTAATTTTAAGTGTGGTAGGAGTTCCGTTGATTTGGTTGTGTTCCGTTTCAATATTATGCAGCACTCCATTAATACCCCAATATTGATGATATACAACGATCTGTAATTCTGTATCACGAGTAGTTCCAGTACTGAATGACATACTGTTGAATATAAGATAATCGGGTAAACGAATGTAGTAGAGAACACTTGCAAGAGTGATTAAAACAATAGTAGCGAATAATAATTTCTTTTTCATTTTAAGGTACCTCTATTTATGTTTGATTATAAGGGGTAACTATATAATACCTCACTATATAGTGAATTACTACATAAAAAAAATTTGAATATACTTTTATGTAGAGGTGAGGTAATGAAGTATGGACATCTGGAGCTTCACATAGAGGAACTGCTGAAAGAAAAAGGAATTAGTAAAAATACTATTTGTAAAGAATTGGACATACCAAGGTCGAATTTTAATCGTTATTGTAGAAATGAGTTTCAGAGATTAGATGCGCAACTGATCTGTAAACTGTGTAGCTATTTAGATTGTGAAATAGAAGAGCTGATAGAATATGTGAAAGAATGAAAGTCTGGCGGATTGGAGAAAACTCGTGCAGACTTTTGTTGCGTAAAGGAATAGAAAAAATGTAATGAGGTCAAGGAACAAGGCGAAGCCGATACGCCGTAGGGCAGTCCTTGACGGAATGGATGTAGCCAAGAATATTATGATATTAAAGAGGACTTGAAAGGTAATACCTTACAAGTCCTCTTGTTTATTGAATGTATGTCGAAAAAGAGTCTCTTCTCGTGTTATTATGAGTTTTTTATTATGTTGATAGAGCTATTTTTCTTTCCATCCGATGGTTCTTATAGAATCTTTTTTATACCATTTCTCTGTATCGAGAAATTCAAAGCACTTTTTAATGTTAGCATAATTAGAGAGCTTTTTTAAATCGGCTGTTAATTCGAAAAACTGTTTTTCGAAGTCTTCTAATCTTTGAGGCATATAATGTTGGCTAAGATTATTTTTTATTCGGACATGTTTTCGTTGAATATCTTGTCGGATTCTCTTTACAGCATTATAACAATCATATTTTTCATAGCCTGGATATTCGCTAAAACGGTCACAATATTGTTTTTTTAAGTTAGTGGTTGCGAAATATTTTCCGCAGTGATCGCATGTTTTGAATTTATATTTGTTTAATGCGAGGAAATGCAATATAGAAAACAAAATATCGGAAGGACTATAGCATTGATAAAAATAGTCGTAATACAACGAGGACTTTTTCTGTAGCACTTCTTCGATGGGAAAAGAGTAATAGTGAATAGGTGGAAATGAATTCGATGAAGGATTAGTTACTTTAGCAATAGGAGTGAATTTAAAAGTAATATCAAAATAGGGACGTAGCATTTCGATGTGTTCAGGCTTTATTTCGGACTGTTCATAATTGCTTATATTCATTAAAAACTCAATTCCCTTTAATACAGCGTGATATTGTTCGCGCTGTTCGTTTCTGAAATTTAGAATGTTTTCCAACGAAACAATATCGGAAAAATCATAATTAAAAAAATTGAACTTACCATTATTAGCATAAATATCAGGTAAGATGTATAGTGGGTTGAAGGTCACCCATTTTTCTAAGCCAGTAATTTTAGCCTGAAAGTCTTCTGTGTCATTGATGTGATAAATTATTATTTGACATAATTCTTTCATGAAATAGACCTCTCTTTCTTGTTTGAAAATGTTTCGGTTTAAGTTTAATATAAACGAAACAAAAAGTCAAGGGTTTTGGAATATCAATAGAAAGTGTTTCGTTGAAAATATAAGAAAAAGAGACGCAATAGTGCATTAATAGATATGTAGATGCTTTAGAATAAAAGTATGAAATGCATTTCGAATTACCATCAAGGGTGGATGCGACCTAAGACGGCATCAGAAAGATAGGTGAAAACATGAATAGAAAAAATATTGAAAATTATTATGAAGAAAGAATAGCCGACAAATATTTATCTAAAGAAAAACAGATAATCAATGTGTCTTCGGAAATAGAGATACAATATAGATGGATTGATGGAAAGCGTACAGAAGAAATCGCAGGCTATAAACTATTTTTTGCTCAAGAAGGGGTAAATCCTTTTGCAGTAAAATTTGCAGAAAAACCAAAGCTTCCAAAATTTCTTTCAGAGGTTTTTTTAGAAAAGTTAGAGGCAATTGAGATTCGGTCTAAGGTATATTTTCGTGCAGAAAGTGTGGTGGAGAAAAGATGATAAGATCTGAGATTGAAAAATATTTACTCCAAGCACTTAATATGGCGTTACAGATCAATGGTGAAACATCCTATACCAACAGTTTTGGGGTGAAAGTTGTTAATGATGGATTCTTTTTTATCCCTCGCCTTCCGGCAAGCTATGTCATAGATGATGAGCTTTATCAAAAAATTTATTTGATATGTAATGCGGCATTATATCCGGAGTATTCGTTAGTAAAGCAAACCGGAATATATTTTGTTCCGCTAGATACAGATGATATTCACATAAAACGTGCGCTCTTTTTTCCGTGGAGTCAGGGGATCGCTAAAAGAATAATAATTCAAGATGTAGAAAAATTTGCATCTAAATTGGAAGCTGACAGAATACCAATAATGGACAATCTTGATATAAGTTATGAGAGGACAAATGGGATACTCATTGCAGGAACATCCGGTGGGGGTAAGAGCTATTTTCTTACCTATTTGCTAACAATGTTAAAACATATTTCAGATTTGCTAATAGTTGACCCCAAAATAGATATGCCGAGTAGATGGGGACGTGATAATGACATTGAGGTAATAGTCCCTAATGGAAGTCGAAGCAAAAGTGATTTTGTATCTGCTGTAAACAATGAGTTGGGTAAGTGCCTTGAGTTAATTTATAAAAGGCAACAAATTCTTTATAATAATAATAGTGCTACTATAAGACATTATACAATTGTTATTGACGAACTACTAGCACTTAGTGAAGGAGTGACGAAATCGATCAAAGAAGCCTTTTACAGTTTGCTTATACAGATTAGTCTTTTAGGCAGAAATACGAAAGTTCATCTAGTACTCTGTTCACAGAGGTTTGATGCTAATGCGATTCCAATTTCATGCCGTGAGCAAATGAATGTGCTAGTACAAGTTGGAAATATCAACAGCAAGACGATTCAGTTTCTGTTTCCTGATTTAGATCTGAAAGGGATAGTGATTCCTCAAGGAAAAGGAACTGGGCTAATTCAGGTGATTGATTCAGAACATCCGTTCCAGGTTGTTCCATTATTGACACCGACATATTATACGAAGGGAGAATAGGGTGAACGAGAGAAAATCATATTTTATACAAACTTTTCGAACTAATGAAGTAATGATATTTTGGCTATTATTGCTTATTTTAATTCGATTTCCACTTAAGTTTGTAGAAAAAAACTTTTTGAATGGAACAAATACTTCTTTGTTATGGTATTTAAAAATAATGAGTGAGATGTTTGAGCAGATGATTCAGGTAGTGGATTGTATGATGGCAATATCTTTAGTGATTGTATTGATATTAGTAATTCCTGAATTAATTGATAGAATAGTAAAAGACTCATTACTGAACTGGATATATTCAGTTTGGATGACTTACCGAATAAGAAAATTTCTTTTTAATGATGCTAACCGTGTAGAAAAAATCAATAGAAAGACGAGGATAATTAAAACGTCTATTATAGATGTGAGAAAGAGAAGGATTGTTTATCTTGTGAAATTACGGAATGATGTGCAATCTCGTAAAAAATTTGATGAGATGAAAGACATTCTACGTCAGGAAATAACAAATCAATTTCCAGATTATTCCTTTTCGAAATTTGAAAGATATAAGCAGTGGGAAAGTCTCGAAGGAACAAAGTTAAGGTGATTGGGCAGAGAGGCTTCTGCCTCGCCAAAGGCAGAGGAAAGAAGCTTCTCTGTTTAATCAATATAAGAGTCACAGGGGGATATACTACGACCCCCTGTGGAATAGTAATCTATAATCAGAGGAAAGTATAATGAAAAAAAAAGAGCAAAGAAGTAATAAGTGGGCATTCATTTTTTATGAAGAAAGTGCACCATCAAATTATCTGCAAGTGTTAGAAGAGTTGCATATTCCTTTTGTATTGAGTCCGTGGCATTGTATGGATGTAAATCGTGAAACTGGAGAAATCAAAAAATCTCACAAACATGGGGTTTTCTATTTTTCTTCATTAAAAAGCTATTCTCAAGTATCAAGCATAGTGAGTGATCGCCTTAATGCACCGAAGCATGTTGAGGTTGTTTTATCGCCAAAAGGGATGTTTGATTATTTTATACATGCAGAAAATCCAGAAAAAACACCGTATCAAATAGAAGATATAGAATGTGGATGTGGATTTGAACTTGAAAAGTTCTTAGTTGAAGTTAATTCTAGTGAATTTATAGAAAATATCATTGATGTCATAGAAATAAATGATTTTACAGAGTTTAAAGAGTTAGTTACATATGCAAGAAACAATGATTATATGTTACTGAAACTAATAGTTGATAAGACTTTTTTCTTTACTAAACTGTTGGATTCAAGACGTTATAGTTCAACAAAACTATTAAATAAAAAGGTGCAAGAAAAAAATGACATATAAAATAAAGGAGGCATTAGAAATGTGCAGGAAAACAGAAATACCTATATGGGAAAAAGCCAATCTTACTATTGTAGAAGCTGCGAAATATTCAAATATAGGACAAAATCGTATAGCAGAATTACTCAGGCAGCCTAGATGTCCATTTGTATTATATGTTGGTAAAAAGAAGTTGGTAAAACGGAGAGAATTTGAACGTTTCTTAGAAAATTGTGTTGAATTATGAAAAAATAGGTGATTTACATTGAATTTGAAGCTCCATTGTGGTAATCTATAAGTTGCTATATTGGAGCTTCTTTTGGTGAAAGGAGCTGGAATTATGGGAAAGGATTTAAGAGGAAAGGAGATTGGAGAGGGGATCTATCAGCAGACTAACGGTACATATTGTGCAAGATTTGTGGATAGATTCGGAAAAAGAAAATCAAAACGATCTAAGAAATTGCAGGAAGTGAGACAATGGCTTGCCGATGCAATTTATATTAATGAACATAGTGATATAGAACAGGCAACCAATATGATAGTAGATGCTTGGTTTGAATATTGGATTGATGTAAAAAGAAAAACGGTTCGTCCTAATACTGTTAGAAATTATACGGAACGTTACTATAAAAATATCCAGAAAGTAATCGGAAAAAAAATATTAACAGCGATAAAGCCGATTCATTGTCAAAAAATTTTTATGAATATGGCAGATGAAGGATATAGAACAACTACGATATATCAAACAAGAATTACTCTTTACAATATGCTTGAATTTGCAAAAGAAAATGAAGTGATTTTGAGCAATCCATGTAAAAAATCAGTTAAGAGTGATATGGGAAAACCGTCACAGAAGAAAAAAGCTCTTACGATTGAGGAACAAAAGAAATTCTTGAAGCAGGCAAAAGGACAGAGCTACGAAAATCAATACAAATTTATATTGCAAACTGGACTTCGTACAGGTGAGTTGGTTGGTCTGAAATGGGAAGATGTTGATTTTGAGAATAAAACAGTAAAAATTCAGAGGTCTATGGAATATCGTTATAGTGTTGGTGCATGGAGAACAGGGGAACCTAAGAGTAAATCTGGTTATCGGACAATTCCATTAACAGATGAAGCAATTCGGATATTGTTGGCACAGAAAGAAAAAAACAGTAAGATAAAATTTATATCAGAAGAATGGTCGGAATATATTTTTTTGTGTCGTAAAGGTGAACCGGTTAAAAATAGTACCTATGATACCGCACTATTCAAAATATGCGAGAAGGCAGGAATTAATAAGTTTTCTATGCATGTATTAAGACATACATTTGCTACTCGATGTATCGAGGGTGGTATGATGCCAAAGACTTTGCAGAAAATACTGGGACATTCCAATATTGGCATAACCATGAATTTATATGTTCATATTACAGATGAAGAAAAACAAAAAGAAATTAATATGGTTGCTTGTGCATTAAATGTTATATAAGAGTAAATATATTGTGATAACTGATGGCACTTGGTGTGGCATTCGATATAATAGAAAAAGCATAAGAAACTGTAAAATAAAGGATTTTTAAAGGAGAAAAAATTAAAATGAAATTAGGTATCGTGGGCCTTCCGAACGTCGGAAAAAGTACACTTTTCAATTCCCTGACCAAAGCAGGAGCAGAGAGCGCAAACTATCCGTTCTGTACCATTGACCCGAATGTCGGCATCGTGCCGGTTCCGGACAAGCGTCTGCAGCAGCTCGGAGATTTCTATCAGTCCAAGAAAGTAACACCGGCTGTCATCGAGTTCGTTGACATCGCAGGTCTTGTAAAAGGTGCATCCAAAGGAGAGGGACTTGGAAACCAGTTCCTTGCCAATATCCGTGAGGTAGATGCTATCGTTCACGTTGTCAGATGCTTTGAGGATCCAAACGTTATCCACGTAGACGGCAGCATTGATCCGCTCCGTGATATCGAGACCATCGACCTTGAGCTGATCTTCGCCGACCTTGAAGTACTCGAGCGCCGTATTTCCAAAACTGCAAAATCTGCAAGAATGGACAAAGAGGCGGCAAAAGAGCTCGAATTCCAGGAGCGTCTGAAAAAACTGCTGGAAGACGGAAAAGATGCCATCCTGATGGAGCTGCAGAACGAGGACGAGGAAAAATGGATCGCAGAGTACAACCTTCTGACCAGCAAACCGGTCATCTACGCAGCGAACGTAGCAGAGGATGATCTCGCAGACGACGGCGCAAACAACTCTTATGTACAGTCTGTCCGTGAGTATGCAAAAGAGCACAACAGCGAAGTGTTCGTCATCTGCGCCGAGATCGAGGCAGAAATTTCCGAACTCGAAGAGGATGAGAAAAAAATGTTCCTCGAGGATCTTGGTCTTACCGAGTCCGGCCTGGAAAAACTGATCGCAGCAAGCTACCGTCTGCTCGGCCTCATGAGCTTCCTTACAGCAGGAGAGGATGAGACCCGTGCATGGACCATCAAAGTCGGAACAAAAGCA
This sequence comes from Blautia sp. AF17-9LB, assembly GCF_003479185.1. Taxonomy (NCBI): domain Bacteria; kingdom Bacillati; phylum Bacillota; class Clostridia; order Lachnospirales; family Lachnospiraceae; genus Blautia; species Blautia sp. AF17-9LB. The sequence continues at coordinate 121,793 of NZ_QUGU01000002.1, forward strand.
CCGCAGGCAGCCGGAAAAATCCACACCGATTTCGAGCGCGGATTCATCAAAGCCGAGGTTGTCAATTATCAGGATCTGCTCGACTGCGGTTCCTACGCAGGAGCAAGAGAGAAAGGCCTTGTGCGTATGGAAGGAAAAGATTACATTGTCCGCGACGGCGATGTCATCCTGTTCCGTTTCAACGTTTGATAAGTAATAATAAGAGAGAATATAAGTTATGGATATGGAAATTAATTTTCCCAATCTCGGGATCTATCTCGACCATGTGGGAAAAAACATCAGTATTTTCGGATTTTCCATCGCCTATTACGGCATCGTGATCGTAACCGGTATGATGATTGCGATCTGGATTGCCCAAAGAGAGGCAAAGCGGACGGGGCAGAACCCGGAGCAGTACCTCGATCTTGCGATGATCGGCATCGCAGCCGGTATTCTCGGGGCACGGATTTACTACGTTATATTTGCCTGGGACTATTATAAGGATGATCTTTTGAGTATTTTCAACATCCGCCAGGGCGGACTTGCCATCTACGGCGGCATCATCGGTGCCTGCATTGCGGTGGTGATTTACAGCAGAAAGAAGAAACAGAACTTCAGCCTTCTGATGGATACCGCGAGCATGAGCATCGTGTTCGGTCAGATTATGGGACGGTGGGGAAACTTCTTTAACCGTGAGGCATTCGGTGACTACACTAACAACCTGTTTGCGATGCAGCTTCCGGTTTCCGCGGTCCGTGCCAATGAAATCACACAGAAAATGTGGGATCATGTGGTGACGGTAAACGGCGTCGAGTATATTCAGGTGCATCCCACCTTTTTATATGAAAGTTTATGGAATGTGGGTGTCCTGCTTTTTCTTTTCTGGTTTCGGAAAAGAAAAAAATTTAACGGCGAAGTGTTCCTGATGTATCTGATAGGATATGGCCTTGGAAGAATCTGGATCGAGGGACTCCGCACCGACCAGCTTCTGCTTCCGGTGGTGGGACTTCCGGTTTCCCAGCTCCTTTCGGGGTGCCTTGTGGTGGGATGTACCATCCTGGTGGTATGGAAACGAAAAAAATTATCATCCGGTGGGGAGACAGCCCATTCTTAAGGATAAAACCAGTGAAAAAAACAGAATAAAAATACAGAAAAGGGGAAAACCGGCAAAAAAGGTTTTCTCTTTTTTGATACAAAATTGGTATAAAAAAGGCGGAAAATGCGCATAAAAATGTTGCATTTTGGGAAAAATCTTAAAAATGAAATAGAAAAAAGACCTTGCTATTTTCCCTGAGTTGATATAGAATAAAAATATAAGTGGTAGAAAGTGGTGAAAAGTGGTGCGTTGTGGAGCGGATGTGGCAGTCCGGCTGCGGCGCGATACATGAAGTGGTGCGTGGGGAGACCGCCATTTCAGGTGATAAGAGGGTTTTCATTATGTTCATGGGAGAGTACAGTCATACGATTGACGCGAAGGGAAGATTGATCATACCGTCCAAGTTCAGAGAACAGCTGGGAGAAGAGTTCGTACTGACGAAGGGATTGGACGGATGCCTTTCCATTTACCCAAACGACGAATGGGCTGCCTTTGAAGAGAAGCTGAGAGCCTTACCACTTACAAACAAAAACGCCAGAACTTTTTCCCGTTTCTTTGTAGCAGGTGCTACGTCATGTGAACTGGACAAGCAGGGGAGGATTCTCGTACCGGCAACGCTGCGGGAATTTGCTGGTCTGGAAAAAGATGTAGTCCTTACCGGAAATATCAACCGGATTGAAATCTGGAGCAAGGAAAAATGGAACGAAAACAGCAATTATGATGATATGGATGCCATCGCCGAATCAATGGAAGAGATGGGCATTGTGATCTGATCTGTTTCGTTGGGATACAGGAGATGACCATGGAATTTTCGCATACATCAGTATTACTGAAGGAAACCATTGAAAACCTTAAGATAAAACCGGACGGAATCTACGTGGACGGGACGTTGGGAGGCGCTGGACATTCCAGTCATATATGTGAGCGCTTATCTGCCACGGGGAGATTAATAGGCATAGATCAGGACGAAGCTGCGATAGCTGCTGCGGGTAAACGCCTGGAACCATTTCAGAACCAGGTCACGATTATCCGCAGCAATTATTGCGATATGGTTCCGCGTCTTGCCGAAATCGGAGTCACCGGGGTAGACGGAATCCTGCTGGATCTTGGAGTTTCATCCTATCAGTTGGATAATGCAGAGCGTGGATTCACATACCGTGAGGATGTTCCGCTGGATATGCGGATGGATCAGAGAAATGCTCTTTCCGCGTACGAAGTCGTGAACGATTACAGTGAAGAGAATCTTTCGCGTATTCTCCATGAATATGGAGAAGAGCGTTTTGCAAGAAAAATTGCACACAATATATGCGTAAGCCGGCAGCAGGCGCCGATTCGAACAACTGGGGAGTTAATCGAAATCATCAAGCGCTCGATTCCGGCAAAAATAAGGGCGACGGGCGGCCATCCGGCCAAGAGAACCTTTCAGGCAATCCGTATCGAAGTGAACCAGGAACTTACCGTTCTGTCGGAGTCACTGGACGGCATGATTGATCTCTTAAATGACGGTGGAAGACTTTGTGTCATCACCTTTCATTCTCTGGAAGACCGTATCGTAAAAAACATTTTCAGAAAAAACGAGCATCCATGTACGTGTCCGCCGGAATTTCCGGTCTGTGTATGCGGAAAGAAGTCCAAGGGAACCGTAGTAACTCGGAAACCGATCTTGCCGGGAGAAGAGGAAATGGAAACAAATCCCCGTTCCAAGAGCGCAAAACTGCGCGTCTTTGAACGAAAAGTGTGACGGCTCGGCACGAAGGAGACAGAGAAGTTATGGCCAGACGGGCAGATGGAAGGGTAAATTCGACAGATAGAACGAAACGTTATACGCCAGATACGTTTGAGGACGGAAGTGCGGTACGGCGTCTTGCAGCACAGCCGCAGGAAGCACCAAAAGAAGCACGGCCTCTGAAATCGGGTGTGAGCAGCCAGACAAGAAGAAACCGGGCACGGGCGACACAGATCAGCGCGGGCTACGCTGTTTTTCTTGCCATTGTCTGCACACTGTGTATCGCGGCGTGTGTTGCGTATGTCAAGTTGCAGACCGTGGTTACCACGCAGGCGGAAGACATTACCAGCAAAGAAAAAGAATTGAGCGATCTGAAGGCGGACAATGACGCCTATTACAATACAACGGTTGCCTCCGAAGATCTTGAGGCAGTCAAAGAAGCAGCACAGAACCGGCTCGGCATGAAATATGCAGATGAGTCCCAGGTAATTTATTTCGATGATTCAGAAAACAGCTATGTGAGACAGTATCAGGATGTTCCGGATGCGAAATAGGTGAAAACGTGAGTAAACAGAAAAAAAATAAAAAACGAAGCGGGGCATTCCGGAGACGGAAGACAAGTGGGCGTATGAGCAGAAAACTGGTAGCACTCTTTTTGGGAGTGATGCTGGTTTTTGTTGCTTTAGCGATTGACATTACGTATGTGAATGCCACAAAGGGAGAAAAATACGAAAGACAGGTTTTAAGCCAGACGCAGCAGTCCTACGACAGCAGGACAATTCCATTCCAGCGGGGAAGTATCACCGACCGGAACGGAACGATTCTGGCAACGAGTGAGAAGGTTTACAACGTTATTCTCGACTGTAAACTTGCCAATACGACGGTAAAAGATGAAGAAAAGAACGATACCCATCCGTACGTCGATCCGACCGTAGCAGCACTGGTTGAATACTTCGGACTCGACGAGACGGATATCCGGGATCGTCTGACCGGCGAAACGACAAAAGAAAGCCAGTACCAGGTTCTCGCCAGAGAGGTCTCGATGGACGCGAAAAAAGCGTTTGAGGCCTATGTGGACGAGTACGCGGACAAAAAGAACAAGGAGCTCGATGAGAACGAGCAGGCGGAAAAAGCATACCGTGCCAACATCCGCGGCGTCTGGTTCGAGGAATCCTACCACAGAACGTATCCGTTAAATTCACTTGCCTGCGATCTGATCGGCTTTACGTATTCAGGAGACACGGCAGACTGGGGAATCGAAGGGTATTATTCCAGTATCTTAAATGGCGTGAATGGCCGCCAGTTCGGCTATTACAACGAAGATGCGGATATGGAACAGACGATCATCGAGGCGCAGCCGGGCAAAAACGTGGTTACGACGATTGATGTAAATATTCAGAAGATCATCCGCACGGCGATCGAGAATTACAATGAGCGGATTCATGTCCAGAACGGCGCGGACGAATCGGACACTGAGACGAACCGTCAGACAAAAGCGGCAAAGAATATCGGCGTTGTCGTGATGGATCCGAACAATGGAGAGATTCTTGGTATGGATTCTTCCGACTGGTATGACCTGAACAATCCAAGAGATCTGACACCGTTCTATTCGCAGGAAGAAATTGATGCGATGAACGATAACGAGACAATGGAGGCTTTGAGTGCCATCTGGAAAAACTACTGTATTTCCGATGCATATGAGCCAGGTTCCACGGCAAAACCGATGAACGTGGCGGCGGCATATTCCCTCGATGTAATCGATGATGATACCCTGTTTGACTGTGAGGGGTTTGAGACGATTGCAGGGCAGATGATCCGCTGCGGAGCTTATCCGGGAACACATGGCGTACAGACACCGGCCGATGTACTGAAAAACTCCTGCAACGCTGGTATGATGCAGATCGGACAGAAGATGGGAGCAGCGGAATTTCTCCGCTATCAGGATATTTTCGGTTTCGGCAGTCTGACAGGAATTGACCTGCCGGGTGAGGCGTACGGCCTGGTTCACACGGAGGATACTATGGGACCGACCGAGCTTGCAACGAGTACATTCGGACAGGGCTATACCGTGACGATGGTACAGCAGGCAGCTGCGTTTTCCTCTCTGATCAACGGAGGCAATTATTACCAGCCGCATGTGATGAAGACGATCACGGACAGCACAGGAGCTGTTGTTGAGAGCAATGAGCCGAATCTGGTGCGTCAGACGGTTTCCGCGGAAATCAGCGATAAAATGAGAAGTTTCCTCCAGGGAGTCGTGACCGATGGAAGCGGCCAGAGTGCAAAGGTTGCCGGTTACACGATGGGAGGAAAAACAGGTACTGCACAGAAGTATCCGCGAGGCAATGGAAAATATCTCGTTTCCTTTATCGGATTTGCACCGGTAGAAAACCCGAAAGCTGTTGTTTACGCGATTGTGGACGAGCCGGATGTAGAAAATCAGGCGAACAGTGTGCTGGCACAGGAGATCGTAAAAGAGATCTACACAGAACTGCTGCCGTATTTGAACGTATTCCCGGATGATACGGACGGTGTGACGGGCGAAGGCTCCGAGACCGGAACGGATGATCCAAACGTAGCGGCACCGGTACAGGAAGACGATACGGAAAACAGTGCTGAAAACAGCAATATCGAGAACGGCGGTCTGACAAACGCCGAGCTGGATCTCATCAATGAAGAGTAAAAAAACATAAAAAACAAAAGACATAACCCCATAGCAGTTTCCATATAGTGTTATCATAATGGATTCGGCTATGGGGTATTCTATGCGTAAAAACAAAACGTATCACCGGAAAAAGACGGTTCTTCTGTGGGTACTCTGCATGGGAATGATGGTCGGACTTGCCGGGCGGCTGGTGTATCTGTGTGTGTTCCGGTCCGTCTATTATTCCGAGAAGGCGGATGATCTGCACGAGCGGGAGCGCGGGATCAAGGCGGCGCGCGGCCGGATTCTTGATGCAAACGGGGAAGTTCTCGCGGCAAACCGCACGGTCTGTACGATTTCCGTGATCCACAGCCAGATTGAGGAGCCGGAGGCGGTGATTGCGATGCTGGTAAAAGAGCTTGGAATTTCGGAGGAGACGGCGCGGAAACGCGTGGAGAAGCGGTCTTCAATCGAGCGTGTCAAGACGAATGTGGACAAGGAGACGGGTGATACCATCCGGTCGTACGGATACGCGGGGGTAAAAGTGGATGAGGATTTCAAGCGGTATTACCCCAAAGGGAAGCTGGCGTCGCGCGTTATCGGCTTCACCGGAGGCGATAATCAGGGCATCATCGGACTGGAGGTGGAATATGAGGAAATTTTAAAAGGAATCAACGGAAAAATCCTGACGACAACGGATGCGCGCGGGATTGAGCAGAACGGCATCGGGGAGAGCCGCCAGGAGCCGGTGGCGGGAAGGGACTTAAAGGTCAGCCTGGATGTCAATATCCAGGCGTACTGCCAGCAGGCAGCGGAAAAGGCGATGGCAGAAAAACAGGCGGACAGCGTCTCGATTCTTCTTATGAATCCGCAGAACGGAGAAATCTATGCCTGTGTCAATGTGCCGGAGTTCGACCTCAACGATCCGTTCACGCTGCAGCAGGATACAACGGGACTTTCGGAAAAAGAAATTCAGGATCTGCTGAACCAGATGTGGCGGAATGCCTGCATCAACGATACGTACGAGCCGGGATCTACCTTTAAGATCATCACGATGTCGGCGGGACTTTCGGAGGGCGTTGTGTCGCCGAACGATTCGTTTTTCTGTCCCGGCTACAAAATCGTGGAGGACCGCCGGATCCACTGCCACAAGCGGACGGGACACGGAGCCGAAAACTTCGTGCAGGGCGCGCAGAACTCGTGCAACCCGGTGTTCATTGAAGTGGGGCTGCGGCTCGGTGTGGAAAAGTTCTGTGATTACTTCCGGAATTTCGGTCTGATGGAAAAGACGGGGATCGATCTGCCGGGCGAGGCATCGACGATTATGCACAAGGAGGAAAACATCGGAGAGGTTGAGCTTGCGACGATGGCATTCGGCCAGTCCTTCCAGATCACGCCGATCCGCCTGGCGGCGACGGTCTCTGCGCTCGTCAACGGTGGAAAAATGGTGACGCCGCATGTCGCAACGGATGTGCTTGATGAAGAAGGAAATGTCGTAAAGCATCTGAAATTTCCGGAAAAAGAAGGGGTTCTTTCGGAAGAAACTTCCAGGACGGTGCGCGAAATTCTGGAAAGCGTCGTTTCAGAAGGGTCTGGAAAGAATGCGTACCTCGAGGGATATTCCATCGGCGGAAAGACGGCAACCTCGCAGACACTTCCGCGGAGCGCCAACCGCTATATTTCCTCATTCCTCGGCTTCACCCCGGCGGAGCATCCGACGGTGCTGGGGCTTTGCATTATCCGCAATCCGCAGGGCGTCTACTACGGCGGAACGATCTGCGCGCCGGTGATCCGCGATATCTTTTCCAATGTACTTCCGTATCTCGGTATTGGACACAATTCTTAGGAAACCTGAGAATTGTGTCCTTCGCAGCCCTCATTTAAAGTTTTGCTTCGCAAAAGGAGGGCTGCTCACACCTGAATCACTTTCTTACGCAGCGAAACAGCAAGTGTTTCACTGCTGAGCGAACCGTAACTTGGATTATAAAAGAAGGTTGCGAAACAGAACAAAAAGCTATATACTGAATAGGCTGGAGAAAATATTTTGACATGCCTGTTCCGTACACAATCCGTACAAAAAGGAAGAGGTGCGTCTATGAAAAGAGAAATGATCCTGCCGGTTCTTCTTTCCTTTGGCATCAGCCTGGCGCTGGGGCCGGTTCTGATCCCGTTTCTGCGAAAAGTCAAAGCGGGGCAGAAGGAGCGGGAAGAGGGTGTGCCGAGCCACCAGAAAAAAGCGGGAACCCCGACGATGGGCGGCGTGATGTTTCTGGCGGCGTTTACCGCAGTTTCCCTCCTTTTCCGGAAAGAGGGAGCGGAAGTGGTTCCGGTGCTGTTTCTGACGCTTGGTTTTGGCCTGATCGGCTTTCTCGATGACTATCTGAAAGTCGTGCTGCACCGCAGCGACGGGCTGTACCCGAAGCAGAAAATGGCACTGCAGGCAGTGATTACAGCAGTCTTTCTGTGGTATTTGGCGCGTTTTTCCGGAATTTCCCTTCGGATGCGCATTCCGTTCCTTCCAGGCAAAGAGCTGGACGCAGGGATTTTTACGATTCCGTTTCTCGCCTTTGTGATTCTTGGAACGGTCAACGGTGTCAACTTTACCGACGGCCTTGACGGGCTGGCGGCGAGTGTGACGATTTTAAATGCTGTTTTCTTTTCCGTGGCATCAATCGGCCTCGGAAACGGTGTTTCCCCGTCCCCGCTTGCGGTTATCGGGAGTCTGCTGGGGTTTCTGATATTCAATGTATTTCCTGCCCGCGTCTTTATGGGCGATACCGGAAGTCTGGCACTCGGCGGTTTCGTCTCGGGAATGGCGTGTTTCTTACGTCTCCCCTTATTTCTGCCGCTTGTGGGATTCATTTATATGATGGAGATTCTCTCTGTGATCCTGCAGGTGTCATTCTTCAAACTGACGAAGGGAAAACGGATCTTCAAGATGACGCCGATCCATCACCATTTCGAGCTGATGGGCTGGTCGGAGACACAGATTGTGACGGTGTTTGCTACAATCACAGCGATATTATGCCTGATCGCATTGATGGGGCTTTAAAATATGGAGGTAATCAAACATGATTTTCGCAGGAAAAAAAGTACTGGTTTTCGGAACCGGAAAGAGTGGAATTGCAGCGGAGGAGCTGCTGCACAAGAAAGGTGCTTCTGTCGTTCTTTACGATGGAAATGACAAACTCGAAAAAGAAGAAATCTTAAAAAAATTAGAGAGCCGTGACAGCGTGGAAGTTGTCTTAGGCGAGCTCCCGGAGGAGATGCTCGACAGCCTTGATCTTGTCGTTTTAAGCCCGGGCGTTCCGACGGATCTGCCGATTGTCCTTAAAATGAAAGAAAAAGAGATCCCGGTCATCGGTGAAGTGGAGCTGGCGTATCAGGTAAGCCGCGGAAAAGTGCTTGCGATTACCGGTACCAACGGAAAGACTACCACAACATCACTGCTCGGCGAGATCATGAAAGCATATCAGCCGGAAGTAAAAGTGGTCGGAAACATCGGAACCCCGTACACATCCGCAGCACTCGACACGACAGATGATACCGTAACGGTTGCCGAGATCAGCAGCTTCCAGCTGGAAACCATCAAAGAGTTCCATCCGGCGGCAAGTGCGATCACAAACATTACCGAGGATCATCTGAACCGCCATCACACGATGGAAGAGTATATCCGCGTGAAAGAGTGTATCACCGAAAATCAGACGATGGATGATCTCTGTGTGCTGAATTATGAGGACGAAATCCTGCGCCCGTTCGGCGAAAAACTGATGACAGAGAAGAAAGTACAGGTGATGTACTTCTCGAGTCTGCGTGCGTTAAAGGACGGCATCTATTATCAGGACGGCGAAATCCGCATTGCAAAGAACGGCGAGACGGAGCTTCTGACCAGAACCGACGACTTAAAACTGCTCGGCCTACATAATTTTGAAAACGTCATGGTTGCTTCTGCGATGGCACTTCATGCAGGCGTGCCGATGGAAACTGTCCGCAAAGTCATTCAGGAGTTTGCAGGGGTAGAGCACCGCATCGAGTATGTCTGCGAGAAGGACGGCGTGGCATATTACAACGATTCCAAGGGAACGAATCCGGATGCGGCCATCAAAGGCATCCAGGCGATGAACCGCCCGACTCTGCTGATCGGCGGCGGCTACGACAAGCAGTCCACCTACGAAGAGTGGATTCAGGCATTCGATGGAAAGGTACGCTTCCTGGTTTTGATCGGAGATACGAAAGAGAAGATCGCAAAAGCGGCAAGAAGCGTCGGATTCAACGACATTATCATGGCAGACAACTTAAAAGAAGCCGTACAGATCTGCCACGACAAGGCAAATGCAGGGGATGCGGTTCTTCTTTCCCCGGCCTGCGCAAGCTGGGATCAGTTTAAGAGCTACGAGCAGCGCGGTGAGCTGTTTAAGGAGTACGTAAGAGCACTGTAAAAACGTCATATCAGGAAACTATCCCGCATAAGCTGAAAAAGAGCGAACGGCGGGTGTGGCGCGGATGCGGAAGGAAAAAGAGAAAAAAATAGATGGGACGCTGCTGGTGACGGTATGGATTCTGCTTGGCCTTGGCCTTGTGATTCTGTACAGCGCCAGCGCGTATAACGGCCGGGTCAGATTCCATGACCCGGCTTATTATTTCAAGAAGCAGCTCTTTGCAAGTGCGCTCGGTGTGATCGGTATGTATGCGGTTGCAAAAATAGATTACCGGCGGCTGTTTGCACTGGCACCGTGGTTTTATGCGGCTTCCCTTGCGCTCTCGACGGCGGTGCTCTTTTTCGGAAGTGAGTACAACGGCTCGAAGCGGTGGTTAAAGCTTGGCCCCTTATCGTTCCAGCCCTCGGAATTTGCCAAGATGGCGGTGATTCTCTTCCTGCCCTGGGTGATGGAGCACACGAAAGGCCGGTCCGACAGTCTCTGGTTTATGACAAAGGCGGTGCTGTGCACCCTGCCGATTGCAGCGCTTGTCGGAAGCAATAACTTAAGTACGGCGATTATTTTGCTCGGAATCTGTGCGTTTCTGATCTTTATTTCACATCCGGGCTACCTGCCGTTTCTCGGAATCGGAGGCGCCGGCATCGGGTTTATTGCCGTTTTTCTGATGATGGAGAGCTACCGCCTCGAACGCCTTGCCATCTGGCGCAACCCGGAGGCGTACGAGAAGGGGTTCCAGACCATTCAGGGACTCTATGCGATCGGCAGCGGGAGAATCTTTGGCTGTGGGCTTGGAAAAGGCCTGCAGAAGCTTGGCTTTGTGCCGGAAGCGCAGAATGATATGATCTTTTCGATTATCTGTGAGGAGGGCGGACTGTTCGGCGCCTGCCTGGTGATCGCCGTGTTTGCGGTGCTGATCTGGCGCTTGATGGTCATTTCGATCCATGCGCGGGATCTTGGCGGAGCACTGATTGCGGGCGGAATTATGGGGCATATTGCGCTTCAGGTGATCCTGAACATCGCGGTTGTGACAAATACGATTCCGAATACCGGCATTACGCTGCCTTTTATCAGTTACGGCGGCACCTCCGTGCTGTTTCTGCTCGGCGAGATGGGGCTTGCCCTGTCGGTCTCGAGGGACACCGATTAAAAAGGCGGAAAAGCGCTGCAGAACGGGAACAAAACGGGAGTGTAATGCATACCGTAAAAAGAGAGGCCGGATGGGAGAGAACAGGTGGGAGTATATCAGATTCTCGGCGGAAGGCGGCTTTGCGGAACGGTAACAGTCCAGGGTTCCAAAAATGCCGTTCTTCCCATGATCGCGGCGGCGGTTCTGACAAAAGAGGAGGTCGTGCTGGAAGGCTGCCCGAAGATTTCCGATGTGGAGGATATGGCGGAGATTGTAAGAAGCCTTGGCGGAACAGTCTGGTGGGAGAGGAATGCGCTCCACATGAACTGTGAAAAGATCGAAAAAAGCCGTGTGGAGGGAGCGCTTTCGAAGAGACTGCGCGCCTCTCTTTTGTTTCTGGGAAGTCTTCTTGCAAGGACAGGGGAGGCATACTTTGCAGGGGCCGGCGGCTGCCGGATCGGAAAGCGGCCGACGGACCTGCATCAGAGGGCAATGGAGCTTCTGGGAGCCGAGGTCTTCGAGGAGGACGGCACCATTCGGGCAAAGGCAGATCATCCGAAAGGAGCCGTGCTCTGCTTTCCGAAAAAGAGTGTCGGGGCGACGGAAAATGCGGTTCTTTTTGCTGTCGGAGCGGAAGGTGCAACAAGGCTGGAGCACTGTGCGCGGGAGCCGGAAGTGGTTCATCTCTGCCGGTTTCTTAAGGCCATGGGAGCGGAGATTACCGGCGAGGGGACGGAGCAGATTACCGTTTACGGAAGGCAGGGAAAGAGACTGCTGTCCGGCTGCCGGTATCGTGTTCCGGGTGACCGGATCGCGGCAGGGACGTATCTTCTGATGGGCGCGGCGACGCGGGGGCACCTGACGCTTTCCGGCGCGCCGCTGGACGAAATGGGGGCGGTTCTGTCCCTCTATCAGAAAATAGGTGGACAATATACAAGGAAGAGTGGTACACTGGTAGCAGACAGCAAAAACGTGCAGCATGCTGTTCCGTACGTGGAGACAGAGGAATATCCCGGTTTTCCGACGGATCTGCAGTCGCTGTATCTGGCGGCAGCGATGACGCTGGAAGGAAAGAGCTGTATCTGTGAAAATGTATTTGAGGACCGCCTCCGGACGGCAGAGGAGCTGCAGAAAATGGGCGGTACGCTGCAGATCTGCGGAAAATGGCTGACGGCCGAAAAAAGCCGTCTGCACGGTGCAGAAGTTGTTTCCCAGGATCTTCGGGGCGGCGCGGCACTCGTATCGGCGGCGCTTGCCGCAGAAGGATTTTCCACAATCCGGCAGACAGAACTGATTGAGCGGGGGTATGAACGGTTTCCAGAAACGCTCCGGGAACTCGGAGCCAAGATTATCGTAGAAAAAGAAATATGAGACAGAAAAAAAACAGAAAAAAGAAGAAAAACAGAAAAATACGGATTCTGACCGGGGTGGTGCTTGGCGTCGGCCTTGCAGGTGCCTTGTTTTTTAATGTGTTCAAAATCCGCAATATCCAGGTGGCGGGGAACACCCGGTATACAAAAGATGAAATCAAAGAGATGGTCGCGGACGACAAGTGGATGAAAAACACGGTGCTTCTTACGACGTTTCATTCGAAGGTTGATATGAGCGATATTCCTTTTATGAACTCCGTGGAGTTTACGTTTGTAAGCTATGACACCATCTGCATCCAGGTAAATGAGAAAAAAGTGGTCGGTTATGTCGAGTACGAAGGCCAGAAGGTCTATTTTGACAAGAACGGCATCGTGCTGGAGTGCGTGGACGAGGAGCAGGAAACACCTGCGGAGGGTGAGCCTTCCGACGGAACCGCCTCCGATGGAACGAGTGCGGATGGATCCCTTACGAGTGAGTCGCTTGCATCCGAAAGCGTATCATCCGATGGCACAGCATCCGAAAGCAGTACGTCCGACGGTGCGCTCTCGGCGGATACGATTAAAAGTGCACGTGTGACAACGACAGACTTTCAGCCGACCCTTTCCGATGTTCCGCTTGTAACAGGACTTACGTTTGACTATGTGACCGTGAACAAGCAGCTCCCGGTTGAAAAACCGGCAGTTTTCCGCACCATGCTCGCACTTACGAGAATGACGGAGAAATACAATATCACGCCGGACAGTGTGGAATTTAATGAGAACAGCGAAATTATTCTGCATTACTATGATACCGTGCGGATTCTGCTTGGAACCGATACGGCGTTAGAAGAAAAGATGACGCGCGTAGCAGCAATCCTGCCGAGCCTTTCCGGTCTTTCCGGAGAACTCCATATGGAGGATTACAAGGACGGCGACAGCAGCTTTGTCTTCTCGAAAGATGTATAAGAGGAAAGGAAAGCCGTCAAAAAAACGCAATAATCCTGAATTTTTTATGAAATACGAAAAAAACAGTTGATTATTTTCCGAAGAAATTATATTATATCTTTATGTATGACCATCAGAATATCAGACTATTTTGAGATAGACAGCAGTTCATAATCAAAAGGAGGAAGTTGAAATTGTTAGAGATCATGACAAATGAGGCAGAATCATCTGCAAAGATTATCGTAATCGGTGTAGGTGGTGCAGGAAATAATGCTGTAAATAGAATGGTGGAGGAATCCATCGGCGGCGTTGAATTCGTTGGAATCAACACCGATAAACAGGCGCTGACCCTCTGTAAGGCACCTACCATTCTCCAGATCGGCGAGAAGCTGACCAAGGGACTGGGCGCAGGAGCAAAACCTGAGGTTGGAGAGAAAGCAGCCGAGGAGAGCATCGAAGAGCTCAAACAGATCATGGAAGGCGCTGATATGGTATTCGTCACCTGCGGTATGGGCGGCGGAACCGGAACAGGTGCAGCACCGGTTGTAGCAGGCGTTGCAAAAGAAATGGGCATTCTGACTGTCGGCGTTGTAACAAAACCGTTCAAATTCGAGGCAAGAACCCGTATGAGCAATGCGCTGATGGGAATCGAAAAACTCGAGGAAAACGTAGATACCCTGATCGTGATCCCGAACGACAAACTTCTTGAAATCGTAGACCGCCGGACAACCATGCCGGAGGCATTAAAGAAAGCAGACGAGGTTCTGCAGCAGGCCGTACAGGGCATCACAGACCTGATCAACCTGCCGGCACTCATCAACCTCGACTTCGCAGATGTTCAGACCGTTATGACCGACAAGGGTATCGCCCACATCGGTATCGGCGAGGCAAAGGGCGACGACAAAGCGCTCGAGGCTGTACAGCAGGCTGTTTCCAGTCCGCTGCTTGAGACCACCATCGAGGGTGCAAGCCACGTTATCATCAACATTTCCGGAGATATCTCCCTTATGGATGCAAATGATGCTGCAAGTTACGTACAGAATCTGGCTGGAGAGGATGCAAACATCATCTTCGGTGCTATGTATGATGATTCTGTTACCGATACAGCGAAGATCACCGTTATCGCAACAGGCCTCAACGATGCAACGGCGAAACAGGCAAGCGTATCCCGCAAAGAGCCGGCAGATGCAAGAAAGAGCGCATTTTCCAGCAGCAGCTTCTCTGCACAGGCAGCCGCTCCGGTACACACTGCTCCGAAAGCTTCCGCTCCGGTACAGCCGCAGCCACAGGTTCAGGTGCAGCCGCAGGTACAGGCTCAGCAGACCATGACAAGCAATGTTCCGAAAAAGGACATCCAGATCCCGGATTTCTTAAGAAACCGCAGATAAGCAAAGAATAATAAGCAAATAACGAATTTACCTCGACACGCCGCAGACCGAAAATGTTGCGGCGTGTCGAAGTTTGTTGATCAAAAAAGAAGGTCATTCTTCCGAAAACGACAAAAAATTCACCCCCTTCCGTCTATAATAGGGTCTGTTAGAAATTCAGACCATGCAAAAGGCGCAGGGGGTGTTTTTTTGCACTATGAGATCTTTCTGGATCTTCTCTTTGCAGAGAATCTTCTGCTGAATTATACTATTCTGCGCCTTTCCTCCTTTCTTCTGAAACGATCTGCCACGCGAAGAAGGAGTTTTGCGGCAGCCGCGCTCGGCGCCGGTTATGCGGTGCTGTATGCCGTGTTTGCACGGTATCTGCCGGGTGCGCTGCTCGCCCTGGTCGGAATCGGAATTACAACAGGGATGGTGAAATCTGGCTGCAGAATCACGACAGTACGGGATCTTGTGGTGGGAATGGCAGGCTATATACTGTCCGGTTTTCTGATCGGCAGTGCATACCGCCTGTTCCGGGAGCTGATGCCGGGAAGGGGAATTTTTCTTTTTCTTCTTTCCGGGAGTGCCGCATATGCGGGAACACTCCTCCTGCTGAAGATCCGAAAGGAGATGCTCCTGGAACACGCCAGGCAGGTTACGGTACAGCTTGTGCAGAATGGGAAATGGAAAAAAGTAAAAGGACTGTACGACACGGGCAATACTTTGCGGGATGCCACAACCAAAAAGCCGGTCTCGGTCGTACCGTACACTGTGATACTCGAATTGTTCCCGGACGAAATGCGGACAGGGATTGCGGCGCTTGCAAGGCACGAGACGGTGCCGGAGCCGGAACGGCTTCTTGCGCTGCAGCCCCGTTACATACCGTTTCGCGGACTGGAAGGCCGGGGCTTTCTGCCGGTGATCCGGATCTCGGAAATGATTCTTGTGACAGAACATACAGCCAGGCACATAAGCGGACCGCTGATTGCGCTTGGCGGAGAAAATAGTTCATCTCCCAGGGGCTATGAAATAATTTTGCATCCAGATCTCATGGAAGGACAGGAGGAATGAAGTATGCTGCAGGCTGCACTGCCAAACGGATTCCGGCTTCGTATGCTGCCGCGGTCCGTGCCGGCTGTATTTCGTCAGACAGGAGAAATTTTTTATGTCGGGGGCACAGATGTTCTCCCGGCGCCTTTGGAAGGACAGGAGGAGGCCGATGCGATTGCGGGGCTTTCCGATCCGGAAAACGAGACGGCAAGGAGCGAGCTGATCGAACACAACCTGCGTCTCGTCGTCTACATTGCACAGAAATTTGATAATACAGGAGTTGGTGTGGAGGATCTGATTTCGATTGGAACCATCGGCCTCATCAAGGCAATTAACACGTTCAATCCGGAAAAAAAGATCAAGCTTGCCACGTACGCGTCCCGGTGCATTGAGAACGAGATTCTGATGTATCTGCGGAGAAATAACAAGACACGGATGGAGGTCTCGATCGATGAGCCGCTCAATGTAGACTGGGATGGAAATGAGCTTCTTTTGTCGGATATCCTCGGAACGGAGGAGGATGTGATCTATCAGGGGCTCGAGCAGGAGGCGGAACACCGCGTGCTGGGAAGCGCAATCAGCAAGCTCTCTGAGCGGGAGCAGGTGATCGTGAAACTCCGGTTTGGCATCAATATGCCAGAGGGGCGGGAGAAAACGCAGAAAGAAGTCGCGGATCTTCTTGGAATTTCACAGTCGTATATTTCGCGGCTGGAAAAACGGATTATGAAACGGCTGCGGAAAGAGATTGCGCGGTATGAATAGAGCATAAAAATGCCCTGCCCGGAGGAAAAACCATTGTTTTGGTCCCGGGCAGGACATGATTTGCTGCTTGTCTTAAGAAATGATCGTTTTATCGTGTTTCAAAACGGCATACGCTGCAGGCGTGCGGAGCAAGAGAAGCAGAAAAACCGCCGTTTAAAGAAAGTGCTTTACCGCTCCAGAGTTCTTTCGCCGCAACAGACTCCAGTGGGCAGTCTGCATCGGCAAGTGTGGAAGAAACCGTCTGCGGTGCATCCGAAAGATTAAAAAGTGCAACGTAGGTTGTTCCGGTTGTGTCATCCTTTGCATACCACACAGCTTCATTGTCTGTACGCGTGATCTGATGCGGACGAACGGACGGAGGCAGCATCGCGAGAATATCCGTGTTCGTAAGAAGTGCCAGTGTATCGTCATCGAGAAGCGTCATTTCGGCACCGAGCATCAGTGGAGAGCCGAAGAGACACCAGAGTGTCATCATCGTTTTCTGCTCATCCGGGGTAAAATACGTATGATGTTCTGTAGCAAAACCTTTTCCGAGTTCGCCAAGCGGCAGCATATCACAGTCCGGATAACAGCCGGCAGAGACGTGGCTCTGCCAGAGCTCGCAATGCTGGAACATATCCTTTAACTGTGCCCAGTTGTCCCAGAAATCATCGGTGATGCGCCAGAGATTCGCGTGCTTTTCATAGAACCATGCTTTCTCTATGAGCGCAGGTCCCGGAGACAGAGAGAGGACGATCGGCCGTCCGCATTTTTGGATGGCATTCGAGAGCATCTCGATCTCATGCGCAGCTGCAAACGGATTTTTGTGCATGTTGGTATTACAGATATCATCGCATTTAATGTAATCAACACCCCAGGAAGCGTAGAGCTCCAGCAGGGAATCATAGTAAAGCTGTCCTTCCGGAAGATCGCGTACACCGTACATATCCGGATTCCAGCCGCAGATGACCGTAGGATCGACAACGTGTTCAGCACCAAGAGAACTGTTCTTGATCTTTCCGTGATGATGTGCAGCGATTCGCGGAATACCGCGCATGATGTGAATTCCGAATTTCAGCCCCAGACTGTGTACATAGTCGGCAAGTGGTTTAAAGCCGGAACCGTCTGCAGAAGATGGAAAACGTTCGGGATCCGGCAGCAGACGGGAGTATTCGTCCATTTCCAGTTCAGAGAATGGAATATACTGATACCGGTCGCGCATGGAACCGGCCTTTTTTGCATACCACTGGATATCCACTACAATATACTCCCAGCCATATGCTTTTAAGTGCTTTGCCATATAGTCGGCATTTGCCTTTACCGCAGCCTCGTCCACGGTTGTATCATAGTAATCGTAGCTGTTCCAGCCCATCGGTGGGGTTGGTGCACATGTATTTTTGTTTGTCAGATGCATAAGAAAAAACTCCTTTCTAAAGCAATGCTTGTTTTTTTCTGATAAGAAAAGTATAATAAAGGACATAGTGCAAAACAAGAAGACAAACCGGATAAAAGAGGTAATTTTTTGATGGAAGATCTGATCGGAGTATATGGAATCCTGGATCTGGATCACTGGCCGAACGCTCCGTTTTTGCTGCTGGACGGCGGGGTGGAAAAGAGATGGAAGGAACCGTATGCATTTCATAATACAGACCGCGGAACATATTCCGGATGGCTGATGCAGTATACGCTTTCGGGAACAGGATGGTTTGAAAAAAACGGAAAAACGTATGAAATGCGTCCCGGGAGAGGATTTTTGTGTCAGATTCCGGAGAATAGCAGATATTATCTGCATCCGGAATCCGAAGAACCATGGATTTTTCTGTATTTTCATTTTCGTGGAAGTGCAGTGTCCTATGCGGCAGAACGACTGTTTGAAAAAACAGGAGATGTTTTTTATGCGGATGCAGATAGCGAGCCAATTCGGACTGCACTGCAGATGCATCGAAAACTGAAAAACGGTTACCGGTCGGAACCGTATGAATGCGGTGTGTTTTTGTATCAGTTTTTTTGTTCTCTTCTGCGGGAGGTACAGCGTCCGGAGCGGAAGCAGACACATTTTTTTGTTCGGGAAGCGATACGGCAGATGGATACCGACTGCGCATCTGTGCAGGGGATTGAACAGCTGGCAGAACAGAGCCGGGTTTCCTTTGCCCATTTTACGAGATGCTTCCGGGAGGAAACAGGCGTTTCTCCCATGCAGTATCTTCAGGAAGCGAGAATTCGCAAAGCGATGACGCTGCTCTTGAATACCGGAAAGAGTGTGGAAGAGATTGCAGCAGAAACCGGATTTTCCAGTGGAAACTATTTTGGAAAAGTATTCCGTCACCATATGGGAATCTCGCCGTCGGCATACCGGAAAGAACGGCAGAACGGTGCTGTCTGAAGTCTTGGTTTTGTACGAAGATGTACTTGCGGAGAAATTCCGGGAGTATGGAAGAAAAAAGGGAGGAACAAAAAGAAATGGAACGAGAAACATTCCAATCGCGCCTTGGCTTTCTTCTGCTTTCGGCAGGATGTGCCATCGGCATCGGAAATGTATGGAAATTTCCGTATATGGTAGGAAACAACGGAGGCGGCATTTTCGTGCTGTTTTACCTGCTGTTCCTTGCCATCATGGGAGTTCCGATTCTGTCGATGGAGCTTGCCATCGGAAGAGGAAGCAAAAAGAGTACCGTGCGCGCGTATGGGGAACTGGAAAAGAAAGGGCAGAAGTGGCATATCCACGGATACGTTGCCCTCATCGGAAACTATCTGCTGATGATGTTCTACACCGTCGTTGCAGGCTGGATGCTGTACTATTTCTACAGCTTTTTAATCGGAAAATTCAGCGGCCTGACAGGCGACGCCGTAACCGGAAAATTCAACGAGATGCTTTCATCTCCGTCGATTCTTGTCATTACCATGCTGATTATTACAATTGCAGGCTTTCTGATCTGTTCGGTGGGTCTGCAGAACGGCGTGGAGCGTGTTACAAAGGTGATGATGATCGTGTTGATGGTCATCATGATTTTCCTTGCGGTTTACAGCTTTACGATGCCGGGTGCCAAAGAGGGACTGAAATTCTATCTGGTGCCGGATATGCAGCAGATCGAACAGGTGGGACTGTTCCACATTATCACAAACGCGATGAGCCAGGCATTTTTTACGCTGAGCCTTGGTATCGGCGCGATGCTGATTTTCGGCAGCTACTTAAACGGCGGAAAATCCCTGCTCGGCGAGGCAGTCAGCATTGCAGCGCTCGATACGTTTGTAGCGATTACCGCAGGCCTCATCATTTTCCCGGCGTGCTTCTCCTACAACGTACAGCCGGACAGCGGCCCGAAGCTGATCTTTATGACGCTGCCGCACATTTTCACCTCGATGAAGGGCGGACGGATTTTCGGAAGCTTCTTCTTCCTGTTCCTGTTCTTTGCGGCGCTGTCTACCATCATCGCTGTATTTGAGAATATCATGTGCTGTTTTTCTGAGATTTTCGGCGTTTCCAGAAAACAGTCAGCCATCATCAACTGCATTCTGGTGATCTTAGGATCCCTGCCGTGTGCACTCGGCTACAATGTGTGGTCCGGATTCCAGCCGCTCGGCGCAGGAAGCACCGTTCTTGATCTTGAGGACTTTATCGTCAGCAACCTTCTGCTGCCGGTCGGCTCTCTGATTTACCTTCTGTTCTGTACTTCAAAATGGGGCTGGGGCTTCAAAAACTACCAGGCAGAGGCAAATAAGGGCGGGGGCCTGAAAGTGCCGGACTGGGTACGGGTTTATCTTTCTTATATTCTGCCGTTGCTGCTTCTGGTATTAATTGTCCAGGGACTGATCGGATAAGACAGGAACAAAAAGGTCAATATCAGACGAAAAAAAGATAAGAAAAGAACTGGAAAAAAAGCCAGGAATACGAGATAATAAAAGACAAGAGACCAGAACAGGTGCCGGGACCCGGAAGTATCAGGTGTCCCGGCACTTGTCGGATCAGAAAGGATACAGGAGAAAGGGGAACAAAATGGGAAAATTTACACCACTGGATTTCAACAAATATGCAGCACTGGCCCGTCAGGCAGCGGCAGAAGGCTGTGTACTTCTGAAAAACGAAAATGAGGCACTCCCGCTTCGAAAAGGAGACAAAGTGGCTGTTTTCGGAAGAATTGCATTCCACTATTATAAGAGCGGACTTGGCTCCGGCGGTCTTGTCAATACGAAATACGTTGTCGGTATTCTGGATGCCTTAAAAGAAGAAAAAGACATTACACTCGACGAGAATCTTCTTGGAACATACGAAAAATGGATCGAGAAAAATCCGTACGACGAAGGACAGGGCTGGGGCAAGGTGCCGTGGTCCCAAAAAGAGATGGAGCTGACCGACGAGATCGTGGAGAGTGCAAAAGGCGCCGATGCAGCCATCGTTGTTGTAGGCCGTACCGCAGGTGAGGATCAGGACAACAAAAATGAGGCAGGCAGCTATCTCTTAACCGATACTGAAAAAGAGATGGTAGAAAAAGTCAGCAAAGCATTTGCAAGAACAATCGTTGTGCTGAACGTCGGAAACATTATCGACATGAAATGGGTGAAAGAGTGCAATCCGGCAGCTGTTCTCTATGTATGGCAGGGTGGTCAGGAAGGCGGAAACGGTGTTGCCGATGTACTGATGGGAAGAGTCAATCCGTGCGGTAAGCTGACCGACACGATTGCAGAGAATATCGAGGACTATCCGTCCCAAAGCTGCTTCGGCGATCTGACCCGCAATGAGTACAAAGAGGATATCTACGTCGGATACCGCTACTTTGAGACCTTTGCAAAAGAGAAAGTATTGTATCCGTTCGGTTTTGGTCTTTCCTATACGACATTTGCCGTGACCGCAGAGGCAGAAGAGAAAGATGTTGACAATGTAACCGTGACGGCAACCGTTGAAAATACCGGCAAAACGGATGGTAAAGAGGTTGTTCAGGTTTATGTAAAAGCTCCGCAGGGTGTTCTTGGAAAACCATCCCGCGCACTCGTCGGTTTTGCAAAGACCGGTGTTCTTGCACCAGGCGCAAAAGAGACGCTGACGATCGATGTGACCAAAGAGAGCTTTGCATCCTACGATGACAGCGGTGCAACCGGCCACAAATCCTGCTACGTACTCGAAGAGGGCAGTTATGAGTTCTACGTCGGAAGCGATGTCAGAAGCGCAGCCTTTGCCGGTGCATACGAGCAGCCGTTCAAAGTGGTTGAGATCCTGACCGAGGCTATGGCTCCGGTAGAAGCATTTGAGCGCATGAAAGCTGTTCCGGGCGAAGACGGAACGTTAAAACCGGGATATGAGGCAGCTCCTCTGCGCACCGTAGATCCGATCGAGCGCATGAAAGAAAACCGCATGGAGCCGATCACCTATACCGGTGACAAAGGCTACAAGCTCGGTGATGTCCTGGATAAGAAAGTAACGATGGAAGAGTTCGTGGCACAGCTTTCCGATGAAGATCTGATCTGCATCTTCCGCGGCGAGGGCATGTGCAGCCCGAAGGTTACTCCGGGAACCGCAGCAGCATTCGGCGGCCTGACACCGGAACTGCAGGAATTCGGTATTCCGGCAGCCTGCTGTACCGACGGCCCGTCCGGACTCCGCTTTGACTGCGGAACGAGAGCCTTCTCCATGCCGAACGGAACCCTGCTTGGCTGTACGTTTGACCTTCCGCTGGTAGAAGATCTGTACGAGATGACAGGACGCGAGATGAGACAGAACCGTGTCGATGCCTTGCTCGGACCTGGTATGAATATTCACAGAAACCCGCTGAACGGCCGTAACTTTGAGTATATCTCCGAGGATCCGTACCTGACCGGATGGATCAGTGCCGTACAGATTCTTGGTATGGAAAAATCCGATGTAACCGGAACCATCAAACATTTCTGTGCAAATAACCAGGAGTCCAACCGACATCATGTGGACGCCGTTGTTTCCGAGCGTGCCCTGCGTGAAATCTATCTGAAGGGATATGAAATCGCAGTCAAAGAAGGCGGCGCAAGATCCATCATGAGCACTTACGGACCGGTCAACGGCATCTGGACTGCAGGAAATTACGATCTTCTGACCACGATTCTGCGCGGCGAGTGGAACTACGACGGCTTCGTTATGACTGACTGGTGGGCAATGTCAAACCGTGAGGGATATGAAGCAACCAAAACAACCCATGCACCGATGGTATCTGCCGGAAACGATGTCTTCATGGTATGCACCGACTGCTCCGATATGGGACAGGACGATGTGAAAGAGGCACTGGAAAACGGCGAGATCACAAGAGGCGACCTGCAGAGAAATGCGATGAATGTCCTGCATTTCATCCTTGGAACTCCAAGCATCTTACGGTTCCTGGACCGCATCAGCGAGGAAGAGAAAGAAGCACAGGAGCAGATGGGCGACAACGATTTCGTTGCAGCAGATCTTGTAACATACGAGGCAGATCCGGCAACGGGAGATGTTGTGATTGACGCATCCGCATGGAACACGAAAAAAGGAAACAGTGAAGTATGCGGTGTTACGATTCTGGCTGACAAGATGGGAACGTACGATATCGAAATCGAGATGAAATCCGATCTGGAAGACCTCGCACAGCTGCCGGTAACCGTGTACATCGACAATATCGTAAAAACTATGATCAGCATCCGCGGAACAAAAGGTGAGTGGATCAAAGAGACGAGAGACCTTGGCTTCTTCTTCGGCCCGAACCACTACCTGAAGCTGTACTTCGGCGCAAATGGTCTGGAGCTTGGAAAGATCCGCCTGAAGTTAAGAGAAGGCATGGAAGTACTGAGCAAACACGAGGAATAAATAAAAAAAGAAATACAGAGAAAAACCGGAACCCGGGAGCCGCTGTTTGAAAGCGGTGCCGGGTTCCGGTTTTTCGTATGAAAGAAGATTTTTATGGAAGAAGCTGTTTTTTAGTGAAGCTCGTCCTCATCCACATCAATCACATTGTCATCGTGCAGGATTTTCTGCTGGTTGATCTCGGTCTGGATGACGTTTTTGATCCGGCGTTTTGCGCGGCCCATGTAGTAGGTGGTGACAAGATCGGAAATGCCGCTGTAGACAAGGCAGATACCGATGAAAATGTTTGTGGTTGCAACGGCATCAAACGGATTGGTACAGATGATGATGCCGAGAACGCTGGTTAAAAGAGCCAGCAGGAACTCAAGCCACCATTTTTCCAGCCCTGTTTTTTTGAGGTTGAACGCCTTCTGAATGCTGAGCAGTCCGTTTGCCAGAAGGATGATACCGATGACAACCGGGATGAATGCGATTACAAGGTCACTTTCAAAGATAACGAAGCAGCCGAACAGAATCAGTACCAGGGCAACGAACAGATCGTAGCGGAAGAAAAACGGCTCGCCGCGGCTTGCAATGTAGCGGATCAACGCAACAACGCCGCCAAACAGGAGCAGTGCTCCGGCGATATAACAGATCAGCAAACTCGTTTTTACGGGGTAGACGATCAGCACGATACCTAGTATAATAGAGACAGCGGCTGAAAGCAGGAAACTGTTTTTCACATCCTGAAAAAATTGTTTCATAAGGATTCTCCTTTCCACTTGAATGTGGTTTTTCGTTTGCTTTTATAGTAGCTTTTCAAAGCAGAAAAAGCAATGGACAAATTGAAAAAAATGTACGAAGAAATGGAATCGTGAAACGGAAGAAAGAGAGGGTAAAAAAGATGCAGGACGAACAGAAAAAGTTCCAGGAGAAGCTCTCCGAATTGCTGTCCTACGCCAGAGACCATGAAAATAAAGTAACGATGAAAGAAGTCAGAGACTTTTTTGAAGACTTTGCACTGGATGAGCAGAAAGTCACCTTTGTCTGCGAATATCTGACGATGGAGCAGGTCGATGTGGCAGATTATGAGCCGGGCGTCGTGCCGGAGGAGACCGAAAAAGAAAAGAAAAAACCGGAGTTTTCCGAGGAGGAGCTGCGTGCCTTACAGCAGTATCTTGACGAACTGCCGGAGACAGGAACACCGTCGGAGGAAGAAACGGCAGAGCTTTACCGGAAAGCGGCAGAGGGCGATTCCCTTGCAAAGAGCATGCTCGTGCAGCTCTGGCTTCCGAAAGTTATTGAGACCGCAAAAGAAATGCACACCCGCGATTTCTTCCTGATGGATCTGGTGCAGGAGGGAAATGTCGGACTTTTAGTAGCGCTGGAGTCCGTTGTAAAAGCTGAGACGGCGGAGCAGGCGATTGATGCGGCTGTGCGTGAGACGATCAGCGATTTCATGGAAGAACACAGAGTTCAGAAACATAAGGACAATACTGTAGTCAATAAAGTAAACCGCTTAAAAGACGCCATCGAGGAACTCTCCGACGGCGATGACATGGATTTCAGTGTGGCAGAGCTTTCCGCGTATCTTGACATGTCCGTGGAAGAGATTGAGGATATTCTGCGGATTGCAGGCGAAGAGCCGTAACAAAAGGCTGGTATTTGCACAGAAACTGTGTGAATTGGCAATAAAACAAAAGCAAAGGAGAAAAATACAATGGTACATCATATTGTTATGTGGAAATTCAAACCGGAAGTAGAGGATGCAAAGAAACCGGAGCTGAAAAAAGCGATGGCAGAGAACCTGAAAAGCCTGGTCGGCAAAGTGCCGGGATTGTTGACGGTTGACTTTGTAGAAGCACCGCTTGCATCTTCCACCCATGATATGGCACTTGTCACAACCCTGGAAAAAGCAGAGGATGTAGCTGTATATGCAAAACATCCAGAGCACGTAAAAGTAGCAGACACCTATGTACGTCCGTACACAACGGAGCGTGCGGCACTCGATTACGAAGAGTAAAAACAAGCACGGACTTTAGCTCGTTGCCCGTGTAAATAAAAAAGTATCCCGCTTCCCCAAAAGGAACGGGATACTTTTTTTGTGCCGAGAGGATCAATTCCTGATCTGGTGAATACGTTTCATTTAAGTGTTTTTCTGTTCTTCCTTCTGCAGTTCGTCAATTGTAAGCAGCAGCTCATCGATGGAAACCTCTTCGTCCTTCGGATCTTCCGTAAATTCTCTGACCAGTTCTTCGTACGTTCTTCTTCTGTGTTCCAGCGCTTTCCGCGACCGCTCCCGCCGGATGCGGCGGACATACCGCAGGCGGAGGACAAAGAGCAGAATCAGAACGAGAAGGACAAACGGCATCGCCAGAAAAACAGGATCTGCCTTCCGGATACGGGCAAAAAGGGATGCACCGGCCGAGGCAAGATGGCGGAACCAGGAAGCGGCATGCACAGTGCCTTTCCAGAACGCTGCGAAATGGGAAGCCACAGATGAGAAGGAAACCGTGGATGATGCCGGTGCTTTGGAAATGGCCGGTTCCGGTGTCTGGGTTATGGCCGGTGTTTCGGTCGGCGTCGCAGTGGCAGTCGGCGTCGGTGTCGCCGTCGGAACCGGTTCAAACGTTACGGCAAGGGTATGATCCTTCTGGATATCGGAAAATGTGTAGCTGTCCGGATATTCCGTCACCGGCAGATACAAGCCGTCCACCGAGAGCTTCGCGAGCCGGAAGCCTTCGTCTGCCGTGTAGGAAACGGTTTTTTCCTCTCCGCGGGAAACTTCCCCGCCCTCGGACACCGAGCCATGCTCCGCCGCGGAAGTGGAAACCGTGAACAGATACGGCACCCGGGTGCGGTAGAACTGCACGTACCGTCCACCATCTGCCTTTGTTACGTTTACAATCGCAATAAATTCCCCAGGATTTGTCTCGCAGAGGCCCTCTGGTTCATTGATGGTGATATCGTCGGAAAAGCCAAAATCAACCGTGTCGTCCGCAAGCAGTGTTTTCTGCGAGAGCGAGTATGTCTGGATAAAGTTTCCGATTCCGAGATGCATCGTCAGCGGAAAAAGAAAAAAGAGATCGCCGGAAACACAGAGATCCTGAAAGTTTTCCATGTAAAAATCGAAGGGATACGTGCCCCAGTCATCCACCACCTGAAGTGAGGCATCGAGGAGTTTAAAGCCGTAGCCGCCGTCCGCATCGGTCTGGATCAGATAGCCGCCGGTGGAGGGAAGATAATCAATACCGAGAATATTGTAGCTTGTCGAGAGCTGGATCCGCTCTTTCTGCTCGAGAGTATCCGGGTCGAGGCGGAAGATACATCCGTAATTGGAAGCATCCGGGCTGCTGTAGCCGCTCACGAGGATTTCATGTGTGACGGGATTGTATGCCATACCGTTTGCGTGAGCAAAGTCTGCGTCCCTTACCTGATGCGCGAGGGAATACTGCGTAACGGGATTTCCGTCTGCGTCTGTATCATTTTTATAGTAGGCAGAGACTACGTCCGGCTCTGTCGTCAGATCATTAAAATTTTCGATGCAGATGATATAATCTTCCGTCGCACAGACGGACTGCACCGCGCCGTTGCTGCCGAGAATCGGATATTCCCCGACCAGTTCCCAGGAGGCACCGGTAAACGGCGTACTGGAGGCAAAACCAGCCTGACAGAGTATGGGATGAGCGAGGAAGAGAAAAATACCCAGAAAAAGGGCAAGAAAAAAACGGCCGGATTTCTTGCCAGTGGGAGATTTTATCGAAAAATTTGTAAATGCAAGCCGCATATGATGTGTAGGTCCTTTCTTACAGAAAAAAGGTGAACTTTTTCTGTCATCCTATCTTACCACGGAACCGGCGGAAAGTAAATGAAGGAGGGATGGAGATTTTCTTACATATCGTTTAAGAAAATGTAATAATTTTGTAGTGTTTGCCGATGCAAAGTAGTTGTAAACATTTTGCCGTCTTGGTAAAATAAACATAACAGAATTCAGAAAATTGTGAAGAAAAAGGAAAGGCAGAGAACCGATGATTAGAATCAAAGATATAGCAGACCGCGCAGGGGTCAGCCCGACGACGGTTTCGAATGTAATACACGGAAAGACAGGGCGCGTCTCGAAGGCAACGGTCGAGAAAATCAACCGGATTTTAAAGGAGATGGAGTACGTGCCGAGTATCAGCGCGCGTATACTGGCGAACAACAGCTCCGGTCTCATTGGTGTGGCGCTTGGTTTCATGAAGAAAGGAAATGCTTCTTCCTTTGAGGATCCCTTTGTGTCGGCAATGCTTGGAAACCTGGAGTATCAGATCCGGGAACACGGCTACTATATGATGCTGGTTGCGCGCCATGAGAAGGACGATATTATGCAGCAGGCGCTCGGCTGGAATTTTGACGGCATGATTGCGATGGCCCTGAGTGAAAAGGAGATAGCAGAGCTTTCGGAACGTCTCGGGAAACCACTGGTAACCATTGATCAGTATCTCCCGCCGGAACTTGGCGTCCGCTCCATTACGATGGATGACCGCGGCGGTGCGTACCAGATGAGCCAGTACCTGATTGGAAAGGGGCATAAAAAATTTCTCTTTCTATCTGACTGCGATCTCGGTGTTGACCACTATCGGTGGCTCGGTGTGCGTCAGGCGATGGAGGAGGCGGGAATTGAGGACTTCGAGAGTCGCCATATTGTGATACCATGGGATCCGGAGCAGAGGGAGAAGGCATATGAGGAGATGCTTCCGCTCTTCAAAAAACAGACAGCGCTCTTTTTTTCATCGGATTACTATGCACTTGAAGCATCCAACTTTCTGCAGAACAGGGGAATAAAGGTTCCGGAGGAAATTTCAATTGCGGGCTTTGATGATGTTACCTATGCGACACTTGCGCGTCCGAAGCTGACTACCGTACATCAGATGGTGGATGGAAAAGCACGCCGTGCCGTAGAAGTCCTGATGCACCTGATCCAGGATGAGCCGGTACAAAAAGATATTCCGCCATTGCCGACAACACTGGTGGAACGGGAGTCGGTAAGAGATCTGACAAAGTAAATAGTTACCAAATTTGCAGAAAAACTCTTGTAAAAACTGCTGGTTTTGCGCAAAACTATTGAAAAATCACCGTGAGGTATGGTAAACTGTGTTTGCAAACGACAGAATCAAAGAACCAGACACGTTCTGGGGATGAAATAAAGGAGGTAAAAAAATGGACAAAAAATGGTGGAAAGAAGCCGTAGTGTATCAGATTTATCCGCGCAGCTTTATGGACAGCAACGGAGATGGTGTCGGCGATTTAAATGGTATCACATCCCGTCTGGATTATCTGAAGGATCTTGGCGTGGATGTTATCTGGCTGTCTCCGGTGTACCAGTCACCAAACGATGACAATGGATATGATATCAGCGATTACCAGGCAATCATGCAGGAATTCGGAACAATGGAGGATTTTGACCGCATGCTTTCGGAGATGCATAAAAGAGGCATCAAGCTGGTCATGGACCTTGTTGTCAATCATACCTCAGACGAACACAAATGGTTCGTGGAGAGCCGCAAATCGAAAGAAAACCCGTACCGCGACTATTACATCTGGCGTGATGCAAAAGAGGGAAAAGAGCCAAACAACTGGGGAAGCTGCTTCTCCGGCTCCGCATGGAAATACGATCCGCAGACCGAGATGTATTACCTGCATCTGTTTTCCACGAAGCAGCCTGACCTGAACTGGGAAAACCCGACCGTAAGAAAAGAAGTTTTCGATATGATGAACTGGTGGTGCGAGAAAGGCATCGACGGCTTCCGTATGGATGTCATCAGCATGATCTCCAAACCGGAAGGACTGCCGGATGGAAAGATTCCGGAAGGCGGACTCTACGGTGACTCCGGCTGCGTAAACGGACCGCATGTTCATGAGTATCTGCAGGAGATGAACAAGGAAGTCCTTTCCAAATATGATCTGATGACGGTCGGTGAGTGTGCCGGTGTCACGATCGAGGAGGCAGAAAAATATGCATCCGCAGACGGCAAAGAGCTCAGCATGGTATTCCAGTTCGAGCTGGTTGAGCTGGCAAGCGGAAAATACGGCAAATGGACGGACAAACGCGTACCGCTCAAAGATTTCAAACGCGTCATGACAGCATGGCAGACGGAGCTTGAGGGCAAGGCATGGAACAGCCTCTTCCTTGGAAACCACGACCAGCCGCGCTGCCTGTCCCGTTTCGGCGATGATTCACCGGAATACCGTGTGGTAAGCGCCAAAATGCTGGCTACCTGCCTTCATATGATGCAGGGTACCCCGTACGTATACCAGGGCGATGAGCTCGGCATGAAGAACGTTCCGTTCCACGATCTGTCCGAATTCCGCGATATTGAGAGCATCAACGCGTTTCACGAGCTGACCGGAGCCGGAAAAGTAGCGCCGGACGATATGATGCGCTACCTGAACCTGCGCGGAAGAGACAATGCAAGAACTCCGATGCAGTGGGATGATACCGCTTCGGCAGGATTTACCACAGGAACCCCGTGGATCAAAGTCGGACCGGATTACGAGACCGTCAATGCAAAAAATGAGATGGCGGATCCGGATTCTGTATACAATTATTACAAGAAACTGATTCATCTCCGGAAAGAGAAGGATATCATGGTTTACGGAACGTACGAGCTGCTCGATCCGGAGGACGAGGCACTGTATGTATATACCAGAACCTTAGGCGATCAGAAACTCCTCGTGATGTGCAATTTTACAAAAGAGGAGCAGGAGTACACGGTTCCAGAAACCTTTGCGGGAGCAGAGGTACTGATCAGCAACTATCCGCAGGACGGCGCGGCAGCAGGGACACGAAAACTGCGCGCGTATGAGGCGGTTGTTCTGCAAACAAAATAAAAAATGCAGAGGAATCTGTGACAGAACGAACTTTTGCCACAGATTCCTGTTCTCAAAATGTGGCAAAAACCGGTAAGATAAGAAAGGGGAAAACAAAACATGAAATCATATCTGAAAATGGAGACACATCCGCTTGCAGATCCGAAGAATGTAGTAAAGGGCGATAAATATCGTATCACGGTGCTGACGGAGCATCTTCTTCGGATGGAATACAGTGAGGACGGTGAATTTATCGATGCGGCATCCCAGACGGTTGTAAACCGTGATTTTCCAGCAGTGGAATTTTCCGTCAAAGACACAGGCGATGAGCTGGAGCTGCGTACAAAGTATCTGCAGCTGAATTACAACAAAAAGGCATTCTCTGCAAACGGACTTTCCTGCAAAACAACGGCAGTCGGCATCAGTTCTGTACCGGCATGGCATTACGGAGATCCGACACAGGATCTTGGAGGAACGGCCCGTACGCTTGATCAGGTCAACGGAGCATGCGAACTGGAACCTGGTATCATGTCCTGGTTTGGTTCCGCTGTTCTGGATGATTCGAAGTCGCTTCTGATGACAGAGGACGGTTGGGTGACCCCGAGAAAGAAAGGAGTGCAGGATCTGTACTTCTTCGGCTATGGCTGGAATTTCCGCCTGGCATTAAAGGATTTCTACCACCTTTGCGGCAAAACTCCGATGCTTCCGAGATTTGCACTTGGAAACTGGTGGAGCCGTTACTGGCGTTACAGTGAAGCATCTTATATGAAACTGATGGAAGACTTCGACAAAGAGAACGTTCCATTCTCGGTTGCTGTTATCGATATGGACTGGCACCGTGTAGACGATGTGGATCCAAAATACGGCAGCGGCTGGACCGGCTATAGCTGGAATAAAAAACTCTTCCCGGATCCGGAGCGTTTTCTTGGAAAACTCCATGCACGTGGCATGAAGACAACACTGAACGTCCATCCTGCAGACGGAATTCGTGCGTATGAGGACTGCTATCCGGAAGTAGCAGAAGCTATGGGAGTGGATGCAAAAAAAGAAGAGCCGGTCAATTTTGACATTGCGGATCCGAAATTTGTTGATGTATATTTCGACAAAGTCCATCATCCGATGGAAAAAGAGGGCGTCGATTTCTGGTGGATTGACTGGCAGCAGGGACAAAGTACCAAGATCGAGGGTCTTGATCCGCTGTGGATGCTGAATCACTATCATTTCCTTGATAGTGGAAGAGACGGAAAACGTCCGATGACCTTCTCCCGCTACGCAGGACCCGGCTCCCACCGCTATCCGGTCGGATTTTCCGGAGACACTCACATCACCTGGGAATCACTGGATTTCCAGCCATACTTTACTAGCACAGCCTCCAACATCGGCTATGGATGGTGGAGTCATGATATCGGCGGCCATATGCTTGGCTACCGTGACGATGAGCTTGAAGCAAGATGGTATCAGTACGGAGTATTTTCTCCGATCAATCGTCTGCACAGCTCTAACAGTGCCTTCAGTGGAAAAGAGCCTTGGAACTTCAGTATGGAAGTGCGCAGCACGATGGATGATTTCCTCCGTCTGCGTCATAAACTGGTGCCGTATCTGTATACGATGAACTACCGTGCATGGAAAGAGGACACACCGATCGTTGTTCCGATGTATTATGATTACCCGGAGACGGTTTTCTGGGGCAAAAATCAGGCACCGAATCAGTACTTCTTCGGAAGCGAGCTGATGGTAACACCGGTGACAACGAAATGCATTCCGGAGCTGAAGCGTGCAAAAACAAAGGTGTGGCTGCCGGAAGGTACGTGGTTTGATTTCTTCAACGGAATGATTTACGAGGGTGGCAGAAGTATGGATCTGTACCGTACGCTCGAGGAGATCCCGGTTCTTGCGAAAGCAGGTGCGATTATCCCGATGACAGAGAAGATCAGTGCGCTGGATGTAGAATCCAACCCGGATGAGCTGACGGTACGCGTTTACGCGGGCGCGGACAATACATTTGCCCTGTACGAGGATGACAATACTACCATGGCATATGAGAAGGATGACTGTGCAAAAACATCGATGACGCTCGACTGGGGTGCGCGGAAATTTACGATTGCACCGGTTGAGGGCAATCAGAGCCTTGTTCCGGAAAGCAGAATGTACTGCGTAGAATTCGGCGGAAGTACGGCAAAAGAAGCGAAGGTCTTTGTAAACGGCGTGGAAGCGGATGCAGAAGTCAAAGAGAAAGACGGACTTCTTACGATCGCGGTAACAGATGTAAAACCGCAGGATACCGTGACAATCTGTCTGCCGGAAGATACGGAGATTGCAAAGAACGATGTCATGACACGTGCGATGGATCTGTTGCTGCACGCCGAAATCAGCTACATCACCAAAGAGCAGATCGCAAATCTTCTTCACAAAGCAGACGGAAAGGTAGCAATTCTGGCTGCAGAGCTGCAGAGCATGGAACTTTCAAATGATCTGCGCGGTGCGCTGCTGGAGATCATTACGGCATAAATTGCTGCAGAAAAACACGATTTGATTTACAGAAAAAGAATTCTGTGATACGATACATACAAAGAAAAGGAAGAGAGCGTGGCAGTGGATTCTGTCAGGCTCTCTTCTTGAAATGTGAGACAGGAGGATTTTTAAACGTGGGAAAATACATCATGGCACTTGATGCCGGCACAACGAGCAACCGCTGTATTCTGTTTGATCAGAAAGGACAGATCGTAAGCCTTGCGCAGAAGGAGTTTACCCAGCGTTTCCCGAAACCGGGCTGGGTGGAGCACGATGCCAATGAAATCTGGTCCACGATGCTCGGTGTAGCCGTGGAGGCAATGCAGAAAGCGGGTGCGTCATACGAGGATATCGCGGCAATCGGCATTACAAACCAGAGAGAGACGACGATCGTCTGGGACAAAAAGACGGGAGAGCCGGTCTACAATGCAATTGTATGGCAGTGCCGCAGAACATCGGAATACTGCGATTCCTTGATGGAGCGCGGACTGGTTGACCGTTTCCGGGAGAAAACAGGTCTTGTGATCGATGCGTATTTTTCAGCCACGAAGCTGAAATGGATTCTAGATGAAGTTCCGGGCGTGCGCGAGCGGGCGGAGCGAGGCGATCTCTATTTCGGAACGGTGGAGACGTGGCTGATCTGGAAGATGACAAAGGGAAAGGTACATGTCACCGATTACACCAACGCGTCCCGTACAATGCTGTTCAATATCCATACCCTGAAATGGGATGAGGATATCTTAAAAGAGCTGAACATTCCGCTCTGTATGCTGCCGGAAGTCCGCCCGTCGAGCTGTGTCTACGGGGAGACGGCATCCACATATTTCGGCGGCCCGATTCCGATTGCGGGAGCAGCGGGAGACCAGCAGGCGGCGCTGTTCGGCCAGACCTGCTATGCGCCGGGCGAAGCGAAAAATACATACGGAACAGGCTGCTTCCTGCTGATGAACACGGGAGAAAAGCCGGTTTCTTCGACACACGGTCTTGTTACCACGATTGCATGGGGCATCGGGGACAAGATTACGTATGCGCTCGAGGGATCCATTTTCGTCGGCGGAGCCGCAATCCAGTGGCTGCGCGATGAGATGAAGCTGATCGAGTCCTCGGCGGATTCCGAGTACATGGCGCAGAAGGTGAACGACACGAACGGCTGCTACGTCGTGCCGGCGTTTACCGGCCTTGGCGCACCGTACTGGGATCAGTATGCGAGAGGAACCATTCTCGGCCTGACCCGCGGCGTCAACAAATACCATGTGATCCGCGCAACGCTGGAGTCGATCACGTATCAGGTGGATGATGTCTTAAAAGCGATGGAGGCAGATTCCGGCATGAAGCTCTCTGCGCTGCGTGTGGACGGCGGAGCAAGCGCCAACAACTTCCTGATGCAGTGCCAGGCGGACATCAGCCAGGCGCCGGTGGAGCGGCCGTGCTGCATCGAGACGACCGCAATGGGAGCAGCTTATCTTGCGGGACTCGCCGTCGGCTACTGGCCGGATCAGGAGACGGTAAAACAGAACGGAGCCATTGACCGTACGTTTGAGCCGGAGCTCTCGAAAGAGGAGCGCGATGAGAAGATGAACGGATGGCACAAAGCAGTCCGTTACGCCGAAGGATGGGCAAAATAGAAAAAGATTTTGGAAATGCAGAAAAGGAACGGTTTCGTAATGAAAACCGTTCCTTTTCGCGTACTGTGACTTCTTGTCTACTGACGTTAAAGAATGTCGATATGTTCGCCGTTTAAAGCTTTGTTCATGCTTCGCACGGCACAGAATTTACCGCACATCGAGCAGGTATCTTCCT
Organism: Blautia sp. AF17-9LB; assembly: GCF_003479185.1. Lineage (NCBI taxonomy): Bacteria > Bacillati > Bacillota > Clostridia > Lachnospirales > Lachnospiraceae > Blautia > Blautia sp. AF17-9LB. The sequence continues at coordinate 156,190 of NZ_QUGU01000002.1, forward strand.
GTTCCGGCGAGCGGTCGGCGCGGATGGCTTTTGCGGTCTCCGGGTCCAGTGCACAGTCCCACTGTGCTTCCCAGTCGAGCACGCGGCGGGCATCGCCCATCTTGTCGTCAATATCACGCGCATGCGGAACACCTTTGGCGATGTCGGCAGCGTGTGCGGCGATTTTGCTTGCGATGATGCCCTGTTTTACATCATCCAGGTTCGGAAGAGCCAGATGCTCTGCCGGCGTTACGTAGCACAGGAAAGCAGCGCCGTTCATGGCCGCAATCGCGCCTCCGATGGCAGCGGTGATGTGGTCATAGCCCGGTGCAATATCGGTCACAAGAGGGCCGAGGACATAGAACGGAGCGCCCATGCAGATGGTCTGCTGTACTTTCATGTTGGCCGCAATCTGATCCATCGGAACGTGGCCCGGTCCCTCAACCATAACCTGAACGTCTTTTTCCCAGGCACGTTTGGTGAGTTCGCCGAGGCGCACCAGCTCCTCAATTTGGCAGACATCCGTTGCGTCGGCAAGGCAGCCAGGACGGCAGGCGTCGCCGAGAGAAATGGTCACATCGTATTCACGGCAGATATCGAGAATCTCATCGTAATACTCGTAGAACGGATTCTCCTCGCCGGTCATGCACATCCAGGCGAACACGAGGGAGCCGCCGCGGGAAACGATATTCATTTTCCGTTTGTGTTTGCGGATCTGATCGATGGTTTTTCTGGTGATGCCGCAGTGCAGGGTGACGAAATCGACACCGTCCTCGGCATGGAGGCGGATGACGTCAATAAAATCTTTGGCGGTCAGCGTATCCAGGTCTCTCTGGTAATGGATCACACTGTCATATACCGGCACGGTGCCGATCATGGCCGGACATTCGGAGGTCAGTTTCCGCCGGAACGGCTGCGTATTGCCGTGGCTCGACAGGTCCATGATGGCTTCTGCGCCCATATTGACCGCGGAGAGTACCTTCTGCATCTCCACATCGTAATCTTTACAGTCTTTCGAAACACCGAGATTTACATTGATTTTCGTGCGCAGCATCGAGCCGATGCCCTCCGGGTCGATGCAGGTGTGCAGCTTATTGGCCGGAATGGCAACCTTTCCGCTGGCAACGAGCGGCATCAGGTCTTTCACGGCCATATACTCTTTTTCTGCGACTTTTTTCAGCTCCGGTGTTACAATGCCGCGGCGTGCGGCGTCCATCTGTGTTGCGTAATTGCGTTCCATCTGTTGTTCTCCTTTATTTTCAAAATCAGATCCGGTAAGCGTGGTTCAGCGGTCCCGAGCCGTGGCCGAGATCCATCATGCTCGCGAGTGCGCCCGAAATATACTCTTTTGCGGCGGAAATGGCATCCGGAAGGGAAAGCCCCTTTGCGAGCCCCGATGCGATGGCGCTGGAGAGTGTACAGCCGGTGCCGTGTGTGTTCGGATTGTCGATGCGTTTTCCGGTGAACCAGGTAAATGTGCCGTCGTGATATAAAAGATCGTTGGCATCATTGATACTGTGGCCGCCCTTTAACAGAACGGCACAGCCGCAGGAATCCCCGATCTCTTTTGCGGCGCGTTCCATATCGCTTTCCGACTGGATTTTGATGCCGGAGAGAACTTCTCCCTCTGGGATATTCGGTGTGATGACTTCGGCCAGAGGAAAGAGCAGTTTTTTCATCAGGTCAGGCACGCCGCCCGAAGCGAGCGCGGAGCCGCTTGTAGCGACGAGGACCGGGTCCACAACGATGTGTTTGGCCTGGTAGAAGCGAAGCCGTTCGGAGATGACTTCGATCAGTGCCGGGGAGGATACCATACCGATTTTGACGGCGTCCGGGAAGATGTCCGTAAAGACGGCGTCAAGCTGTGCGGCCAGAAACTCCGGTGTTACATCGAAAATACCGGAAACGCCGGTGGTGTTCTGGGCGGTGAGTGCGGTAATTGCCGACATGGCGTAAACTCCGTTTGTGATCATGGTTTTGATGTCTGCCTGAATGCCGGCGCCTCCGCTGGAATCACTTCCCGCGATTGTTAATGCTGTTTTCATGTTTTTCGCGTCCATGAGAATTACTCCTTTGCATTACTTTTCTTTTTGGACAGGCGACAAAGAAAGTGGTGCCCCCAGTCTGCCGCCTGGTGTGAGGATGAATGGTTACGTAAAATTATTTGTTTTCCAGCATGCGCAGAGTCTGTTCTTTCAGATCCTTCGTTGCGGAAACAATGTCTTTCTGTGCAAAAATGGCACTGATGACGGCAATGCCGCAGATGCCGCTGCCGGAAAGCTCCGTCACGTTATCGCGTGTGATGCCGCCGATGGCGATGACAGGGATTTTAACGGCATTGCAGATAGCAGTCAGCGTTTCGTGGCTGACATCCTCCGCATCCGCCTTGGAACCGGTGTGGAAGACTGCGCCGACGCCGAGGTAATCTGCCCCGCGCTGCTCGGCGAGAATGGCCTGTTCCACGGTCTGTGCCGAAACGCCGATGATCTTGTCCGGGCCAAGCTTTGCACGGACATCGCCGGCCTCCATATCGCTCTGGCCGACATGAACGCCGTCCGCATCCATCTTAGCTGCGATTTCCACGTTATCGTTGATGACGAAAGGAACATGGTATGCGGCACAGAGTTTTTTCAGTTCCAGTGCCTCTTCCATAAAGTGATCCTGGTCAAGATTTTTTTCGCGGAGCTGGATAAACGTTGCGCCGCCCTGCAGAGCCTTTTCCACCTGGCTGTACAGTGTCTCGCCGTTCAGCCAGCTGCGGTCTGTCACAGCATATAAAAGCAGGCCTTTTTTATCGCACTTCATACTTTGCACCTTTCTCTAGCATCTCGCCGTCCATGTGGTAGATGGCGTCGATGATGCGGTTCCGGTAGGTGGAGTTGCCGTCTTCCGGTTTCATATGGCTCCAGCCGATCTCGCCGGCAAGTCCCATTGCGCAGACAGCGGCAGCAGCGGCTTTTAACGGCTCGTCCGGGTTGGCAACGAGGTAAGCGGTCATCATGCCGGAGAGCTGGCAGCCTGTTCCGGTGATGCTTCCCATCTCGGCGCGTCCGTTGCGGATCACGTAGCAGGTGTCAGCATCGGCAACGAGGTCGATCGCTCCTGTGATGGCGACAACACAGTTGTGGTCTTTCGCAAAGTTTTTTGCAAAAGCAACGGCGCTGTCGAGGTTTTCGTCTGTTACTTTATCGGCAACGTCTGCGTCAACACCCTTTGTCGTTCCGCTTCCGAGTGCCAGTGTTTTGATTTCGGAAATATTTCCGCGGATGACGGTGAACGGGATTTTTTCCATCAGTCCGACTGCGGTCGAAGTACGTAAGTGGCTTGCGCCTGCGCCGACTGGATCGAGCAGGATTTTGTGGCCGAGCGAAGCTGCTTTTGCACCGGCACGGTACATGCCGTCGATGCTCGTTCTGTGCAGCGTTCCGATGTTGATGTTCAGACCGCCGCAGATGGAGGTGATATCCTCGACATCCTCCGGTTCATCGGACATGATCGGGCTTGCGCCGCATGCCAGCAGAATATTGGCGACATCGTTTACTGTAACGTAATTTGTGATGTTGTGTACGAGAGGGGTTGTTTTTCTGACATTGTCAAGACAAGTGCCTAACATAATTTTTTGTTCCTCCTGTGTGAGTATTTTTGCAGAAGCAAATTCCCTTGTGGTACTGGAAGAACCTGTTGATGATGTGTTCATAGAGATTAAAAAAGCAGATATACGTGGAGATATATCTGCAGAAAATGTGCATATCGTATCTCCCTACGTTGGCATTACCCAAATCAGGTTCAGGGTCTAGGAGATGCATCCTACTCTCAGCCCGCTTCGCACGCGAGCTCCCCTTTGCTTTCTGCAGACAATTATATACGCATAAAAACAATTGTGCAAGAGAAAAACGGAAGATTTAAAAAAATTTCAGAAAAATAAAAAAGACATGCAAAATATTGGAAATGTAATGTTATTTGGGTTGACAGAGAAAATAATATCAGCGTAAAATGAAGTATAAAATATGCGTGGAAGTCATGGACGTGATGATGCCGCCTCCATTCCGATTTTCGCCATGAGCGCCAACGCCTTTGTTGAAGACCGGCAGGCCGCAAAAGAGGCCGGCATGGACGTGCATATCGCAAAGCCGATTGATGCGGAATTACTGAAAAAGAAAATTGCAGAGTATTGCAGGTGAAAAGAAGTGCCCTTGCCCGGCATCTGATGTGTGCCGGGCAGTAGCTTTTGATGTGCGAATCTTATTTTTCTTCCTCAGGGTACGTATAGCCCCAGGTTCTGCGGAAGGAGGTCATCAGATCCATGACGTCCTTCGTGTAGTCGAGGTGCATGGCAGATGCATCTCCATTGATGGCGCGTTCCATGTCGGCGAGCTCATAGGCGAGTGCATCGGCGTTGTCACCGGCTTTGATGATTTCGGATTCGCCGGTGGAAGCGTCTGTGATTTTTGCTTCCCAGGCACGCGGGTACTCCATGATCTCGATAAATCCGTTCTCACAGGAAACCATGCCGCGTTTCGGCTGTTTGGAGTGGAGAGAGAGCATCACACTTGCCATCTGTCCTTCCTGATTGGTGAGAAGGAGGCCGGCCTGCTCGTCCACACCGGTCGGAGCGGGCTTTACCTGGGAAAGGAGCTGATCCGGCTTAGAGTCGAAGAACCAGCGGAGGAAGGAGAGTGCGTATACGCCGATATCAAGCATCGCGCCGCCTGCGAGATTCCGGTTGAAGAAGCGGTTCTTCATGTTGTACTCTTTGAAACTGCCGAAGTTCATCGTGATCAGATTGACTCTGCCGAGACGGCCGGAGTCGAGAATTTTTTTCAGCTCTTTGTAGATCGGCATATGGTAAATCGTCATTGCCTCTCCGATGATGACACCTTTTTCTTTTGCAAGCGCTATGGCCTCGTCGAGCTCGTCGCTGTTCAGCGTAATCGATTTCTCAACGAGAATGTGTTTTCCATTGGCAATCGCCTCTTTCATAAAGCCAAGATGCGTGTTGTGCGGCGTCGTGATATAAATGACATCGACCTCCGGATCGGTAAACATCTCATGGAAATCATCGTAAACTTTTCCAATTCCATATTTCTCCGCAAAAGCAGCCGCCTTCTCATGGGTCCGGTTGCCGACCGCGTAAATATTCTTTCCGTTTTTCTGCAGTGCGACCGCCATTTCATTTGCAATCACACCGCATCCGAGTACAGCCCATTTGATTTCTTTCATCGTGAGATTCTCCTATCGTATCTATTTTGCCCAGAGCGGTTCTTCGCTTCCGCTGTAGTCAAACCGTCTGTCGTTTTTCTCTTCCAGTGCTTTGATCATATGGTACGTAAATTCATTGTAAGGCGTTGGAATTCCAAGCTCTTTTCCCATGCGGATCAGCGCACCCGAGAACATATCAATTTCCGTATGGCGTCCCGCATCGAGATCCTGGAGCGTCGAGTAGCGCGCCGTCGGCGGAACCGCACTTCCGCGTCCCGAGGAGACATCCGCCTTGCTGATATCAATTCCCTTTGCCTCCGCAATCGCCATCAGTTCTGCGCGGAGTCCGTCGCTGATCGCCTTCATATGCACACTGTCGCGGTAGCAGCCGACCCCGGCACCGAGAATAGCCTGCGGCAGGTTATTGCAGACATTCAGCCGGAATTTGCTCCATATTTCCTCTAAAATACAATCGGTTGCCCGGTAATGCAGCCCTGTGCCGGAGAACAGATCCAGAACAGCCTGCACACGCTCACTGTCGTACGGCGCCGAAACTTCGCCGAAAATGATGCCGAGCGTCGCCTCAGGGTTGAAAACGTAGCCGTCATTCTCTTTATGAGAAGCTACTTTGATAACAGCATGAAGCAGATGCTCCGCACCGACTTTTTCCGCGATGATCTCCTCACTGTCCACGCCGTTCATCAGACTCATGATCACAGTATTCTCGCCGGTAACGGCAGTAATATTGTCAAGAGCCCCCGGCAGTGCGCCGTATTTGAGCGAGACGATCAGAAAATCCACGCCGTGTGCCTCTTCCGGTGTCCATACCTCCGGGTGATAAACCGTATCGTTAATTTTGCATCCTTTGTTTTTCAGACGCTTCGCCCGTTCCCCGGACGCGATAACGCCAAGCCGGATGTCCTTTTTCTCCGAAAGCCCCCAGATTACATAAGACCCAACCGCTCCGGCGCCCAGAACAGCAACTGATTTTATTATCATAATAGCCTCCTTTGTAACTGTTTGAATTACCCTTACTATAACAAATTTTGCGGAGATCCTCAATTTGTTGTTCAAAATAGAAAATTTCGGAAAAGGAAGCCTAAATGTGTTAAGGTACATTGTAGAATGAAAAATATAAAAGAAACGCGCAGATGCGGCAAGAGGAGATGACAGAAACACATTACCACATTTCCAAACCGACGGCCTGCTTCATGCTGGATCTGAATGATCTGAAAATGTACGAAGACAAAATCCGGACGAAAGAAGAACAGAAGGCAAAAGAAAAACAAGAGAAGAAATAAGAAACGAAGGAGAAACGAAATTCGAACATTTCTCCTTCGTTTTTTGCACGCATTTTTACCGGGAAATCATATTCTAAGGTTAGAATGAAAAAACAGGAGAATCTGTTGATGAAAGGAAAATGGCTGACAGGTGCGCTTGTACTGGCAATGGCGGCAGTGACGCTGGCGGGATGCGGGGCAAAAGATGAGACAAAAGAAAAAGTGGAGCAGGTGACATTAAATGAGGTTGCCCACTCCATTTTTTACGCCCCGCAGTACGTGGCAATTGAGGAGGGGTATTTTGCGGACGAGGGCATTGATCTGACGCTGATAACAGGATTTGGTGCAGATAAAGTGCTGACGGCGATGATTTCCGGCGAAGCGGATATCGGGTTTATGGGGGCGGAGGCAACCGTCTACGCGTACCTCGAGGGAACCGCAGACCCAGTTGTGAACTTCGCGCAGCTGACGCAGCGGGCGGGAAACTTTGTTGTGGGAAGAGAGAAAGACAATTCGTTTACCTGGGAGAAATTGAAAAACAAAGAGGTATTAGGGGGAAGAAAAGGCGGTATGCCGGAAATGGTCTTTGAGTATGTTCTGGCGCAGAAAGGGATTGATAAAAAAGACGTAAACATCAACCAGAGCATCGATTTTGGTTCCACAGCTGCCGCGTTCTCCGGCGGGCAGGGGGATTATACGATTGAATTTGAACCGTCCGCGACACTGCTCGAGCAGAAGGGCGACGGCTATGTCGTGGCATCGGTCGGAACGGAATCCGGGTATGTGCCGTATACGTCGTACAGCGTCAAACAGAGTTATCTGAAAACGCACGGCGCAACCGTAGAAAAATTCACGAAGGCACTGCAGAAGGGAATGGACTTCGTGCAGACGCACACACCGGAGGAGATTGCAGAAGTGATTGCGCCGCAGTTTGCAGAAACCGAGCTGGAAACCATCACCGCGATCGTGCGCCGCTACTATGAGCAGGATACGTGGAAAGAAAATCTGATCTTTGAGGAAGAAAGTTTTGATCTTCTGCAGGAGATTCTGGAGCAGGCGGGAGAGCTGGAGAAAAAGGCACCGTACAAGACACTCGTGACAACAAAATACGCCGAAGAGGCCGCCGCCAAAGGCTGATTCCGGCGGAATAGAAAAGCGAAAAAAGACAGAAAAAGACACTTTTCGACATTCGTCGACAAACAGCGACATTTCATTCGAAAAAAATAAAGAAAATTGCAAAAGAAAAGAAGAAAAATAGAGAAAAAGTATTGCAAAAAAGTAAATTTTGTTGCATACTATGGATGTCGCATATATTTTTTACAACACAGGCATACGGAGGCGAACAGACATGAAAGTAGGTTTTATCGGCGGCGGCAACATGGCGAGTGCCATGATTGGCGGAATGATCCAAAAAGGAGTTGTATCTGCAGATGACATTCTGGTATCGGTCCGCACGGAGAAAAGTGTGGAACGCTTGACCAACCAGTTTGGAGTCCAGGCGACTACGGAGAACGAAGCGGTCGTAGCCGGATCCGATCTTGTATTCCTGGCAGTAAAGCCAAACCAAATAAAAAATATAATAAACCTCGTCAAAAACTTCATCTCACCCGAGAAGATTATCGTATCGATTCTTCCCGGTAAGTCTTTACAATGGCTGGGTACAGAAATCGGAAAACCAACAAAGTTAATTCGCACCATGCCAAACACACCAGCACTCGTCGGAGAAGGAATGACCGGCGTCTGTGCCAATGATCTCGTGACGGAGGAAGAGCTGCAGCTCGTTTTAACCCTCCTGAAAAGCTTTGGCCGCGCAGAAGTTGTTCCGGAGTATCTGATGGATACCGTCACAGGTGTCAGCGGAAGCTCGCCGGCGTACGTATTTCTTTTCCTGGAGGCTCTTGCAGATGCGGCAGTAGCCGAAGGAATGCCGAGAAAACAGGCATATGAATTTGCTGCACAGTCTGTCCTTGGAAGCGCCAAAATGCTTCTCGAGACAGGAATGCACCCGGGAGAATTAAAAGACATGGTCTGCTCGCCAGGCGGAACCACCATCGAAGCGGTTGCCGTACTGGAGCGGGAGAAGCTGAGAAGTGCTGTTATTGATGCAACACGAGCCTGCATCCGGAAATCAAAGGGAGTGGATTAGAAGGAGCAGCACCGCCGCTTTGACAGAATGACGCTAATGTGAAAGCAGCAAAAATAAAGAATGTATGCACAAAAAACAAACCAAAACAAGCAAAAAGCAAGCACAAAAAAGAGTAAAAAAACAAACGAGCGGAAAAATCCCGGCAGCCGTGGAAAAGGCACCGGGATTTTTTCTGGTAATTTATAGTTTTTTTCCTTTACTGAGCGTACTGTTGTGATAATCGGAAGAATAGGTTACATCCTTTCCAAACCATACCGGAGGAACAAAGGCGTTTGCGGATGCTTCGTCCGGAAACTCCACCTCTGCGAGGTAAAGGCCTTCATACGGCGCATCAAAGACATCGAGCTCGATCGTCAGATCCGTTCCGGTAAGCGGCAGCAGATAGCGTGTTTTTGAGATAAGAACGCCGTCTGCCTTTTCCCGCAGATGCAGGTAGGATTCCTTTGTGAGCGGAAGATTATACTCTTCACGCACCATCAGCCCTTTTGACTTGTAGGTCAGATAATATTCGTCGTCAGAGCGGCGGATGCGGACAACCGGTTCGGTGGAAAGATAGCCCTGCTCGATTTTTTTACATGGATAGCTTGTAAGATTTTCCGGAAGCTGATCCAGAAGGTATTTGCGTTCGATTTCCATAAAAGAGACTCCTTCTCGTGATTGCATCACTGCTTTTTTCAAGAGTTTACCATGCTTTTCCCGTGATGTTAAGCGAAATCCGGCTTTTTGCGAAAAAAAGTCCTGAAATTTTTATGAAATGCAAGCATTCTGCGGAAAAATGTGGTATAATAGCGGCGGTTTGTTACAAAGAAAAGCAGAGAATATCACGTGACAAAACACACGAGACTGATCATACAACACAGGAGGACAAAACCATGGCAAAGATTTATGTATTTCTGGCAGACGGATGTGAAGAGATTGAGGCACTGACCCCGGTGGATCTGCTGCGCAGAGCCGGAGAAGACGTATGCACCGTTTCTATTATGGGAAGAAAAGAAGTAACAGGATCCCACAAAATCACCATTCTTGCAGATGAAACCATCGAAGAGGGAGAGTTTGATGACGGAGACATGCTGGTACTTCCGGGCGGAATGCCGGGTACATTAAATCTGGCCGGAAACGAGACGCTCGCAGCGCTGATCCGTTCCTATGACGATCAGGAAAAGAAACTGGCAGCCATCTGCGCAGCGCCGAGCATCCTTGGTGTGATGGGCATCTTAAAAGATAAAAACGCTGTCTGCTTCCCGGGATTTGAAGAAAAGCTGGCAGGCGCAAACGTACTCGATGTACCGGCAGTCACCGACAAAAATGTGACCACCGGCCGCGGCATGGGAGCAGCCACTGACTTCGCACTGGAGCTGATCCGTGTTCTGCAGGGAGAGGACAAAGCAAAAGAAATGGCGGAAAAAATCGTATTTCATTGCTAAAAAAAAGCCTAAAAACCACAGAAATATAAAAAAATCACTGGCGTTTTTGAAAAGAGTATGCTATACTCGATAAATGACTGTAGAATGGAGAGGTGTGCAGGTTTTCTGCCGCTTTTCAGATAAATCAAGGAGGAAATTGATAAAATGAGTGTACAGGTCGAAAATTTAGAAAAGAATATGGCCAAACTTACCATTGAGGTTCCGGCTGAAGAATTAGAGAAAGCACTGGAGAAAGCTTACCAGAAACAGAAAAAGAACATCAGCGTTCCGGGCTTCCGTAAAGGAAAAGTTCCGAGAGCTATGGTAGAAAAAATGTATGGCCCGGCAGTATTCTATGAGGATGCTGTAAACAGCCTTGTTCCGGAAGAGTATTCCAAAGCAGCAGAAGAGAGCAAACTGGACATCGTATCCCGTCCGGAGATCAACGTAGAGCAGATCGAAAAAGGCAAAGCTTTCATCTTTACCGCAACTGTAGCAGTAAAACCGGAAGTTACCCTTGGCGAGTACAAAGGTCTGGAAGTAGCAAAAGCTGACACAACCGTTACAGATGAAGAAGTAGAAGCTGAGCTGAAAAAAGAGCAGGAGAAAAATGCAAGAACCATCAATGTAGAGGATCGTCCGGCAGCAGACGGAGATACCGTTACACTTGACTTCGAAGGTTCTGTAGACGGCGTTCCGTTCGACGGCGGCGCTGGAAAAGATTATCCGCTGACCCTTGGCTCCCATTCCTTCATTCCGGGATTCGAAGAGCAGCTCGTTGGCGCAGCTCTGGAAGAGGAGAAGGAAGTAAACGTTACTTTCCCAGAGGATTATCAGGCAGAAGAGCTTGCTGGAAAAGCAGCAGTATTCAAATGCACCATCCACAAAATCGAAGCAAAAGAGCTTCCGGCACTTGATGACGACTTCGCAAAAGACGTTTCCGAGTTCGATACTCTGGATGAGTACAAAAAAGAAATCAAAGACAACCTGACCAAGAAAAAAGAAGAGCAGGCTAAGACAGAAAAAGAGAACGCTGTCGTAGATAAAGCAGTAGAGAACGCAACAATGGAGATTCCGGAAGCTATGATCGATACGCAGGTAGAGAACATGGTTGACGATTTCGCAAGAAGAATCCAGTCCCAGGGTCTGTCCATGGAGCAGTACATGCAGTTTACAGGCGCTACCGTTGATTCCTTAAAAGAGCAGATGAAACCGCAGGCTGTTAAGAGAATCGAGAGCAGACTGGTACTTGAGAAAGTTGCAGAAGCAGAGAACATCCAGATCAGCGATGAGAAGCTGGACGAAGAGCTGGCTAAAATGGCTGAAATGTACAAAATGGAGCTGGATAAATTCAAAGAGCTCGTTGGCGAATATGAGAAAGAGCAGATGAAGAAAGATCTCGCTGTTCAGGAAGCAGTAACTCTCATGGCCGACAGCGCAAAAGAGGCGTAAGACCTCGGAAAGAGAGGCAATTGAATGAGTTTTGTACCTTATGTCATCGAGCAGACAAGCAGGGGAGAGAGAAGTTACGATATTTATTCAAGACTGCTGAACGACCGTATTATTTTTCTGGGAGAGGAAGTCACTGACGTATCGGCAAACCTGATCGTTGCACAGCTTCTGTTCCTGGAGTCTGAAGATCCGGGAAAAGATATCCACATGTATATCAACAGCCCGGGAGGTTCTGTAAGCGCAGGACTTGCTATCTATGATACGATGCAGTACATCAAATGTGATGTATCCACGATCTGTATCGGTATGGCTGCCAGCATGGGAGCATTCCTTCTTGCCGGCGGTACCAAAGGAAAGAGAATGGCTCTGCCAAACTCTGAAATCATGATTCATCAGCCATCCGGTGGTGCACAGGGTCAGGCAACCGAGATCAAAATCGTTGCAGAACAGATTCTGAAAACCAAACGGAAATTAAATGAAATTCTGGCGGCAAATACAGGAAAACCGCTGGAACAGATTGAGATCGATACCGAGCGTGACAACTACATGTCCGCAGAGGAAGCAAAAGCATACGGTCTGATTGATAATGTAATTACGAACCGATAAGAGAGGAAAGGTGTCCAAAAGCGTAGTTCCGGCAATGAGGCTTTTGTGGCACCTTTTGCCTTATCCGGCGATAAGGTTTAGTTGTAATATGTTGAAAGGAAGAAAACGATGGCTATAAAAGGGAATGATACCAAGATCCGCTGCTCTTTCTGCGGAAAGACAGAAGACCAGGTACGCAAGCTGATCGCAGGCCCGGACGGGGCATACATCTGTGATGACTGCGTGGCAATCTGCTCGGAGATCATTCAGGAAGAATTTGAGGATCTGTACGGCGAGCAGGATACCGACGAGATCAACCTGATCAAACCAAAGGAAATCAAAGCATTTCTGGATGACTACGTAATCGGACAGGATGAGGCGAAAAAAGTGCTCTCCGTTGCTGTTTACAACCATTACAAACGAGTGCTTTCCGGTGCATCCTCCGACATCGAACTGCAGAAGAGCAACATTCTGATGCTCGGACCGACCGGTTCCGGAAAAACGTATCTGGCACAGACACTGGCCAAACTGATCAACGTTCCGTTTGCAATTGCAGACGCAACGGCGCTCACCGAGGCAGGTTATGTCGGCGAGGACGTAGAAAACATTCTGCTCCGCCTCATTCAGGCAGCAGACTATGATATCGAGCGCGCTGAGCACGGCATCATCTACATCGATGAGATCGATAAAATCACAAGAAAATCCGAAAACGCTTCGATCACACGAGATGTTTCCGGCGAGGGTGTACAGCAGGCACTGCTGAAAATCCTGGAGGGAACTGTAGCTTCCGTTCCGCCGCAGGGCGGAAGAAAGCATCCGCATCAGGAGTTTATTCAGATTGATACGACGAATATCCTCTTTATCTGCGGCGGTGCATTCGAAGGACTCGAGAAGATCATCGAGACGAGACAGGATACGAAATCCATCGGATTCAACAATCCGATCGGCCATGCAAAAGATGAGAATGTCGGAGATCTGCTCCGTCAGGTCATGCCGCAGGATCTGACCAAGTTCGGCCTGATTCCGGAGTTTGTCGGACGTGTGCCGATTGTCGTTACGTTAAATTCTCTGGATGAGACGGCCCTGATGAAGATTCTGGTTGAGCCGAAGAATTCTCTGGTCAAACAGTACAAGAAGCTGTTTGAGCTGGACGGCGTACAGCTTGACTTCAAAGAAGATGCACTCGAAGCGATTGCAAAGAAATCCCTGGAGCGGAAAACAGGCGCCAGAGGTCTCCGCGCAATCATGGAAGATACGATGATGGATCTGATGTATGAGATCCCGTCGGACAATACGACAAAAGAATGCGTCATCACCAAGGACGCTGTAGAAAAGAAGGCGGAGCCGGAGATTATTCACGGCGAACCGGCCCCTGTTCCACGGCGGAATATGGGAAGAAGATCCGGAAGACCGGAAACCGCCTGAAAAACGCAGGAGGAAACTTAAATGGAAGAAGTGACAAAAGTATTACCGGCGATTGCGCTGCGTGGAACGACGATTCTGCCGGATATGATTGTACATTTTGATATCAGCAGACCTAAATCGGTTCGTGCGGTCGAGGAGGCGATGCTGGGAGACCAGAAAATTTTCCTGATTACACAGAAAGACCCGGATACGGAAGTACCGGGTCTGCTTGATGTGTATAAAATTGGAACAATTGCGGTCATCAAACAGGTTGTGAGAATGCCAAAAGATGTTCTGCGGATTCTCGTAGAAGCAGAAAGACGTGCAGAACTGCTGAACTTCGAGGAAGAGGAGAGCGAGTATCTCCGCGCCGAGGTGGCGCTGTTTACCGGCTCGGACGAAATGCAGTTTTCCGATATCGAGCAGGAGGCAATGCTGCGCAACTTAAAAGAGCTGTTTGCCGTCTACTGCGAGCAGACGCAGAAAGTCAGCAAGGAACTGGCAGGCCAGATCCTCGGAACCGAAGAAGTCGGAAAGCTGGTGGACCAGATCTGCATGAATCTGCCCCTCGACTACGTAAACCGCCAGAAACTGCTGGAGGCTGTGGAGCTTTCCGAGCGGTATGATACGCTCTGCGTCATGATCGCCAACGAGATTCAGATTCAGGAGATCCGTTCGGAGATTCAGGGAAAAATCAAAGAGCGGATCGATAAGAACCAGCGTGATTATATTCTGCGCGAGCAGCTTAAAGTCATCCGCGAGGAACTCGGCGAGGACAATTCCCGGACCGAGATTGAAAATTATAAGAAGCAGCTTGAGAAGCTCAAAGCCTCCAAAGAGGTAAAAGAGCGGATTTCCGAGGAGATTCACCGTCTGGAAAATTCGGCCAACAATCCGTCCGAGGCAGGCGTGATTCGCGGCTATATCGAGACACTGCTGGGGCTTCCGTGGGATAAGGCATCCCGTGACAATCAAGATCTGGCAAGAGCACGCGAGATTCTGGAGGAAGATCACTACGGTCTTTCGAAAGTAAAAGAGAGAATCCTCGAATTCCTGGCCGTACGCACCCTGACGAAGAAAGGCGAGAGCCCGATTCTCTGCCTGGCAGGCCCTCCGGGAACCGGTAAGACCTCGATTGCGAGAAGCGTGGCGCGAGCCCTGAATAAAAAATACGTCCGCATCTGTCTCGGCGGTGTGCGGGATGAGGCGGAGATCCGCGGCCACAGAAGAACCTACATCGGCGCGATGCCGGGACGCATTGCGGCGGGACTCCATCAGGCGAAGGTGAAAAATCCGTTGATGCTGCTCGACGAGATCGACAAAGTAAGTGCAGATTACAAGGGAGATACCTCTTCCGCACTTCTTGAGGTCCTCGATTCCGAGCAGAATAATAAATTTGCCGATCATTACGTAGAGCTTCCGATCGACCTTTCGGAGGTGCTCTTTATTGCAACCGCAAATGATATTCAGAACATTCCGCGTCCGTTGCTGGACCGTATGGAAGTGATTGAAATTTCAAGCTATACGGAAAACGAGAAGTTCCATATCGCAAAAGAACATCTCGTTCCGAAGCAGAAGAAGGCGAACGGTCTGAAAGAAGCACAGCTTGTGATCGAGGATGAGGCGCTGATGGAAGTGATCAGCGGCTACACCAGAGAGGCCGGTGTCCGCTCCCTGGAGCGCCAGATCGGCAGAATCTGCAGAAAGAGTGCGAGAAAGATTCTCGAGGAACAGGTAAAAGAGGTTGTTGTGACGAAAGAAAACCTGGAAGAGTTCCTCGGAAAAGAGAGGTATGAGTTCCAGCCGGCCAACGAAAAACCGGAGATTGGTATTGTGCGCGGTCTTGCCTGGACGGCAGTCGGCGGCGATACGCTGCAGATCGAGGTCAATGTGATGCCGGGAAAAGGAGAGTTTCTGCTGACCGGCCAGCTCGGCGATGTGATGAAGGAGTCTGCGCAGGCGGGCATCAGCTTTATTCGTTCCGTGGCAGAGCAGTATAAGATTCCGAAAGAATTTTTCGAGAAACACGACATCCACATTCATATTCCGGAGGGAGCCGTTCCAAAAGATGGCCCGTCTGCCGGTATTACGATGGCGACGGCGATGGTTTCCGCGATCACAAAGGTTCCGGTAAAAGCAGACGTTGCGATGACCGGAGAGATTACGCTCCGCGGCCGTGTGCTTCCGATCGGCGGCTTAAAAGAGAAGCTGCTGGCGGCAAAGAAAGCCGGTATCCATATGGTTCTCGTTCCGGAGAAAAATGAGCCGGATGTAAGAGAACTGGATGCGGAGATCACAGACGGACTGCAGATCGAATTTGTCGGCAGCATGGAACAGGTATTAAAACTGGCACTTGTGGAAAAGAAGTAAGGCCAGAAGATGCAAAAAACAGGAGAAGAAAAGTATGGTAATTAAACAGGTAGAGCTGCAGCATGTCTGCGGAATCACCAGTAAACTGCCGGATACCGGTCAGGTGGAAGTGGCATTTGCGGGAAAATCCAATGTTGGAAAATCTTCTCTCATCAATGCCCTGATGAATCGGAAATCACTGGCGCGTACCAGTGCGCAGCCGGGAAAAACACAGACGATCAACTACTACCACATCAATGAGGAAATGTATCTGGTGGATTTGCCGGGATACGGTTTTGCGAGAGCCTCCGAGGAGGTTAAAGCAAAATGGGGCAAGCTGATCGAGGATTATCTGCATCAGTCAAAAATGCTGCACGCAGTATTTCTTCTGATTGATATCCGTCATGCACCGTCCAACAACGATCGCATCATGTACGACTGGATTCTTCGAAACGGCTATCAGCCGATCATCATTGCGACGAAGCTGGACAAGATCAAGCGCAGCCAGCTTCAAAAACAGATCAAGCTGATCCGCGAGACGCTGGAGGTTGAGAAAGATACGATTGTGATTCCGTTTTCTGCAGAGACAAAACAGGGACGCGAGGAGATCTGGAATCTGATTGATGAAATCCGCTCGGATGCAGAAGAAAGCGGGGAATAATGTCATGGGTATGATACGTGCGGCAGGCCTTGGGTATGAATACCTCCGTTATGAGGAGGAAGGACAGGAGCCGGAAGTAACAAAAGCGATCGAGGACGTCAGTCTGGAAATCCAGAAAGGACAGTTTATCGCGGTGCTCGGGCATAACGGAAGCGGAAAATCAACGCTTGCGAAACATATCAACGCTCTGCTGGTGCCTACAGAAGGCACCATGTGGGTGGACGATATGAAGACGACAGATGAGGAGGATGTCTGGAAGATCCGCCAGAAAGCCGGTATGGTATTCCAGAACCCGGATAACCAGATCATCGGAAATGTGGTGGAAGAGGATGTCGGCTTTGGACCGGAAAATCTGGGTGTCCCGACCGATGAAATCTGGAAACGGGTGGAGGAGAGCCTTACGGCGACCGGGATGATTTCATACCGGGCCCACTCTCCGAATAAGCTCTCGGGAGGTCAGAAACAGAGGGTTGCAATTGCAGGAGTGATGGCTATGCAGCCGGAATGTATTGTTCTTGATGAACCAACCGCGATGCTGGATCCGAACGGACGAAAAGAGGTTCTTCGCGCTGTGCGTAAGCTGAATGAAGAAAAGGGCGTTACGGTTATTCTGATTACGCATTACATGGAAGAGGTTGTTTTTGCGGACCGTGTGTTCGTTATGGACAGCGGCAGACTGGTAATGCAGGGGACGCCAAGGGAGATTTTTTCCGAAGTGGAGAAATTAAAAGAGCTCCGTCTTGATGTACCCCAAGTGACACTGTTGGCTTATGAATTGAGAAAAAATGGTGTAGATCTCCCGGAGGGAATTTTGACCATTGAAGAACTGGTGAATGCATTATGTCATTGAAACTTGAAGATGTAACGTACACATACAGCCCGGGAACGGCATATGAAATGCACGCCCTGGAGCATATCAATCTTGAAATTCCGAATGGCCAGTTTGTTGGGATTATCGGCCATACGGGAAGCGGAAAATCGACGCTTGTGCAGCATTTGAACGGTCTGATCCGCCCGACATTGGGACGGGTGCTGTATAACGGAGAGGATATCTGGAAAGAAGGATATCCGCTAAGAGAGCTTCGAAGCCATGTGGGACTGGTTTTCCAGTACCCGGAGCATCAGCTCTTTGAGACGGATGTGATCACAGATGTCTGCTTCGGACCGAAAAATCAGGGACTTTCACCGGAGGAATGCAGAAAACGGGCGGAAGAGGCACTGGATCATGTCGGATTTCCAAAGGAAATGTATGAAAAATCGCCGTTTGAACTCTCCGGAGGTCAGAAGCGTCGTGTTGCGATTGCCGGTGTGCTTGCCATGAACCCGGATTTTCTGGTGCTTGACGAGCCGACGGCGGGCCTTGATCCGAAGGGACGCGATGAAATCCTCGATCAGCTTGCATTGCTGCATAAGACGCGCGGCATTTCGGTCGTGCTCGTATCGCACAGCATGGAGGATATTGCAAAATATGTAGAGCGGATTATTGTCATGAACCACGGTCATGTGGCGTTTGACGATACACCGAAGAAAGTCTTCGCTCACTATAAAGAGCTGGAGAAAATCGGTCTTGCGGCGCCGCAGATGACGTATATTATGCATGCGCTAAAGGAACACGGCATGGACGTGGATGTAACGGCGACAACGGTTGAGGAGGCGCGCGATACGATTCTTGCGGCACTGGAAAGTCAGAAGAAAAACGGGAAAAAAGGAGCAGAAGTATGTTAAGAGATATTACTCTGGGACAGTATTACCCGGCAGATTCCATTCTGCACCGGCTTGACCCGCGTGTGAAATTTGTAGGAACGATCGTTTATGTCATTTCCCTCTTTTTGTTCCACAACTGGGGCTATCTGCTTGGAACCGTATTCCTTGCGGTGATGATTAAACTGTCGAAGGTACCGTTCAAATTTATCACGAAGGGTCTGAAATCAATTTTTGTGCTGCTCGCGATTACGATGGTATTTAACATCTTATTCACGCCGGGTGAGGTGCTCGTCCGTATCTGGAAAATTACGATCACCCACGAGGGTGTGGCCATGGCATGCCGTATGTCGGTGCGTCTGATTTTCCTGATGATCGGCTCTTCGCTGATGACGCTGACGACAACACCGAACCAGCTGACGGATGCACTCGAAAGCCTGCTCGGACCATTGAAAAAAATCCATGTGCCGGTGCATGAGATTTCCATGATGATGTCAATCGCGCTCCGTTTTATCCCGATTCTTCTGGAAGAGACAGACAAGATTATGAAAGCGCAGATGGCGCGCGGCGCGGATTTTGAGAGCGGAAATATTATCCAGAGAGTAAAGAACATGGTGCCGCTTCTGGTGCCGCTGTTTATTTCAGCCTTCCGCCGTGCAAATGATCTGGCGCTGGCAATGGAAGCACGCTGCTACCACGGAGGAGAGGGAAGAACACAGATGAAGCCGCTTCGGTATCAGACGCGCGATTATGCGGCGTATGGCGTCCTTATGGCATACCTTGTGTGCAGTATTGGCCTTCGCGTGTGTGGACTCTGATTTTGGCGAAAACGGAGGAGAAGAATGCGCAGAATTAAGCTGATTGTAGCGTATGACGGCACAAATTACTGTGGATGGCAGGTGCAGCCAAACGGCATTACAGTACAGGAAGTATTAAATCAGGCTCTTTCCGATCTCTTTGCAAAAAAAATTGCCTGCATCGGCGCAAGCCGGACCGACGCCGGGGTACATGCTCTCGGCAATGTTGCGGTATTTGATACGGATGCGAGAATGCCGGCGGACCGTATCGCTTTTGCACTCAACACACGGCTTCCGGCAGATATCCGTATTCAGGGATCATCCGAAGTGCCGCCGGACTTTCACCCGCGTTTTACCGCAACAGTCAAAACATATGAGTACAGGATTTTGAACCGCACCTTTGCAGATCCGACGCGGAGACTGAATTCCTATTTCTGGTACGGCCCGCTGGATGTGGATGCGATGCGGCAGGCAGCATCGTATCTGGTTGGCATGCATGATTTTAAAAGTTTTGCAACAGCCAAACCGGAGGTGACCGACACGGTCCGTACGATCTATGAAACGAGTTTGGAAAAAGAAGACGATCTGATCCGCTTCCGGATCACTGGAAACGGTTTTCTCTACAATATGGTGCGGATTATCACCGGAACACTGCTTGAGGTTGGAAAGGGTGATTATCCGCCGGAGAAAGTAAAAGAAATTCTTGCGGCGAAGGATCGAAAAATGGCGGGAGCAACGGCAAGGCCGGAGGGGCTGACCCTGGTGCAGATCCGGTATCCCGAATGGGATTTCGAGTAAAGACATAAGTGGTCTGTATTTTCCGCAAAACGGGACTCGCAGTTTGCGAAAAAATGCAAAATATGGGTAAAAAACAGTTGACATTCCAAAATCCGTATAATATAATTACTAAATGTGTGACGTAGTTTGAAAACGCCGATGCCATAAGCCCCGGTAAGGCGGTTTCCTATATACATGAAACAGTAAATTGAATTTTTCACAGGAGGTTATATCCATGAACACCTTTATGGCAAATCCAGATAAGATTGAAAGAAAATGGTATGTTGTTGATGCAGAAGGATGTACATTAGGACGTCTGGCATCTGAAGTAGCAAAAGTATTACGTGGAAAAAACAAACCGGAGTACACTCCACACGTAGATACTGGTGATTACGTAATCGTAATCAACGCTGATAAAGTAGCAGTAACCGGTAAAAAACTGGATCAGAAGATCTATTACAGCCACTCCGATTATGTTGGTGGAATGAAAGAAGCTACTCTTCGTGAGATGATGGCTAAGAAACCGGAGAAGGTTGTTGAACTTGCAGTGAAAGGCATGCTTCCAAAAGGACCTCTTGGAAGACAGATGTTCACAAAACTTCACGTATACGCTGGTGCAGAGCACGCTCATGCAGCTCAGAAACCAGAAGTATTAACATTTTAATAGGGAGGTAAAGAACATTGGCTAGCGCAAAATATTACGGAACCGGAAGAAGAAAAAAATCTATCGCAAGAGTATATCTTGTACCGGGAACTGGTAAAGTTACCATCAATAAAAGAGACATCGATGAGTATTTTGGTCTGGAGACCCTGAAAGTTATCGTTCGTCAGCCTCTGGCAGCTACAGAGACCGCTGATAAATTTGACGTGATCGTAAACGTTCACGGCGGCGGATACACAGGACAGGCAGGAGCAATCCGTCACGGTGTTGCACGTGCCCTTCTGACTGTAGATAACGACTACAGACCAGTTCTGAAAAAAGCAGGATTCCTGACTCGTGATCCTAGAATGAAAGAGCGTAAGAAGTACGGCCTCAAAGCCGCTCGTCGCGCTCCGCAGTTCAGCAAGCGATAATCTACAGCTTAATAATGCTAAAAAAGCCCGGAAATACGCCATTTTCCGGGCTTTTTCTATGCCTGAAATCGCCTGATTCCGATGGTGAAATTTGAGGAAATTTGACTTCAAATTAACCCATTTTGATGGGTTTACCATGGGTTTACGGCCTATTTTTGAGCCTAATGGGTGGGAAAATGGGTTTACAGAAGGCCATTTTGGAGGGGAAATTAGCCCCATATCCTTGACAGATTTTCGGCAAAAATCCGGCTGAAACGGAATGAAAAACAGTGTCAGGTTCGTTTGGCGAGTTCTGACAAATTCTGCAAAAATTTAATATCAGGTATCCTGTTACATAGAGCCTTGGCTCATTCTTTGAAAACGAGAATGGGTCGAGGCTCTATTTTTTTCGCCCGAAATCCGGCGAGACAAATTTGAGCAGGAGGTAACAGGTATGACGGATTTCAATCAGAAGACCCATGACACCGATGTGGGCAGTCATGGCGGACAGTCAAGGCAGATGATGGAGGTGTTTGAGAACCAGGAGTTTGGTTCGATCCGCGTGTTGCAAGAGGCGGGCAAGACCTTCTTCTGTGCAAGCGATGTGGCGAAAGCGTTGGGGTATGTGAATCCCTACGCCGCAGTGAAACGCCATTGCAGAGGCCCCCTAACGAAACGCGAGGGGGTCGTTCAGAAGGTGAATCAGTATGGAGATGCTGGAGAGCAGGTCGTTGAAATCTCCTTTATCACAGAAGGCGATGTTTACCGGCTGATCGTTCACAGCAAGCTGCCATCGGCAGAACGATTTGAACACTGGGTGTTTGATGAAGTTCTCCCGTCCATTCGCAAGCATGGTGTGTATATGAGCGATTCCATTTTGGATCAGGTGATTCAGCATCCGGAGGTCATCTACACACTGGCACAGGAGCTTGTAGCCGAGAGAGAGCAGCTTGAGGGTATCCGCAAACAGCTGGATGCGGCACAGCCCAAGGCAGACTACTTCGACACCTTTGTAAATTCGGAAGATTGCACCTGCATCCGGAATTTCTGTAAGGAAATCGGAATCCCAGAGAAGACGGCAGTAGCTCTCTTACTGGATCACCGCTATCTGTACCGCAGTCCAAGCGGCTGGCTGATGCCTTTTGCAGACAAATCTGCAAGGGGCTATTTTATTGTCCGGGATTGCTACGGCAGAAGCGGAAAACTGGTGCAGCAGACGAGAGTGACCTGCAAGGGAAAGAATCATCTCTTCAAGTTGTTTAAGAAATGGGGTGTGATCGAATGACGCTTTTTACAGAGGGACGCCTTCAGGCGTTTGAACGCATGATGCAGGATACCGGCAAATACCATCGACGGGAGGACAGCGAAGATCGTTCGCGCAAATGTCCGAAGAAAAAAACGGAGCCTGCGAAAAAGGATGGTGAGCACCATGCCGGTATTCAGGGTTGAGAAAAACAGCAATTACACAACGATGTGCAATTACCACCTGCGGGATCAGGGTCTCAGCCTGAAAGGAAAAGGACTTCTCTCTATGCTGCTTAGTTTACCGGACACATGGAACTATTCGGTACGGGGATTATCTTCGATTACACCGGATGGCGTAGATGGGGTGCTTACAGCTCTGAAAGAACTGGAACGTCTTGGATATCTGGAAAGGAACCAGCAGCGTGAGAGTAACGGTCGGATGGGCAGAGCGGAGTATGTGATCTATGAGATGCCAAGGAAAAAGCCGTGTTCGGAATCACCGTGTACGGAAAAGCCGTATACGGTAAATCCGGATACGGACACACCGGTTACGGAAAATCCCGCGCAATTAAGTACTAATAGAACAAGTACTGAAACAATCAATAAAAGAGAGAAGAAGGAAATCCAGCACCGGTATGGCTCATACGAAAATGTCCTTCTCTCTGACACGGAATACGGCAAGCTCCGGCAGGAGTTCCCAGGAGATTATCAGATGCGGGTGGAACGGCTCTCTGAGTATATGGCTTCCACCGGCAGGAGCTACAAAAATCACCTTGCCACAATCCGGAGCTGGGCAAAGAGAGAAAAGCCGAAGTATAACCCGGCAGACTACACATTTGAGGAAGGAGACAGCCTATGAGCGACATGGTGCCTGAAGTATTGAATGCGGCGTTGGATTCGCTCTTTACGCCGAAAGAACCCGGAGAGCAGGAATACCAGGGCGTGGACGGACTGCTGTATTGCCGGAACTGTCATACTCCGGTGCAGTGCAGGGTAAAGCTCTGGGGCAGAGACAAGATTGTTCCCTGCCTTTGCAGATGCCAGCAGGAAGCGATGGCGGAAAAGAAACGCCAGGATGAACTGGTGGAGCGGCAGCGTAAAATCAGGCAGCTGAAAGCAACTGGGATTCAGGAAAAGCATCTTCTGGAATGGAATTTTGGCGTTGCAGAAGACAACAAGGACATCCAGATGGCAAAACGTTATGTGGAGCAGTGGAAAAAGGTCAAGGCTGAAAACCTTGGCCTTTTGTTATGGGGAGATGTCGGAACCGGAAAGTCCTTTGTGGCGGCATGTATAGCAAATGCGCTGCTGGATCAGGGCATTCCGGTTTTGATGACGAACTTCTCCAAAATCCTGAACCAGATGGGTGCCATGTATTCGGAAGAACGATACCGGTATATCGCTTCGTTTTCCAACTATTCTTTGCTGATTCTGGATGATCTGGGAATTGAGCGCAGCACCGAATATGCGCTGGAGCAGGTCTACGCTGTCATTGATGAGCGGTATAAGTCCGGGCTTCCGGTCATTATCACAACCAATCTGAAAATTGCAGAAATCCGCAATCCGCAGGATGTGGCATACGCCCGGATTTACAGCAGGATTCTGGAAATGTGTACGCCGGTGCGAATCAGCGGAGAGGACCGCAGAAAGAGCATTGGAAAAGAAAAACAGCAGGTCGTTAAGGAGGTACTTGATCTATGAAGTGCAAGGCAAAAAAGGCGTTTTTCGCAGGTAAGAATGACATCTATCACCGCTGGAAGGAGGTTAAGAAGCTGAATGGCAAAAGCAAAAACCAGTATTACAACAGAAAACCGCAGTGGCTCAGCTGCCGACGCTGCGGCTAAGGAGAAGCGGACGGAGATGCCGTTTTCTGACCTGCATCCTTTTGAAGGGCATCCCTTTAAGGTGCTGGATGACGAGCTGATGGAACAGACCGTAGAGAGCATCAAGCAGATCGGTGTGGTATCACCACTGATTGTCCGACCTGACCCGGAAGGCGGATTTGAAATTCTTTCAGGACACCGCAGACTTCATGCGGCGCAGCTGGCAGGTTTGGAGACTGTGCCGGTCATCGTCAAGGAAATGGACGATGATGCAGCAATCATCTTTATGGTGGACAGCAACTTGCAGCGGGAGAATATTCTTCCCAGCGAGAGAGCGTTTTCCTACAAGATGAAGTTGGAGGCGATGAAACATCAGGGTCAGAGAAAAGATTTGACTTCGGAGCAATTTGCACCGAAGTTGTCTACGGAGATTATTGGTGAAGCTGTTGGAATGAGTAAGGATACGGTTAAACGCTATATCCGCCTTACCAACCTGATTCCTGAAATTTTGGATATGGTGGATGAGAAGAAAATCGCCTTTAATCCGGCGGTGGAGTTGTCTTACCTGAAACCGTCTGAACAGAAGGAATTTCTGGAGGCAATGGACTATGCACAGGCATCTCCATCCCTGTCGCAGGCACAGCGGCTGAAGAAGCTCTCACAGGAGGGCGGCTGCACGTTGGATGCCATGTGTGAAGTGATGAATGAAGTCAAAAAGGATGAGCTTGACCATGTGACGATTAAAAACGAGGTTCTTCGGAAGTATTTCCCAAAATCCTATACGCCGAAGCAGATGCAGGACACGATTATCCGGCTGCTGGAAAAATGGCAGCGAAGTAAACAACGAGATATGGAACGATGAGAAGGAGATTTTTATGATGATGAACTTTAAGAAGAATCAGAACAACGCAGTGTGCAGCATGGATTGCAAGAACTGCCCGCACGGTGCATCGCAGCCCAATCCGATGGATGATCCCATGTTTGAGAAGTCCATTGCGATGCTTCATAACTGGCTGATGCTGGAGGCAATCCGTGAAGATCACCCGAAGGAGCGCATTGTGATGGTGATCCTGCCGGGGGCTGGCGGCGAACTCCTGACCGAGGATGGCAGTCGAGACATCTTTGAGGATGTTTACGATGAGATGGAGGCTGATCTGGTGGCAGATGGGGAACTGCTTCTCCATTATGATAAGAGCGATGTGATCGAGACTGACAGAACCCGCTATCTGTTGGGAGCTGCGGAGGTTTCGGAAATCGACCAGAACGGCAACGAATGCAGCATCAATCTGTTTACGCTGGAACGCACCATCGACTATGTGAACGAGAACCTGACGGTGGTTTCCATTGGCGGCGAGTTGGTTCCGGCACTGCGCCTGATCTAAGGAGGTGCCTATGAAGAAATTTGATGTGGAGATTACAGAGACTCTCCAGAGAAAGGTTTCCGTGGAAGCTGCCTCACAGGAAGATGCGGAACGCATGGTGACGCAGGCGTGGAACAATCAGGACTATGTTCTGGATTCCGGCGATTTCACCGGTGTGGATTTCAAGACCGTGGGAGAACATGAATTGGCAGAGGCCAGGACAATGGATGTGCTGCTGGTACAGCCCAATGCCTATCCGAAGAAAATCAGTGTTGGCACGGAGCTGGAAGATTTGCAGGCCATGGTCGGCGGCGATATTGAAGTCACCTATCCATTTGAGGATGAAGTGGCCATTATTCTGAATGAATCCGGCAAAATCAATGGTCTGCCGCTGAACCGTGCGATTTACACCGAAGACGGGGATATGCAGGACATTTATGCCGGTGATTTTCTGGTGGTAGGGCTGACAGAGGATGACTTTGGTTCTCTGACTTCGGAGCAGATGCAGAAATTTGAGGAGCAGTTCCATCAGCCCCAGATGTTCGTTCGTATGGGGCGCAGCATCATGGCGATTCCGGTTCCGGATGACATGGTGAAGAAGATGGAGGAAAAGGCTGCAAAGCCCCAAGAAAAGAGTAAACCGGCACCGGACCGGGACAGTTTGTAAGGAAGGAGGCGGAGATTCATGCAGGAAGAAGTTGAAAATCGTACCGTCAATCTGGCAATCAGTACCACGAAACTGACATTTCGCACTATCGTGAATGGCTATAATGCGTGGAAACGGCACCATCAGGCAAAGGCGGCTCAGAAATCAGCGCAGATGCCGCTTGGAAAGCAGAGCATCAAAGAACTGATCGGTCAGAATCAGGGAGTCAGCAGTATCCCCATTGAGAAAACGGATTTGAAAGGCTTTGAACAGGTGGCGCGGAAATACGGTGTGGATTATGCCATTACGAAAGACCAAAATGTGATTCCACCCAAGTACACGGTGTTCTTTAAGGCGAAGGATGCGGATGCACTGACTTCCGCTTTTGAGGAATTCACCAACCGCAAGCTGAAAGCAAAGGAAAAACCGAGTGTTCTGGAGCAGCTTAACAAGCTCAAAGAACTGGTGGCTGCAATTCTGCCGGATAAGGTTCGTCACAAAAGTCAGGAGCGTGATCTATGAGTAATAAGACCAAGAAGCTGCTGATCCTGAACCTGCCGTACTTCATTGCCGGTCTTGTATGTACCAATCTGGGAGAAGCGTGGAGAATTGCCGAGGGCGCAGACATGTCTGAAAAGCTCCTCGGCTTTCTTTCTGCCCTGGGTGCAGCATTTTCCAACCCGATGCCAAGTCTGCATCCGCTGGATTTGCTGATTGGTGTGTGCTGCGGAGCGGGTCTGCGGCTTGCTGTGTATCTGAAAGGCAAAAATGCCAAGAAATATCGTCATGGTATGGAGTATGGCTCTGCCCGGTGGGGTACGCAGAAAGACATCGAACCGTTTGAAGATCCAGTGTTTGCAAACAATGTGATTCTGACCCGGACGGAGCGGCTGATGATGGGCAATCGCCCGAAGAATCCGGCAAATGCCAGAAACAAAAATGTGCTTGTGGTCGGCGGTTCCGGCAGCGGTAAGACGAGATTTTGGCTTAAACCCAACCTTTTACAATGTCACAGTTCCTACGTGGTCACTGACCCGAAAGGTGATATCGTAATCGACTGCGGCCAAGCCCTTTTGAAGAACGGATACAGTATCCGGATTTTCAATACTATCAATTTCAGAAAGTCGATGCATTATAATCCCTTCGCGTATATTCACAGCGAAAAGGATATTTTGAAGCTGACCACAACCCTCATTGCCAACACTAAAGGGGACGGCAAGGCCGGTGACGAATTCTGGACGAAGGCAGAGACCTTGCTGTATTGTGCTTTGATTGGTTATATCCATTATGAGGCACCGCTGGAAGAGCAGAACTTTGCAACGCTGATTGAATTTCTGAACGCGATGGAAGTGCGCGAGGATGATGAAACCTTTCAGAATCCAGTGGATCAGATGTTTGAAGCTCTGAAAAAGAAAAAACCGAACCACTTTGCTGTCCGCCAATATGCCAAGTTCAAGCTGGCGGCGGGCAAGACCTTAAAGTCGATTCTGGTGAGCTGCGGTGCACGTCTGGCTCCCTTCGATATTGAGGAAGTCCGCGATATCACCATGTACGATGAGCTGTCGCTGGATACGGTGGGAGATAAGAAAACGGCTCTGTTCCTCATTATGAGCGATACAGACCCGACTTTTAATTTCCTGATTTCGATGATCTATACACAGCTGTTTAACCTGCTGTGCGAGAAAGCGGATGATATTTACGGCGGCAGATTGCCGGTGCATGTGCGCTGCCTGATTGATGAGTGTGCGAACATTGGTCAGATTCCAAATCTGGAAAAGCTGGTAGCCACCATCCGATCAAGAGAAATCTCGGCATGTCTGGTACTTCAGGCACAGAGCCAGTTGAAGGCAATCTACAAGGACAATGCCGATACCATCATCGGCAATATGGATTCTCGTATTTTCCTTGGCGGTTCGGAGCCGACTACGCTGAAAGAGCTGAATCAGGCATTGGGAAAAGAAACGATTGATCTGTACAACACTTCCGATACCAGAGGCAACAGCCCATCTTACGGCACCAATTACCAAAAGGTTGGGCATGACCTGGCTTCGGTGGATGAACTGGCTGTGCTGGATGGCGGAAAGTGCATTTTGCAGCTGCGCGGTGTCAGACCGTTCAAGTCAGATAAATACGATCTGACCCAGCATCCGAACTACAAGCTCACTGCCGGTGCTGATAAGAAAAACACGTTCAGCATCGAGACGTTTCTCGATCATCGGCTGAAGCTCAAGCCCGGTGATAAGTACGAAGTAGTTGATGCAGATCATGCCAAATAAGTTTGTTCCGGTGACGAAGATGTCATGGGTACGCTGCTGGTAACAGAATAAGATAAGGGGCGGCGAGCTGCCGCCTCTTTACATAGCCAGGTTTCTGATTGGGATTGGAGACCTGGCTATATGTTTGCCCATTTGCAGGTGCACATGCAGATGGAAAATCACTATTCATTAGCCCGCAAGGGCGCATCGTACAAGGAGGTACACATTTATGGCATTTTTCAACAGCGCAGTAACCGTTCTTCAGACTCTTGTCATCGCACTGGGTGCCGGTCTCGGCATCTGGGGAGCCATCAACCTGCTGGAGGGCTACGGCAACGACAACCCCGGTGCCAAATCCCAGGGTATGAAACAGCTGATGGCTGGCGGCGGCGTGGCACTGATCGGTACGACTCTGGTGCCGCTGCTTTCCGGTCTGTTCGGTTAAGCAAAAGCTGTCGGAGCGAAGATTCCGGCCGGGCGGCGAAAGCTGCCTGTTACATAGTCAGGTGCAGGCAATCTCCGCAGCTGGCTATTTTCTGCGCTCTCTGGCAGGTGCACATGTTGGAAGTATGGCGCAGAACCGCAGTTTAGAATCGCACCGGCGGATAGGCCGGACAAGTTACAGGAGGACAAATCTATGGCGTTTCTTACTACAACTGCATCGGCACTGTCTCTTTTCTCTCAGCTGTTCATGCTTCTGTCCCGGATGGCGAAGCTGTTCGGCGTGTTTGCGTAAGGAAGGAGGCGGCTCATGCAGAGTATCCTTGAACAGATCACAGATTGGCTCAAGAGCATGATCATCAGCGGTATCATGGGAAATCTTTCAGGGATGTTCGATTCGGTCAACCAGCAGGTTGGACAGATCGCAGGCGATGTGGGAACCACACCGGCGAACTTTTCACCTGCTGTTTTTTCTATGATCCGCAACATCTCGGAATCCGTGATCCTGCCCATTGCCGGAATGGTGCTGACTTTCATCGCCTGTTATGAGCTGATCCAGATGCTCATTGAGCATAACAATCTGGCAAATTTCGAGACATGGACATTTTTCAAATGGGTCTTTAAGACCTTTCTGGCAGTGACCCTGATCTCGAACACATTCAATATCACGATGGCTGTCTTTGATGCGGCGCAGCAAGTGATCTCCCGAAGCGGCGGGCTGATTTCCGGCAGTACGTCCGTCAGCGATGCGACCCTGACAGCAATGCAGGCCACGCTGGAAGGCATGGACTTAGGACCGCTGCTGGGACTGTATTTGCAGACCTTTGTGGTTCAGGTCACGATGCTGGCGTTGTCGGCTATCATCTTTGTCATCGTGTATGGCCGAATGGTGGAAATATATCTCATGGTGAGCCTTGCGCCGATTCCGTTCGCAACCTTTGGAAACCATGAGCAGAGCCATACCGGTCAAAACTATCTGCGCTCCCTGTTTGCACTGGGATTCCAGGGCTTTCTTATCATGATCTGTGTAGGCATCTATGCAGTTCTGATTCAGAACCTGTCCTTTTCGGATAACATCATCAGCAGCATTTGGGGCGTTTTGGGCTATACGGTTTTGCTGGCATTTACGCTGTTTAAGACGGGAAGCCTCGCGAAATCCGTGTTTGCAGCGCACTAAGAGAGGAGGAATGATTCATGGCATCTTATATTTCTGTGCCGCGAGACCTTTCAAAGGTCAAGACCAAGGTCTTTATGAACCTGACCAAACGGCAGATTCTCTGCTTCGGAGCCGGTGCGCTGATTGGCGTTCCGGTTTTCTTTTTGCTCAAATCCAGCGGAAATCTGAGCCTTGCTGCACTTGGCATGATGGCAGTGATGCTGCCGCTCTTCTTTCTTGCCATGTACGAGAAAGACGGTCAGCCGCTGGAAGTGGTGGCAAAGCATTTCTATGAGGCGAAGTTCAAGAGGCCGAAAACGCGGCCTTACAAAACGAAAAATTACTATGCACTGCTGGTTCAGCAGGCAGACGTGGAAATGGAGGTAAATCGCATTGTTCAAAATTCTCGAAAAGCTGACAGCGAAGAATAAAAAGCAGGATGACATCCGAATGCCGTCTCATCTGTCAGCCGCAGAGCAAAAACAGGTGCAGACGGTGATTGATCGTGCAAGGGGTGACCGCACGGTTCCGCATTCGGCACAGGAGAGCATTCCTTTTCAGCGGATGTTCCCGGACGGTATTTGCCGTGTGACGGACAATTACTACACCAAAACCATTCAGTTTCAGGACATCAATTACCAGCTGGCGCAGCAGGAAGATCAGACGGCTATCTTTGAGGAATGGTGCAGCTTCCTGAACTTCTTTGATTCCAGCATCCGCTTTGAGCTTTCTTTTATGAATATGGCTACGGATGCCTCGAATTTTGAGAAGATGGTGCGCATCCCGTACCAGAAGGATCATTTCAATCCGGTGCGCACGGAGTACAGCACCATGCTGCGCCGCCAGCTTGCCCAAGGTAACAACGGCCTGACCAAGACGAAGTATCTGACGTTTGGCATTGAGGCGGAATCCATGAAACAGGCAAAGCCGAGGCTTATCCACATCGAGATCGACCTGATGAACAACTTCAAACGCTTGGGTGTCCGGGCAAAATTGCTGAACGGCAAGGAACGGCTTCATCTGATGCACGATATGTTCCACATGGGTGACCATGACCGATTCAATTTCGATTGGAAGTGGTTGCCGGAGAGCGGACTGTCGGTAAAGGACTTTATTGCACCGACCGGGTTTGCCTTTCCGAAGAACCGCATTTTTCAGATGGGCGGGATGTATGGCTCCATGTCCTATCTCCAGATCACGGCTTCCGACCTGTCGGACCAGCTGCTGAAAGATTTTCTGGATATGGAATCCAGCCAGATTGTGACCATGCACATTCAGTCGGTAGACCAGAACAAAGCAATCAAGTCCATTAAGCACACCATTACGGAGCTGGATCGTTCCAAGATTGAGGAACAGAAGAAAGCTGTCCGTTCCGGATACGATATGGACATCATTCCGTCAGATTTGGCAACTTACGGCAAGGACGCAAAGGCACTGCTGAAGGAATTGCAGAGCCAGAATGAGCGTATGTTCCTGCTGACCTTTCTGGTGATGAACACCGGCGAGACGGAGCAGGAGCTGGAAACCAATGTGTTTCAAGCTTCCAGTATCGCGCAGAAGTACAACTGCAACCTGCGCCGTCTGGATTTTCAGCAGGAGCAGGGGCTGATGAGCTGCCTGCCGCTGGCACAGAACCTGATTGAGATTCAGCGCAGCATGACTACCAGCAGCACGGCAATTTTCGTGCCGTTTACCACCCAGGAGCTGTTTCAGACCGGGAAAGAGGCTCTGTACTATGGGCTGAATGCTTTGTCCAACAACCTGATTATGGTTGACCGGAAAAAGCTCAAAAACCCCAACGGGCTGATTCTGGGTACTCCCGGTTCCGGTAAATCCTTCTCTGCCAAGCGAGAAATCGCCAATGCGTTTTTGGTGACGGATGACGATGTAATTGTGTGCGATCCGGAAGCCGAGTACACGGCACTGGTGCAGAAATTTGAGGGGCAGGTCATTAAGATCAGCCCTTCCAGCACGCAGTATATCAATCCGATGGACATCAACGCGAATTATTCGGAAGAAGATAATCCGATTGCCCTGAAAGCAGATTTCATCTTGTCCCTGTGCGAGCTGATCGTGGGCGGCAAAGAAGGCTTGCAGCCGGTAGAAAAGACGGTTATCGATCGTTGCGTTCATCAGATTTACCAGACCTATTTTGAGAATCCGGTGCCGGAGAACATGCCGGTGTTGCAGGACTTGTATGAGGCACTGCTCAGGCAGGATGAAAAGGAAGCACACCATGTGGCAACAGCACTGGAAATCTATGTAACCGGTTCTCTGAACCTGTTTAACCACCGCACCAACGTAGATATCAATAACCGGCTGGTCTGCTATGACATCAAGGAACTGGGCAAGCAGCTGAAAAAGATCGGGATGCTGGTGGTGCAGGATCAGGTCTGGGGGCGTGTGACCGCCAACCGCAACGCAGGTAAAGCCACCCGCTACTATATGGACGAGTTCCATCTGCTTTTGAAAGAAGAGCAGACAGCGGCTTACAGCGTGGAAATCTGGAAGCGATTCCGTAAATGGGGCGGTATTCCAACCGGCATTACCCAGAACGTAAAAGATCTGCTTTCTTCCCGCGAAGTGACAAACATTTTTGAGAACAGCGACTTCATTTATATGCTGAATCAGGCAGCCGGTGACCGTCAGATTCTGGCGGATCAGCTGAATATCAGTCCGCACCAGCTGTCCTATGTGACCCACTCCGGTGAAGGCGAAGGATTGCTGTTCTACGGAAATGTGATTTTGCCGTTCGTTGATCGTTTCCCGACCGATTTGGAACTGTACCGGATCATGACGACCAAATTAACCGAAGTGCAGGAAGCAAAGGAGGCATAAGTGATGGCGGGCAAGAAAAATCCGAATCTCGGAGACAAGCTGCGGCAGGAGCGCGAGGGTGCGAAGAACACCCTTCGCAATTCCAGAAACAAAACCGCCGATAGCAGTACGGGAGACAGCAGCAAGAAAAAAGCGGAACACCGAAGGCAGATTCGTCACGAGGCCGATCTTGCTAAGATGGGCAGTAAGAAACTGAAATCAGAGCAGGAAGTAAAAGCGAAAAAGAATGCAGCAGCTTCCGGGAAAAAAGGCGGAAAGCCAAAGAAGCCGGGAAATCTTGCGGCAGATGCACTTTCAGCCAAGGCACATCAGAGCGTGCGCAATGCCGACCAGGATAATAATTCTGGTGTGGAGGCAGCGCATTTTACCGAAGGCTCAGCGGAAGGTGCAGCCCGTGCTGGTTACCGGTTCCAATATGGTCGAAAGCTGCGGCAGTACAAAAAGCTGGAGCGGTTGGAGAAAAAGGCAGATAAAGATGCCGTGGATTCCATCTTTGCGGAACGCATGAAGTCTGATCCGCAGGCTGGTTCCAATCTCTTTTCCCGATGGAGGCAGAAGCAGGCTATCAAAAAAGAGTATGCCGCTGCGAAGGCAGGTGCGGCTGCTGCGGAGAACACAGTAGCTGGCACAGCCAAAGCTGCGCAGGGTACTGCCAGCATGACGGAAAAGGCATTTCAGTTTGTGCAGAGCCACTCGCATATCATCATCGGCATTGCAGCCGTGGGACTGCTTGTTTTGGTGATTGCCGGGTCGGTATCGTCCTGCTCCGTCTTGATCAATGGCGGCGGCAATGTAGTGCTGGGAACTTCCTACACAGCGGAAGATGAAGATTTGAAAGGCGTGGAGACGGATTATACCAAGCTGGAAGATAAACTTCGCAAACAAATCGACCGTATTGAAACCGACCATCCGGGCTATGACGAGTATCGCTACAATCTGGCGGAAATCGGTCACAATCCCTATGAGCTTGCATCTCTGCTGACCGTAGAATTTGAAAACTATACGAGAAGCCAGGTGCAGGCTCGGCTCCAGAGTATTTTTGAAGCGCAGTATGAGTTGAAGCTGGTGGAAAAGGTGGAAATCCGGACAAGGAAAGAAACCCGTGTGGGTTATAGTTACAATCCGATCACCGGAACCGGACACACCTACACCTATCAGGTAACGGTACAGTATGAGTATAAAATCCTCAATGTGACGCTGCTCAATCGGGGCGTGGACTATGTTGCCAGAAATTCCGGCCTTACAGATGACCAGCTGCAACGCTACGAAGTCACATTGGATTGCCGTGGCAATCGGGATGACCTGTTTGCAGGCATCGCCTTTGCAACGCCGGATGGCGCGGGTTCCAGCGGAGAATATCAGGATTACGACATTCCGGGCGAAGCTCTGACGGATGAAAAATTCCGGAAGATGATTACCGAAGCAGAGAAATATCTCGGTTATCCCTATGTTTGGGGCGGCAGCTCGCCGAGTACCAGTTTTGACTGCTCCGGTTTTGTAAGCTGGGTCATCAACCACTGCGGCAATGGCTGGAATGTAGGCAGGCAGACGGCCAACGGTCTGATGGGAAAATGCGACATTATCCCGAAGAGTGAGGCAAAGCCCGGAGACCTGATCTTCTTCCAGAAAACCTACAACACCAGTGGCGCATCCCATGTGGGCATTTATGTCGGCAACGGGATGATGATTCACTGCGGCAACCCAATTTCCTATGCTTCCATTGAGACGAACTACTGGCGGCAGCATTACTACTGTATGGGAAGAATTCGATAAAAACAGGGCGTTTATTCGTCCGGAAAGGAAACGATATGAGCTTGAAACTGGAAAAGATTGCTGCGGAGCGGGAGAAAGCCCGCAGAAAACGCGATGAGTGGGAGGAGCGCAGAAAGGAATGGGACAGAAAGTACCACGAACAGGAAAACAGCGAAATCTGTGAAATGGTACATGCCCAGAGCCTGACCCCGGAACAGCTGGCAGTCATCATTCAGATGGCGCAGGCTGCGGTTCCCAACCCGGAAAACATGAAACTGGACGAGAAAGAAACGGAGGATATGGAATGAAAAAGATGATGGCAATGCTGCTTGCCAGCGTGATGGTGGCAGGAACCTTTGCGACTACTGCGTTTGCCTATACGGGCGATGATGTGCAGAAGAACACATCTGTCAGTACCGCTGCGCAGGAAGCGGATGCAGCAGGAAGCGCAAATGCAGGGAAAACGGACAATACCGACAGCATCGAAATCGACCCGGATATGCAGGTGCTGCCGGATGGCTATGAGGTTTCTACGGATGCGGATGGGAACCTGATCGTTACGGTGGGCGGCAAGGAATACAACATCGGCAGCGAAAAGTCTCGAAAGCAGATGGGTACAGTGGTGCCGGGTATCACCAGCCTGCATTTTCGTTCCGGTCCCGGCATGGATCAGGAGATTATCGGATATCTGCATTCAGGCGATACGGTGGAGATTGTCGAAAAATACGGTGACTGGTATAAGGTGAATTTCAACGGCAAAACCGGATATGCACATGGAAAGTACCTGAATGTCACGGATTCCGCAAATGACAGCAGCATGTTCAGTGAAGATGCTCTGAAGCTGTTTCTGGATCTGATGCAGGGCGGAATGTCATCCGAGGATGAGACGGAATCCAGTACAGCTTTGACTCCGGAAGG
Source organism: Blautia sp. AF17-9LB (assembly GCF_003479185.1). Classification (NCBI taxonomy): domain Bacteria; kingdom Bacillati; phylum Bacillota; class Clostridia; order Lachnospirales; family Lachnospiraceae; genus Blautia; species Blautia sp. AF17-9LB. The sequence continues at coordinate 191,411 of NZ_QUGU01000002.1, forward strand.
AAATATGACGCTGGTGGATGATATCGGTGAGGAAGAAGATAAATCCAGCCAGCAGTTCATTACGCTGGTGACAAAGGCGGGCAACACCTTCTATCTGATTATCGACCGCGATAAAGACGGCAACCAGAATGTGCATTTCCTGAACATGGTGGATGAGGCCGATCTGCTTGCACTGATGGATGAAGAGGAAGCCGCCAAGTATCAGGAGAAGGAGCCGGAAGTCACGGAACCTGCGGAAACCGAAAAGCCGCAGGAGACGGAGCCTGCACCGGAAGAGCAGAAAACAGAGAGCGAGCAGAAGAAAGCGTCTCCGCTTCCGATGATTATGCTGCTTCTGTTTGTGATTGGTGCAGCCGGTGTCGGCGGTTATCTCTATATCAAGATGAAGGGCGTAAAGCCTGCATCCAAGAAAAATCAACCGGACCCTGATGCGGATTATCACGATGAGGATGAAGACGCGCTCCAGCTGCCGGAGGATGACGGTGACGAGGACGAAGAAGTGGATGTAAACGAGGATTACGAAGCGGAATCGGATGATGAACCTGTCTAATTAAGACTGTGTTGACCTGAGGGGCGGCTGAGAAGCCGTCCCTTTTACATAGCTAAATGGTTTGTGAATGGAGTGTTTTGAGCAATGAAGCTATGGAAACTGTAGGTGATATCTGATAAAATAGAGAGAGAACAGTGATACAAATCGAAATTTAGAGGGAAAGAAAATCTAAAAACATCGAAAAAACAAGCATTTGCGGGCATGATACGAATCGTATCATGCATGTGAAAGAGCGTTTCTTTCATAGTTTTACACTTTTTGATAAGGTGGAGTTGTCGGAAAGACAAGCCAAAACAGAAAGGATGTAGAATTATGAAAAAGAGCGAAAAGAAGAATTTGCTGATTGGAAGCATATTCCTTGCAATGTTTGCAGTATGGACAGCTTTGATTCAGTCTGTGGATGTGCAGCCGCTTGGTCAAAACGGAACAAGTATTGGATTTGCAACATTCAATTGCTGGTTTCACCATTTCACAGGGGTAAACATGGCAATTTATACGATTACCGATTGGATGGGGCTGGTGCCTGTCGTAATATGCCTTATTTTCGCAGGGATTGGACTTGTACAGTTGATCAAAAGAAGAAGCCTTTTCAGGGTGGATGCAGATATCATGATTTTGGGTGTGTATTTTGTCATCGTGTTCTTGGCATATGCGATTTTTGAAATGATCCCAATCAATTACAGACCGATTTTAATCGAAGGAATTATGGAGGCTTCTTATCCGTCCTCAACTACCTTGTTGGTATTAAGTGTAATGCCTGTCTTGATCGAGCAAATCCAGCGTAGACTTTCTGGCATTGGGGTAAAACGAATCATAACGATTGCGGCAATCGCTTTTTCGGTATTCATGGTGACTGGGAGATTGATTTCCGGAGTACATTGGTTTACGGATATCGTAGGCGGTGTACTGCTAAGTGCCGGATTGTTTAAGCTTTATAAAGCGGCAGTTATGCTGGCATTAAAAGAAAAATAGAATTGGTATGGGAGGTGCAGGTTTTGGAATTTCATGAAAAGCTTCAGGAATTAAGAAAGAGTCGAGGTTTGACACAGGAAGAATTAGCCGAGGCATTATTTGTTTCCAGAACCGCTATTTCAAAATGGGAGTCCGGAAGAGGATACCCAAGCATAGATTCATTAAAGGAAATATCCAGCTATTTTTCTGTATCAATTGATGATTTGTTATCTGGAGAGCAATTGATTTTCATAGCAGAAAAAGAAAACAAATCAAATCTCAATGGCGTATGCGATTTGTTATTGGGGTTTGTTGACTTGTTTTCACTGATGCTGATATTTCTTCCGCTGTATCCCAAACCGGTCAATGGATATATCTATTCGGTAAATCTCTTAGGATATGTAGATGGAAATGCTTTCATAATCAGGATCTATTGGGCATTGTTTATCAGCTTGACGATTGCCGGAATCGTGAAAATACTGATGGTCTATTTCAAGTTTGAAAAGGGCAAAAAAGCGGTTACATTCATCTCTGTAGGACTCAGTATCATTGCTGTTTTGTTTTTGGCTATGGCGAGAGAGCCGTATGCGATAACAGTAACGTTCCTGTTATTGCTTATCAAAGGCATTCTGCTTTATAAGCAGGCTAAGGCAGGTCGATAAGATATTGTGCCCTGCAACTTCCAGTTTGTAGACCTAAAATAGAATACAGTTCCTTACATAGCAGTCATGTACTTCGGTGCCTGGCTGCTAATTTTTTTGCGAAAGGAGCAGTATCGAATGAAGCTTGTATTAGCGGAAAAGCCCTCGGTTGCCATGAGTCTCTCGAAGGTGATCGGGGCAAATCAGCGCGGAGACGGTTATATGGAGGGCAATGGCTACCTTGTCAGCTGGTGTGTGGGGCATCTGGTGGAACTTTCCCAGCCGGAAGCCTATGATGAAAAGTATGCCAAGTGGAAGTATGATGATCTTCCGATTTTGCCGGAACATTGGCAGTATCAGGTGTCCGCCAGCACGAAAAAGCAGTTCGGAATCCTGAAAAAGCTCATGCAGCGGAAAGATGTGGAGAGTCTGATCTGTGCAACCGATGCAGGGCGTGAGGGCGAACTGATTTTCCGACTGGTTTACCATCAGTGCGGCTGCAAAAAGCCGGTGGAACGGCTTTGGATTTCATCAATGGAGGACAGTGCTATCCGGGAAGGCTTTCAGAAGCTCAGACCGGGAACAGAATATGATGCCTTATATGAGGCGGCTTTATGCCGGGAGCGAGCCGACTGGATTGTCGGAATCAACGCCACCCGGCTTTTTTCATGTCTGTATGGGCAGACCCTGAATGTGGGGCGCGTGATGACACCAACGCTTGCGATGGTGGTTATGCGAGATGCAGCAATCCGGGCGTTCAAGCCGGAGCCGTTCTACTCGGCAGAATTAAAATTTCGGGATTTTCAAGCGGGCGGTGAGCGAATGAAAGAAAAAGCAGAAGCAGAAAAACTGGTGGCAGAGTGTTGCCAGGCAGGAAGTGCCATCATTACCAAGGTAGAGCAGAAAGAAAAATCAGAGAAGCCCCCGGCCTTGTTTGATCTGACATCGCTTCAGAGAGAAGCAAATCGGCAGCTGGGATTCACTGCCCAGCAGACCCTGGATTACACACAGGCTCTGTACGAGAAGAAACTCGTGACATATCCCCGTACCGACAGCCGGTATCTGACGGATGATATGGCACCGCTGGTGCCGGAACTTGTTTCTGTGATCCAGCAGAGCTTTCAGATTCAGGCGGATGTACCGGCACCGGTGAATGCAGCGCAGGTCATCAATTCTAAGAAAGTCACCGATCACCATGCCATTATCCCTACAAAAACAGCGGCGGGTTATGACATTTCCTCGCTTCCCAGTGGAGAACAAGCGATTCTTACTCTGCTGGCGGTGCGGCTGATTTGTGCGGTCGGAACACCCTGCCACTATGCAGAAACCATAGTGGAAGCGGAGTGCGCCGGTCAGAATTTCCGCACGAAAGGCAAAACAGTCACGGATATGGGCTGGAGGCGATATGCAGGAAAGCCGGTTGAAGATGCTGAGAAGAATGCGGAGGCGGGTGATCTTCCGGAGCTTTCGGAAGGCATGACACTGGAACTTGCCGGTGTCGATCTGAAAGAGGGCAAGACCAGCCCGCCTAAGAGATTTACCGAAGATCTTCTGCTTTCAGCGATGGAGAGTGCCAGCTCGGATGAATTTCCGGCCGGTGTAGAGCGAAAAGGCATCGGCACACCGGCTACACGCGCTGCCATCATCGAAAAACTGGTGCAGAAAGGCTTTATCGAGCGCAGGGGTGATAAGAAAACGAAATATCTTTGTTCTACGGACAAGGGAAATGCGCTGGTGACGGTGGTGCCGGAACAGATTCAGTCCCCATCCATGACGGCAGACTGGGAGGAAAAACTGCTGAAAATAGAACACGGCGAGTACGACAGCGATGCCTTTATGGGCGAAATCAGCAGCATGGTCAGCGGACTTGTTAAAACCTACGAGGCTGTAAAAGGTGCTGATGTGCTGATGCAGCCGGAACGGAAAGTCATTGGTTCCTGCCCGGCCTGCGGCAATGATGTCTGTGAAACGGCAAAGGGATGGTTTTGCAGGGATAAGGGCTGTAAATTTGCGCTCTGGAAGGAAAACAGGTTCTTTCAGACACTGGGAAAGCAGATGACAGAGGAACTGGCAAGCCAACTGGTAAATCAGGGGAAAGCACGACTTACCCATTGCTATTCCAGGAAGTCCAATCGTTACTATGACACAACCGTTTATGTAGAGACTGGCGAGGACGGTGCAGCAGCATTTAAGCTGGAGTTTGGAGGTAAAAAATGAGCATGAAAATGATGAATGCAGCTTATCTGGTGGATAATGTCGCTCTGCTTTCCTTGCAGGAAAAGCAGGACGGCGTGGAATTCCACTGCTTTGATATGAACAGTAAGGTGCAGACCGCCGAAGGACGTATTGGCTGGGATGTGTTGGATAAACAGCCGTTTTCTACGCTGGAAGAAAGCGCGAGGATGGCGGCACTCCAGAAGATTCCCCAGCTTGACGGTCTTGCCGTTGCGCCGGTAGCCCCGGAGATGCTGGAGCAGATGCGAGGCGGCAGAAAGGTTCTTTGGCAGATGAAAAAGGCTGATCCTGAGCTGGAGAATGCTAAAAATATCCGGTTTATCACCAGCAACTACGAGGATCGGTTCAAAATCCCGGATGGCAGTGCGGTGGAGGTCGAGTATCCGAATCGAAAATTCTCAGCCCGCTGCGAATATATGGACGAATATCATCTGCGCCTTGGGTATGATGTTCTGCACATCTGTCAGCTGGCAGAAATGCTGGAACGCGGCGGTGGCACATGCCGCCCGGAGCCATTGATTACAGAAGAACACAGCGCATGGGATTTGGGAAGCAAGGGCTTTCTTGCCATTCAGACCTGTGAGGACGGTTACGACTATACCTTATATCATAAGGACTTCACGGAAATTGACGGCGGACAGATCGACAACCCGGAAATCAGCATGAATGCAGCCAGAGACCAGATTCTTTCGGATTATGGGTTCGGTGGACGCACCATGACGCGGATTGACTATGATGAACTTTGTGATCGAGCAGAGGATGCAGAAATCAGTAGACGGGAATCTGTGCTGGGTAAACTCTCGGATCTGTCTTCCAGAACGGATACACCAGCGAAAGCTGCCAAGGCGAAGGAGGCGGAGAGATGAAATATAAGCTTACGAAGGCAGAGCAGGAAACCGTCATCAATTTTGACAATGAACTGGATACTGCCAGTATTTACACCCATGACAGCCGCCTGATTAAGAAGCTTCGGAAACTGCGAAAACAGTATCCGGAGCAGTTTGTTTTGGAGCATCGGGAGCAAGGGTCAGTCACTTATACGATTCCGAAACGCTGTGTTGGTATCCGACCGCCTTATAGTGAAAAACGACGGGAACAGCAGCGACAGGAAGCAAAGGAAAACGGCCTGCCGTTTATGGAGAAGGGAGAAATGAACGATGGCAAGAATTGAAAAATGGGATGAAGTGCATGGAAATCAGGCACCGGACGAAAGAATGATGGCATTTCTCGACAGCGCTACCGACCAGTATGCGATTTTGCAGCTTCGCCGCAGCGAGAATACGGTATATGAACGCTTTTCGTCTATGCGCGAACTGGAACGGATGGGGCTGGAACCGGATATTGACCATTATGAGGTGGTGTATACGGCTCCGCTTCTTCCATACAAGGATCAGAATACGATGTTGGAGGAACTGTATGCGAAATTCAATGTTTCCCGCCCTGATGATTTTACTGGGCATAGTCTTTCTGTGTCTGACATCGTGGCTTTACGGCAGAATGGTGTTGTAAGCTGTCACTATGTGGATTCCATCGGTTTCCAGGAACTGCCCGGATTTTTGAAACCGGAGAATTACCTGAAAGCCGCAGAAATGGCGATGGAGGACGATTACGGCATGATTGACGGCGTGATCAATAACGGAAAGAAGGAAGAACCGGCAGAGAAAGCATCGGTTCTGGATCAGCTGAAGGAAAAGCAGGAGGCGGTGCCGCCTGCGCCGCCTCGCAGGTGCTGCGAAGAAAAGGAGTTATAAATGCGTTTTACGGATGACGAATGGATGCTCATGATGCTTTACAGCCCTGGCACACGGACAGGGCTGATTGCAGAGCTTCAGACGATGCAAAAAAGTCTGACGGGCAGAGACAGAAACCTGCGCAGGTGGACGGCCTCGCTGCTTGCGAAACTGGCAGAGATGACAGATGCAGAATATGAGGCACTGGATTTGTATCCGGACGAATAAGAGAGAGGAGGAAAATAGACAGATGATGACGAAAACGGCTTATTATATGCAGATGGCACAGGAAGCTGCGGCACAGATCACTGGCAGCAAAGAACAGTGGACAGCGTTTCTGACCACATCCGCAAGGCTTTATAAGTATCCTTTTGCGGAGCAGCTGATGATCTATAAGCAGAGGCCGGAAGCAACGGCCTGTGCGGAGTACGATCTCTGGAATGATCGGATGAACCGCTATGTGAAACGTGGTTCCAAGGGCATTGCTCTTTTGGATATGCGTGGCGAGCAGCCGAAACTGCGGTATGTATTTGATGTGGCAGATACCGGAGAACGGAAGAATTCACGTCCGGTACAGCTCTGGAAAATGAATGCGGAGCATGAGCAGCCGATCATTCGAGCAATGGATGCAGCGTTTGATGTGCCTGCCGGTGCCGGATCTCTGGAAAATCACATTATGGAAGCGGCGGAACGCCTTGCAAGGGATTACTGGGAGGAAAACCACAGGCAGATCAGTGACATCGTTGCAGATTCCTATCTGGAAGGGTATGATGAACTCAACATCGGAGCTTCCTTTAAGAGAGCTGCCGCTGTCAGCATCGCATATTCCGTCTTTACCCGGACGGTGGGCAATGCAGATGACTATTTTGAGCACGAGGATTTTCTGGATATCTTTGATTTTAATACGCAGGCTGCCGCCAATGTGCTGGGAACTGCGGTCAGCGAAATGTCCAGCCAGATCTTCCGGGAAATTGAACGCACGATCCGAACCTATGAAAGAGATAAGCAGGCAGAAAGGAGCCAAAACTATGATGGAGCTGAATTACACGAAGAACGGCGATTACCTGATTCCGGACATCCAGTTGTCGGTGCAGGAACAGAAGCCGCTGGGCAAGTACGGGAGGATGCGCAGAGCGTTCCTGCAGGAGAACAACACGCTGCTGTACAATCACCTGATCCTAACCGAGAAGCTGTATCCGCACCTTTGGGAGATTCAGGAGACCGCGACCGCACGGATGGAGCAGATGATGGCGGAACTTCTGAAAGCGAATCCGGCACCGGACAAGAAATCGAACCAGATGGCCTGGGTGCAGCACATGAACATGCTGAAAGCGCAGGCAGAGGAAGTCATTCTGACGGAACTTATCAACAGCTAAATTTTATGAGCCTGTTTCAGTCCGAAGCAGAGCAGATTCAGAAAATTGATGCGGCGGCAGAAAATGCAGCCAGAGAAGCGGAGAGCGAAAAGCCCTCCGCTTTTGTCATTTCTGAGGATGAAATCGACCGGATGCTGCGGACAGGCTCCAATTTTGAGGGCGGAAAAATCCGTATTTATGCGCTGTATCAGCAGCAAGGGGACGCAAAAGAACGAGCTGCATTTCTGAAAGCGGAATATGGTATCGGTGGTCACAGCTATACCTTTATGGATGGCAGTCGCGGTTTTGCGGATTATGACGGGAAAGGCATTCTGCTTCGCAATTATGGTCATGACCGGGAAGTACGCCTCACATGGTCGGCGGTGGATAAGCGGTTAGACCGGCTTGTGGAAAATGGTCAGTACCTGACTGCTCTGGAAATGGAAGAGTATCGAAAGCTGGAGCAGGAATACGGCGCGCCGCTTCCTATGCCGACTGCTGCCCATGTCTTTCCTCCAACGCCACCGGAACACTACGATACTGGAAATGAGCATGTGGACAACATGCTGAATACGGCTGCGGATGTCTATGCCCGGAGTGAACTGGCGGCACCCCAGCGTTTTACCGTGATGGAGACAGACGATGGCTATGCGGTCTGGGATGATATTCAGGACGGCATTCATGTAGAGCCGGATGGTGTCAGCGAGGAGTTTACCAGCGAATGGGAGGCAGAGACCTACCGTCAGCAACTGATTAAAAAAGTCCAGGAACGGGAGGCCAAAGACTGGCTCTATGTTGAGCAGAGTAAACAGAATTTGCAGCAGGACATTCCATTCCCGGATGTGGAATCCGAAGAAGCACCGGAAGCGGTTCACGCAGAGGCAGATCCTCTGGTGCTGGAAATGCAGGAACACGCCAGAGAACTTGCCAGAGAGTCAGGCTATGCACCGAATGAACGATTTGTGGTCACGATGACCGGCGAGAATTTCCCGGATTCTAAGGATGCGTTTGCCATCTGGGATTATGTTAAAGAAGAGTATTACGGATATTCGGACGGAAAAGTGCAGACATTTGCCGATTATGTGAGTGCGTCAGAGGCGTTGCAGGAGATTCGCGGCAGGAATATGGAGGCTGAAAAAGAGCCTGCGACTGTGCAGCCAGAACCGGCAGCTCCGGTGCAGCCGGATTATCGTGTCGGTGATACGCTGTATCTGGACGGAAAGGCATTTACGATTGAAAAAGTCGGGCTTTTCGACGTGGAGCTTCGGGACCCGGATTCCGTGTATCCGATCTTCCGCTCGGAAAGCAAGGAGAATCTGGCAAGACTTTTGGGGCATGAGGAAAATGTTCACCTGCACAATCTGGTGGTTGATCTGAATCCTGGCAGAGAAAAGCAAAGTGAAGAACAGCACTTGACTATCCAGGAGACAGAACCGGAGAGCACTCATGCAGAAAACTACCGCATCAACAGCTTTCATCTCGGTGAAGGCAGCCCAAAGCAGAAATTCCGTGCCAACATGGATGCCATCTACACGCTGAAAGCCTTAGAAAATCAGCATAGGGATGCGACACCGGAGGAACAGGAAACGCTGGCCAATTATGTCGGCTGGGGTGGGCTGGCAGATGCCTTTGACGCAGAGAAAACTGCCTGGACAGGCGAATATAAGGAGCTGAAAGCAGCTCTTACGGAAGAAGAATATGCCGCAGCCAGGGCTTCGACTCTGAATGCGCATTACACCAGCCCTACCGTGATCCGTGCAATCTATGAGGCATTGGACGGTATGGGATTTGAGAAAGGCAATATTCTGGAACCTTCGATGGGTGTCGGCAACTTCTTCGGTATGCTGCCGGATTCCATGCTGGGAAGCAGACTGTATGGTGTGGAACTGGATTCCATCACCGGGCGCATTGCGCAGAAATTGTATCCGCAGGCAGAAATCAAGGTGGCAGGCTTTGAAACCACCGACCGGCGCGACTTCTATGATCTGGCCGTGGGCAATGTGCCCTTTGGCAACTACCGTGTCAGCGATAAGCCCTATGATAAACTCGGATTTTCTATCCACAACTATTTCTTTGCCAAGGCATTGGATCAGGTTCGTCCCGGTGGCATCGTGGCCTTTGTTACCAGCCGCTACACGATGGATTCCAAGAATCCGGACGCGCGAAAGTATCTGGCGCAACGGGCAGAACTGCTGGGGGCTATTCGACTTCCTAACAACGCATTCCGTGCCAATGCCGGTACAGATGTAGTGTCGGATATCATTTTTCTGCAAAAGAGAGACCATCCCATTGATATCGAACCGGATTGGGTGCATCTGGGGCTGACATCGGAGGGTATTACCCTCAACAGCTATTTTGTTGACCACCCGGAAATGGTGCTGGGTGAGATTACAACGGAAAGTACCCAGTACGGCAAGGAAGAATGTACGGTCATTCCGATTCCGGATGAGGATCTGGGAGACCAGCTGCATGAGGCTGTGCAGCATATCGGCGGTCACTATGAAGCGCAGGAGCTGGCACCGGAGGAAGAACTGTCCTTGCAGGGCGAAACCATTCCGGCAGACCCCAATGTAAAGAACTTCTCCTATGCGGTGGTGGATGGGGATGTCTACTTCCGTGAGAACAGCATCATGCGAAAGGCTGACCTTTCTGCGACAGCCACCGGCAGGATCAAGGGCATGGTGGAGCTTCGTACCATTGTGCAGGAACTGATCGACTATCAGCTGAACGATTATCCGGAGGACGCGATTGCCCAGAAACAGCGGGAACTGAATGTAGCCTATGACCGATTCGCCGATCAGTATGGGCTTATCAACTCCCGTGCAAATGCGCAGGCTTTTTCAGAAGATTCGTCTTATTATCTGCTCTGCTCTCTGGAAAATGTAGATGAAAACGGCAGGCTGGAATCCAAGGCGGATATGTTCACCAAACGGACGATTCGACCGGAACGGGCTGTTACCAGCGTAGATACTCCGGCAGAGGCTCTGGCAATCTCCATCGGAGAGCGCGGCAAAGTGGATTTGCCCTATATGTCGGAGCTTTTAGGTACACCGGGAGAATATGAAAAAATCCGGCAGGAACTGCATGGTGTCATTTTCAAAGACCCGATGACGCAGGGCGGCGAGGAAAACGGATGGGTGACGGCTGATGAATATCTGTCCGGCAATGTCCGTGAAAAGCTCCGTGTGGCAGAACTGGCTGCGGCTTCGGACTCTGCCTTTGCAGTGAACACGGAATATTTGAGAAAGGCGCAGCCGAAAGACCTGGATGCGTCGGAGATTGATGTGCGCCTTGGTGCCACATGGGTCAATCGGGATTATATCCAGCAGTTTATGGAAGAAACCTTTGAACCGCCGTTTTACCTGCGCCGAAACATTGAAGTGAAATTCTCTCCCATGACGGCAGAATGGCAGATCACTGGCAAGAGTACACCGAGCCGGAATGATGTTCATGCCTATATGACCTACGGCACCAGCCGTGCCAATGCCTACCGGATTCTGGAGGATACGCTGAATCTGCGGGATATCCGTATCTACGATACCGTGGAGGATGCAGACGGCAAGCAGAAGCGCGTTCTGAATAAAAAGGAGACCACCCTCGCCCAGCAGAAACAGCAGGCCATTAAGGATGCGTTCCAGAACTGGGTGTGGAAAGACCCTTATCGCCGTGCGGAACTGGTGGAAAAGTATAACGAGCTGTTCAACAGTACCCGTCCCCGTGAATACGATGGTTCTCATATCCGCTTTGGCGGCATGAATCCGGAAATCCGGCTGCGGGAACACCAGCAGAATGCCATTGCTCATGTGCTGTACGGCGGCAATACGCTGCTGGCTCACGAGGTAGGTGCCGGTAAGACCTTTGAGATGGCCGCTTCTGCTATGGAGGCAAAGAGGTTGGGACTGTGCCAGAAATCCATGTTCGTTGTTCCGAATCATTTGACCCTTCAGTGGGCAAACGAGTTCCTGCGCCTGTATCCGAGTGCAAAATTGCTGGTGGCAAGCAAAAAGGACTTTGAGACTGCCCGAAGAAAAAAGTTCTGCGCACGAATTGCCACTGGCGATTATGATGCGGTCATCATCGGGCATTCTCAGTTTGAGAAAATCCCGGTGTCCGCAGAACGGCAGGAGCGGATTTTGACTGCCCAGATTGATGAAATCGAAAATGCCATTGCTGAGATGAAATCCCAGAATGGCGAACGTTTCTCCATCAAACAGATGGAAAAAACCCGGAAAGGATTGGAGGCGAGATTGGAGAAACTCCGGGCAACCGACCGAAAGGACGATGTGATTACCTTTGAGCAGCTGGGCGTAGACCGGTTGTTTGTAGACGAGGCACACGCGTTTAAGAACCGTGCGAAACGTTGTGCATAAGCCCTTGTTGACAGCAAGGACGAAAAGCACCATGTGATTGCACTTAGCAATAAGAAAATATCACAGAGAACTTTAATCTCGAAATCAGAGGTGAAATTCCTCTGCCGTACAGAACCAATGTCAAGGAAGAAGTTCCTAAGAACAAGTCAAAGTTTGAGACAGTACGAGAGCTAATACTCCACTGTGCGTTGCCACCTGTAAGTGTGCATTGTACAGAGCGTGGTGAAGGCGTAACCTGAAAACCTAAACCTCTGCAAAGAGGCATGGATAATAATGGTGCGGGCTTCCGAAACCTATGGCTATCCGTTAGGGAAAGCTATGCAGCATCGTAAGAGCGAACGGCATCCGAAAGGGTGACCCTTGGAAAAAGTGTGTGTGGCTGGTTTTTCTGCACACACCCTGTGGGATGAAATCCCCATCAGGAATCATGCAGCAACTGTGGTTCAAAGCATGGTTAGATTTTCCCGGTGTAAGGTAGCGGCCTAAGGGTTTCAGAACAGGGATAGAGATTAAGGAACGTTTGAGAGCCTGTTGTTGGAGCGTTACAGCGCAGTGAAAGCAACAGGAAGTCAGCCGTATCATAGTAGTCTGGGCTGGGTAATGCCAGTCATACGGAATTGAAATATTCCATGGCGAAGGATACGAGTCAAATCGATTTGTAAATTTCACAAAACGAAAATCCTATAACTCCCTGAAAGATGGGTGACGAACTGCGAGGTGAAAACCTTGTGCATTTGAACGTCAGATTTTCAACGGAAACGGAACTTAAAAAGATTCAGGACTTTCTCTATGAGAAGTCCGGTCAAGGAGTATCGTTCACCGGTCTGGTGGAAGCGATGGTAAATGAAGTGACCATTGTAACCGCCGTCCACAATATCAAGTCCAACAAAGGCAGCAAAACTGCTGGCGTGGATAAGATAAAAATGGACAAATACCTTCAAATGCCAAAAGATGAGCTTATTTTATTGATTCAATCGAGTTTTCGCAACTACCGCCCCAAACCAGCCCGCCGTGAATATATCGAAAAGAGTAACGGAAAGAAAAGACCGCTGGGCATCCCTACCGTATTGGACAGGATCATACAGGAGTGTGTGCGCATCATTATCGAGCCGATCTGTGAAGCGAGATTTTATCCGCAAAGCTACGGCTTTCGCCCCTATCGGGCACAGAAACATGCAATCCGGGGTATCATCAATGTCATAAATGCTGGATGCAAATCGCCTGACCAACCCGTGTGGGCAGTTGAGGGCGACATCAAGGGATGCTTCGACAATATCAATCACCGCCTGCTGATGCAAAAGCTCTGGAGAATCGGTATCCATGACAAACGTGTGCTGAAACTTATCAGCCAGATGCTGAAAGCTGGATATATGGAAAATGACCTATTTCATGCAACAGAGCTTGGTACACCGCAGGGTGGAATCCTTTCACCGCTTTTATCCAATGTCTATCTGAATGATTTTGATTGGTATGTTGGTCGTATGTATATGGAACCGCACAGACAGTGCAAGCACAAATGCAACGATACGAGGCGACTAAAATGGGCTGGCGTAACACCAAAGTACAATTATCGCTACGCCGATGATTGGGTGATTCTAACATCAACGGAGAAGGAAGCACTCCGTTTGAAACGTGTCTTGACAAAATATTTTCGGAACAGAATGAAACTTGAACTGTCGCAGGAAAAGACCTATGTAACAGACCTGCGGACAAACGGTATACACTTTCTTGGCTTTGTGGTAAAGGCCGAACGAAAACGGAAAACTCCTGACCCGGCAACATGGACAAACCATTTGGTTGGAAAGCCGCTGCCGGATATGGAGCGGCTAGGAAAGAAGATTAAGAAACTGCTCGAAGAAGTGCACCGCATAGAACTTTGTCAAAAAGTTAATGTGCAGGCTGCGCAAATTCAGTACGTTAACTCTGTCATTATGGGTATGGCACAGTACTTGCAGACATCTATCTGTGCTCATGCCTACCATGCGATAGACCGCAGAGTAAACAATGCGGCACTGGCCGTATGGAAAAAGCTGTACCCCAAACGGTACAACTCCATGCAGGTGCCGCTGAAGGTGCTCTGCAATCTTCCTGACCGACACAAAGGCTACGAGAGCAAGACATTTGCTGTATGGGTCGAAGGAAATTGGTTTGGTATAACTTATGCGTTCATCACGCATAGTCACTATGAATCCAAGCCATTTGACCAGAAAATGACACCGTACACAGCGGAAGGGCGTAGGCGATATGTAAGTTACCGTACTAAGCACAAGCCGCTTCCGTGTGACCGTCCATCCGTTAACTCCCCAAGCGATATTGCGATATCAGCGTACGCAAAGGGAAGGATGAATTTTGAGTATTATATGAACCGGGAGTATGCTTACAGCAGGGACAAAGGAAAATGTAAATGCTGTGGAAATGCCTTCTCACCCATGCTTCAAAAGCATTGTCACCACGTTAAAAACAAGCTTCCACTTGATAGAATCAATAAAGTACCGAATCTGGTTTGGCTGTGTGAACCATGCCACCGCATGGTTCACAACAGTCCAATACCGCCTGAGCTTGATGCAAAGACGGTAGGCAAAATCATGAAATACCGCGAAAAACTTAAACTGTGAAATTTACAACCACTCTGTGTCCGTGAGAACACAGCAGTGTTGAAATCTGAAGGAAGAAAGTAAATCGATTTGATGGTACGCCGGGTGCGCTGAAAGGTGCACGCCCGGCGTGAGGTGGGGGAAAACTTGGAGATTACTTCAAAAAGTTACCTATCACAACAAAGCAGACTACTCTGCGGACTGCTTCGCAGCCGCAGGGGTGCTGCACATTGTTTCTCTACACAAAAATGCGCAATGTCGCAGGCTTGTCCACTTCGGAAGCGCAGAAATCTTCGGATATGTTTATGAAGTGCCAGTATATGGACGAGCTGACAGGTGGGCGCGGCATCATCTTTGCGACCGGAACCCCGGTCAGCAACAGCATGACGGAGCTTTATACCATGATGCGGTATCTCCAGTATGGCACGTTACAGCAAAAAGGGCTGACCCATTTCGACAGCTGGGCTTCTACCTTTGGTGAGACCACCACGGCCATTGAGCTGGCACCGGAAGGAACCGGATACCGGGCAAGAACAAGATTTGCAAAGTTCTTCAACCTGCCGGAGCTGATGAATATGTTCAAGGAAGTGGCAGATATCAAGACTTCCGATCAGCTGCATCTGCCGGTGCCGGAGGCAAAGTTTGAAACCGTGGTAGTGCAGCCCTCGGAGCATCAGCAGGCGATGGTGGCGGAGCTTTCGGAACGGGCGGCGGCTGTGCATTCCGGTGTGGTAGACCCATCGGTCGATAATATGCTGAAAGTCACATCGGATGGCAGAAAGCTGGGGCTGGATCAGCGGCTGATGAATCCGCTTCTTCCGGATGACCCCAACAGCAAGCTCAACGCCTGTGTGCGGAATGTGCTTCGGATTTATGAGGAAGGACAGTCGGATAAGCTGACCCAGTTACTGTTCTGCGACCTCAGCACGCCGAAGAACGATGGAACCTTCAATGTCTATGAGGATATCCGCGCCAAACTCATCCAGTCCGGCGTACCGGAGGAAGAAATCGCATTTATCCATGATGCGGATACCGAGGCAAAAAAGAAAGATTTGTTTGCCAAAGTCCGTACCGGACAGGTGCGGGTGTTGTTAGGTTCGACACAGAAGATGGGCGCAGGCACGAACGTGCAGGACAGACTGGTGGCCGTGCATCATTTGGATGTGGGTTGGCGGCCTGCGGACATGACCCAGCGAAATGGTCGTATCATCCGTCAGGGCAACCGCAACAAAGAAGTGCAGGTTTATCAGTATGTGACGGAAGGAACCTTTGATGCCTACCTCTATCAGACACTGGAGAATAAGCAGAAGTTTATCAGCCAGATCATGACCAGCAAATCTCCGGTTCGTTCCTGTGATGATGTGGATGAGCAGGCACTTTCCTATGCGGAGATCAAGGCACTTTGTGCAGGAGACCCGCAAATCAAGGAAAAAATGGACTTGGATGTAGATGTTGCAAGACTGAAGGTGCTGAAAGCAGATCATCAGAGCCAGCAGTACCGATTGGAGGATAAGCTGATGAAATATTTCCCTGCGGAGATTGAGAAAACACAGGGGTTCATCAAGGGCTTTCAGTCGGATATCCGGACGGTGGCGGCACATCCGCTGCCGGAAGAGGGTTTCTGCGGCATGGAGGTGAAGAGCACACGCTTTATTGAAAAAGCCGAGGCCGGTGAAGCAATCCTTGCGGTCTGTAAAGCCAATCAGAGTCTGGAGCCGGTACCGCTTGGCAGTTATCGAGGTTTCAAGATGGAACTGGCATTTGACAGCTTCCAGAAAGAGTATCAGGTACTGCTGAAAGGCGAGATGACCCACCGGGTACCCATCGGAACCAGTGCTGCGGGTAATATCCAGCGTCTGGACAATGCTCTTGCTGGGATTCCTGCAAGATTGGAAAAGGCAGAACAGCAGTTGGACAGTCTTAGGAGCCAGCAGGAAGCTGCGCAGGCCGAGCTTGGAAAACCGTTTCCCCAGGAGGCAGAACTGGCAGAGAAGAGTGCAAGACTGGCAGAATTGGACGCACTGCTGAATATGGATGACCGTGGAAATGATGATCCTGACCGTGAGAATACAACAGAAAAGCCGTCTGTCCTGGCAGAGCTGCGTGATCGTGCTGGTCGCATTCCGCCGATGACACATCGGGATGAGGAGGTGGCACTATGAGTGTTCGGGAACACTGGATCAATGTCCGGGTGAACCCGGAAGAGCTGGCGAGGATTCGTGAAAAGCAGAAGGAATTGGGTATTCGGAATACCGGTGCCTATATGAGAAAGATGGCGATGGACGGGTACTGCGTAAATCTTGATTTGTCGGATGTGGCGCAGGTATCCATCCTTCTTCGCCGATGCAGCAACAACCTGAATCAGTACGCAAAACGCGCCAATGAATCTGGAAGCATCTATGCGGAGGATATCCGGGATTTGCAGAGACGGCTGGATGAACTCTGGGAGATGCAGAAGCTGATCCTGAAGAGGCTTTCTGGTATTCGCTGACGGCGCAAATGTGCGGGATTTCTACAGCACATGGCACAGATGAAACTGTCTGTGCCGTTACATATTTCTTGGTCTACCTGTTGACATCGTGGTGTTTGGCAAGCAGGTACGATAAAATGAAGATGAAAAGAAAAACGAAGGGGTGAAATCCATGAAGATCGTATGTTTTTTGTTGAAGCTGGTGCTGAAAATCCTGTTGCTGCCGGTTGCGTTTCTGCTGCGATTTCTATGCTTTATCTGGAATCTGCTGATGCAGCTATCCCTGTGGGTGCTTTCACCGGTTATGCTGTTCGTTCTTGGCTGCGGCATCTATTCGGTGGTTCGGGCGAGCTGGACGGATGTGTTCCTGCTGACCCTGATTGAGATGGGACTGTTCGCAGCTGCGGTTGGTGCGGGCGGCATCATGGAACTGATGGAGCGGCTATGTGAGCGTGTAGAGGATGTTTTGACAATTTGAGTTCAGGAGGGATTTGATGGATATTCAGTTTATGAAAGATTATTATGATTTACGATACGAGGAAACAGATGGAGAGAATCATTTTGTGAATGAGACTGCTTATCAGGAAAAACAGTCTGAGCAATCGAAGATGGAAGACCAGCTGATGGAAATGGTGGGCGGCAGCGAATCTAATGTGTGGAAGCTGTACGAAAGCATTATGTGCGTCTATTTCGATATGGAAGAGATCATCAAGCAGGCCGTTTATTTGCAGGGAGCTTATGATCGGGAACGGATGTTAAAATGAGAATAGTGAATTGGTAAGAGCTGCCTTCGGGTAGCTCTTTTTAGATGGAGGAATATGAAAAATGGCGGCTACAAGACTAATTGCGCTGCATATCAATAAAGGAAAGACGGTAGCGCAGTGTCTGGCTGACCGTACTGATTATTCTGAGAATGCAGCAAAGACGGAAGATGGAAAATATATCAGCGCGTATGCCTGTGACGCAAAGACCTGTGATGAAGAATTTCTGCTTTCTAAACGGCAGTATGAGCATATCACCGGTAGAACCCAGGCGCATGATGTGATTGCATATCAGATTCGGCAATCCTTTAAGCCCGGAGAAATCACGCCGGAGGAGGCGAACAAGGTTGGGTATGAGACAGCCATGCGATTCACCAAGGGAAAACACGCATTTATCGTGGCTACCCATGTTGATCGTGCGCACATTCATAACCACATTATTTTTAATTCGACTACATTAGACTGCACCAGAAAATTCCGAGATTTTCGCTTGTCAGGACTTGCACTGGCAAGGCTCAGTGATATCGTCTGCCTGGAACATCGGCTGTCGGTCATTATCCGGAAGCCCTATGGGGAGCGGCAGAAGAGAACGGAATACCCGGAGAGAAAATCGCAGCGTGATGAAATCTGCGAGGCCATTGATACGGTATTGGAAAGAAAACCAAAAGACTTCCGGGAACTGATTGGTATTTTGCAGGAAGTAGGGTACGAGTATAAAGATGGAAAACAGCCTGCACTGCGGGGAAAAGGCCACGCCAGATTTGCTCGTTTCCGCTCTCTTGGTAAAGGATATTCGGTTGAAGAACTATGCGAAGTGATTGCTGGAAATGCGGTTCATAAAAGCAAATTTGTAGAGAAAACTCGCACAAGCGCACGGTCGGCGCAGGTGCATCAGAAGGCGGAGCTGTCGTTCCTTATAGATGTCCGTGCCAAAATGCAGGCAGGCAAAGGCGCGGGATATGCACGCTGGGCAAAAGTCTTTAATCTGAAGCAGATGGCGAAAGCTATGATGTTCATGGAAGAGCATGGAATCAAGAGCTATGCAGAGCTGAAAGAAAAAGCAGATGGGATTTCTGAAGAATGCGATGCGTTGCTGGAATCTGTAAAGGCAGATGAGGCACGGATGTCGGAAGTGTCAGTGCTGCGGAAGCATCTAATCAATTATGCCAAGACAAAAGATGTTTTTGCCGCATATAAAGCATCCGGCTACAATCGGGAGTTCTATGAAGCCCATCGGGATACGCTGGCCTTACGCAGCGCAGCGAAAAAGGCGTTTGATGGTTATAAGAAAGAGAATGGCTCTGACAAAAAGCTCCCGCGCATCAGCGAGCTGAACGCAGAGTATGCGATGCTTCTGGAACGAAAGAAAAGCTCCTATGCAGAGTATCGCAAGACCAAATCGGAAATGCAGGATTGGCTTGTGGCACAGAAGATTGTGCAGGAAATCCTGAAAGAGGACGAACAGAAAAAAGAGCAACTGCATGAGCAGGAAGTGCGGCAGGAAGAAGAAAATAAGGAGAATAGTAGATGATGGAATGTCCGGTGCAGTGTGGGCGTAATGCTCATGCTGCACCGGGCTTTTTTTCTTTGGCAGGAACTGCCGTTAAAGCATCCGGAACGGATGCGCAGCTCGATGCCGCAGGCAGCGTTCTATGGGGATTGGGGAGTTTCCCCAACAAGCAGAAAATCGCTTTCGTGTCACGAAAGCCCTGCTTGCCGATGTGGAGCAGTACGAGGATTTTTTCGCCGCCCTTGAAAAAGCGTCCCCCGTCCCGATTGCATTTGAGCAGATCACAAACGGCGCAAATGGGTATTTCAGTTTGACCGACAAGCGTATTGCAATCAAAGAGGGCGTGAGTGAATTACAGGCGGTAAAGACCGCCATTCACGAAATCGCCCATGCGAAGCTGCACGACGTAGACTTAAACGCCCCGCCGGAGCAGCAAAACCGCGTTGACCGCCATACCTGCGAGGTAGAAGCGGAAAGCGTCGCTTATACGGTTTGCCAGCATTTCGGCCTTGATACTTCCGATTACTCTTTCGGCTATGTGGCTGGTTGGAGCAGCGGCAAGGAAATGACCGAGTTAAAAGCGTCCCTTGAAACAATACAGACCACCGCAAAGGAACTCATTACCGAGATTGAGGGGCATTTTACCGAGTTGCAGCAGCAGCGGCAAGCCGAGCAGGAGCAGGGCGATACCTTTTCCATTTATCAGTTAAAGCGCGGGGACGAAACAAGGGACTTGCGCTTTGAGCCTTATGACCGTCTGCAAGCGGCTGGACTTACCATTGACCGGGTAAATTATGAACTCGTCTATACTGCACCGCTTACAAAGGATATGACGCTGGGCGACATTTGGGAAAGGTTTAATATCGACCACCCCGCCGACTTTAAGGGGCATAGCCTTTCCGTTTCCGACATTGTTGTGCTTCATCAGAACGACGAGGACACCGCCCACTATGTAGACAGTATCGGTTTTCAGCAAGTGCCGGAGTTTTTGCAGGAGCAGCAGACCCCCGTATTTGACAAGCTGCCGCCCGAACAGCAGCAAGCCTTGTCCGACACCGTACAAGACACTTTGCAAATGCTGGTTGACGCAGACAAGCGGATTTATGGCGACGTTACGGGCAAGACCCTTGAAGCAATCGCGGCGCAAGGATATTCCTACAAGGACGGGCAGCTTGAAAAGCAGCAGCCGGAAGCGACCCCCGACAGCCTTTTGACGGGTGAAACCGTTAGAACGCCGAGGGGCAATTTTCATATTACCGATATGAGCCGTGAACAGATCGAAGCGGCGGGATTTGGTTTTCACCATGCGTCGGAGGACGGGAAGTATCTCATTATGGGGAATGGCACACAGGCTTATGCCATAGCCGCCGAGCAGCCGCAGCGGGATAATCCCTTAAAGCACGTCGAGGACACCATAGAGCAGAACGACAACAATTTTGACGGGCTTATCAACAATACGCCGCAAACGCCCACCGTTGCAGATTTTGAGCAGCGGGCAAAGGCGGGGGAAGCGATTTCCGTTACCGACCTTGCAAAAGCGGTAAAAGCCGAGAAACGGGAACAGCCGCAGAAAAAACCGTCCATTTTGAAGAAGCTGGACGAATACAAGAAACAGGCGGCGCAGCAGCCGAAAGATAAACAGAAAGAGCATAAAAAGGATTTGGAGGTTTGATAGCATGAATACCCGCTTTACCATTGAGGAAGAAAACATTGTTGCGATCTACGCCGAGGACAGCCGGGAAACAACGCTTGAAAATATCCTTGCCGCCATGCCCTACATGGACGAGGATATGCGCCAGCTTGCCGCCGCAGCGGTGAACAAGCTGCAAGCCATGACGGACAGCGAGTTTTCCGAAAGGGAGTTTATCTTGACCGACGAGGAATAGCCCATAGAGAACAGGGGCGCGGTTGCCGATTTCCGGCACCGCGCCCCTGTTCTTTTTTTGTCCTTGCGTGGACAATTAGAAAGCCGTTTTTGCGGGTTTGAATATACTTTATCGTCTATGTCGTTTTCATGCGCTGGAAGCCGCAGAAACACAGGCGTTTTCAGCCCTTAACATTCCACTTGCCACCCCATGTTTTGCGCCTTATCGCTCCTGCTCCCGCGCCCTGCTTTGGGACGGGTAAAGAATACTATCGACGTTCTTTTTGACAACGCCGTATTCCTGCATTTGCTTCTTGGCTTGCCGATAATCTTCATACAATTTGGTTTTCCTGTCGTTTAAGCTTCTATACTCCTTGCGCAGCGCGGCGAGATCGGGCAGCTTCTTTATCTGCATTTCCTTTAATGCCCTTGCCGCAGCTTCAAACAGGATAATTTCGCTTTCATGCCCCCGCAGATACTTTTCCTTGTCCGGCGATTTTCGGTATTCATCGTAAATCGGTTTTAACTGTCGGTATGTGGTGGTGTGCTTGATAAGCAGCGACAAATCAGACATACGCTGTTCCACTTCCTTAACCGCCTTTGCCGCCGCGTCATGAGCGGTCATAATATCGGCTATCTTGCTTTCAAGTTCGCTATAATACTCAATCTTGTTTTCGGTTAGGAAGTTCATGCTTTTAGCAGCCTGTTTCAGATTATGGATTTTTGCCCACCGTTCATAGCCCGCCGACTGTTGGGCTTTGATACTGTTTTCAAGATCGACGACAAGCCGGATTTTCTTATCTTCCCGCAGCGTTTTTGTTTTGGCAACATACACGCCCTTGATACGCTCCTTTATCGCTTCTTCCGTATAGGCCGCGCCGAGCGTCTTTGTGCGGGTAAACCGTTCCTGTCCGGCAGCGCGAAAGGAAATGTATTTGCCCTGTTTGATTTCATACCCCATTTCCTGCAAGCGGCGCAGCAGTTCGTCAAAATCTTTCACTTGGGGAATGAGAGTATCTATCGCCGTTTTCAGCTTTGCTTTGTAGCTTGTCCCTTGCTTTTCGGCGGTGTATTCTGCATAGCTTTTTTCCTTGTCCTGTCCCGGTACGACGACGGATAGCCCATGCTCTTTACATATCCTGTCGCTGGTGCGCCGGATAAAGTGATAGCTTTGCTTGTTGGAATGGTACTTTTTGTAGTCAACGAAGCTAACCGCGTTGAAAATCAAGTGATTATGCAGATGGTCTTTATCGACGTGAGTTGTCAAAACAAACTCATACTTGCCGCCTAATACCGCCCCGGCAAGTTCCATGCCGATTTTGTGCGCTTCTTCCGGTGTGGTTTCTCCCACCGCAAAGGATTGTATCAAGTGCCGCCCTAAATGTGTGCCGCGATCTCCGGCAGCTTCCCGCGTCCATGCAAACTCAATATCGGCGGTTTCCAGCCCGCAGCCGAAAGAGGACGCAAGCAGCTTCCCGTCTGTCTTTTCGGGATTTAAGATATAGTCTATCGCAGCCTTTAAGGTTGATTTAATAGGGTGCGTCTTTGTAACCGCCATATCTCGTCCACCGCCTTTTTAATGTCCTCTATATCCTGCCTGTAAACCGTCCCCGTCGCATTGGCGCGTTTTGCAATTTGGTTGATGTTCCGGCTCACCGCTTGCAGTTCCCGGATATATGCTTTTGTGTCGCTTCGGTCAACGACAAGAATATACCCGTCTATCGCCATTTTACGGAAGTATGCCCCATACTGCTTTATGGGAAGCTGCTTCATCTTCTCGTCGATCAGCCGCTTTTCTTCTTCCGTAACGTAAAACTTCATCTGTATATTTCTCTTTCGGTTTTCCATTTCCGCACCGCCTTTCGGTATAAGGGTTTGGGATTATCCCAACAAGCATTTTCCGCAAACGGGTACTCGTTTGCTGTGCTTGCTATCTACTCCATACCCCCACCGAAAGGCGGTATTTGTTGCGCGTTCCTTTGATTTTGGACGCAAAAAAAGATTGCAGCCGCCATGCGCTGCAATCTCCCGATTTCTCATATTGTGAGGTTAATCCTCTGCTTTTTCGACTTCCGTTATCTCCCTTGCTGTTGCGGTTACAATCCGTATGCCTTTATCGCTCATACCGTCCAGCAGCGCGTCAAGCTGCCGCCGCCCGGTGGATTTCTCCGCATTGCTGTTCGGGAAGAAAAATTGATCTACCGAAATATGATACCGGGTTACAAGGTCATAGAATACCTGTAAACTCGGCTGTTGTCCCTTGTTCTCGATATTCGCAAGGTAGCGCGGGGAAATATATAACTCGTCGCTTACCTTTTTGCGGCTCTCGCCGTATTCATTTCTCGCGGCTTTTATAGCTGCCCCGAAAGCCTTAAAGTCGTACAATGGTACGGGTCTTTTTGCCATTTTCATTCACCCTGTTACATTTTACAGTTCACCTTTCTTTTTGATATGTCCACACAATTCATATCATTAGGTTAAATACTTCCTGTTGTGTATTGACAGTAGACTGATTTTCTGATAAAATAAAATTTATGTAAAAGGAGGCGGCGTTTATGTTGCATAGCATGCGTATTAGATAAGCATTGAAAAAAAGGATTTTCCCATTTTCAACATGGGCTTTTTTGTCATGCTTATTTTGCGGATGCTATACAAAAAACTAACGACGTATAGATATAGTATAGACATAGTGCAAGCTATGCCTTAGTTTTGTTGTACTGCTCTGTGCATTATAAATGCAGGTCAATGCTCATGTTGAGGATTGACCTGCATTTTTTTGTGTAAAAAGGACGAGTGAAATATAATGCTTAAAAAATATTGGATAAAATGTCCGATTTGTAACGGAAAGACGAGAGTTCAAGTATTTCATAATACTGTATTAAAAGATTTTCCTCTTTTCTGCCCTAAATGCAAATTGACGCATATCATTGATGTAGAAAAATTAGAGATTGTAATCAAAAATACAGAAAAACAAACTTTTATTATTTAGAAGACCTGCTAACAAAAGTCAAGAAAAAAATTCAAAAATTTAAGCAGCACAAAAATGGCGCACCCAAACAAGCCACTTTGCATCTGAAATTTCAGATGGTGGCTGTCCGTAGATGATGAAACGGCATTATGCCTCGTCTAAGGCGTCCAAATAAGCTTTAACAGTTGCGTAGTAAATGCGGAGGAATTTGTTCGCCGAGGCCATCATGTAAACCTTGTAAGGCTTTCCTTCGGAACGCTTTCTGTCCATGAATTGGTATATGGGTTCATCTGGCGGAGCGTTCTGCAAGTAAATCCCCATTACGAGAAATAACGTTCTGCGCAGCGAGGACGAACCACGCTTAGAGATGCTTCTGCTGTAAACATCCATCTGCCCAGACTGGTACGGAGGGGCGTCAATACCCGCAAATGCCACCAAGGCTTTCTTGGAATGAAAGCGGCGAACGTCTCCGATTTCTGCCATGAGCTGTGGACCGAGTGCCGGGCCAACGCCAAATATCTTCATTACCACCGGATACTCCGGAAGCGAAGCTGCCAGTGACTGCATTTCCTGCTTGAGAGAGGCCAATGCCGTTGAGGTTACCCGGAGCAGAGAGACAGCCTGTTCCACCAAAAGCTTAGTGGTGTCTGTCTTTGGCATGACACCAAAATGGCCGCAGGCGGAAGCGTAGATATCCAGCGCCTTATCCTCGCTGAAATTGTAACCGAGTTTCTTACACCACTTCTGATATTTGGCAACAAAGACTTTCTCAGAGCTGCCGCAAACGCACTCACAGTGCCAGAATGTGGCTACAAAGTCCACCCACTTCTCGCTGCCGTCAGCGCGTGGAGGGCTTGAAAACAGGCGATTTGCGTCAGGGAAAGCAGTATCCAGCAAAGAAATTAGGTTGTTCTTCAGCATGGTTTGTACCTTGGAATACTGCTGGTACTGCCTGTAGCAGTTTTTCAGCATCAATCGGGTATCTTCTTCCGGAACGTACCTCGGTAAGGCAAGCCAGTGATCGAGACCGTAGTTTGCCAACTTGATGGCATCCTTCTTGTCGGTCTTGGCTCGCCGCAAACTGTTGTTCCCGTAGCCATGCACCAACATTGCATTGACTACTGAAACGTAAAAGCCGGAGTCATTTAGTAACCAGGCTACCGGCAGATGGTAATTACCCGTGGCTTCCATAACGACACGGGTCTCACCGGGCAGGCTTCTAAGCAGCTTTGCCAGCTCGCACAGTTCGCTGTCCGTGTGACGAACTTCAAAGGGAGAGACCGCCACTTCTCCAAAGGGGCGCATGACGGCGATCATGCTTTTGCCTTTGGAAACATCAATGCCAACAGAGTTCATGTATCTACCTCCAGTACAAAATCGCGCAACCGGAACCCATCTTTTACTCATTGCCGATTCAATCTATTGGGTGACACGAACTCCCCGGCATTGCGGTAGGCTCAACCTGCTTAAATCGAACGCTACAATAAGAGGACGGCTGACAGTCTTCTGAACGGACACGAAAGCCCAAGAAAGGAGAGGTCAGCCGGTTGCTCCTCTTATTGTAGCTTAGGCATGAGACGGATGAAAGCCGGACTGGCTGCCCGGCTTTCCTGTCCAAATTTATTGTAATAGAAAGGATATAAAAATGAAACGTTTACCTAAATATACGCCTGCGGAAGTACGGAATGATCCATACGGATTTACTTACAAAGAAATGTCGGAAGTTATTGGCGAGAATGAAGCAAAAGCCTTATATGAAGAATTATATAAGCAATTACCACGCAAAAAAAATCTATCAATGTTGGTAAAAAATATTTGCAAAAGCAGTGATACTGAAAAGTATGTTTACGAACTGAAAGACAACAAATACATTGAAACGGTTTTTATCAAGCGGCGAGATGGTGGAACTGTTTGCGTGAGCACACAAGTCGGTTGTCCTGTTGGTTGTATTTTTTGTGAGTCCGGGCGAAATGGCTTTGTTCGTAATCTAACATCGTCAGAAATCGTACAACAGATTATATTGTTGCGTCGAAAAGTAAACCGTATCGTTTTTATGGGTATGGGAGAGCCTTTATTCAATTATGACAACTTGATAAAAGCAATCCATATTCTCCGAGATAGATATGGGCTCAACTTTCCAACCGACGGCATTACCATATCAACAGTTGGTCCGGTCGATCAATTAAAAAAATTGCGCGAGGAACATCTTAAAATTCAGTTGACAATATCTTTACACGCAGCAACACAATCTGCAAGAAATCGTATTATTCCTCACATGCGCATATATGCTATTGAAGATGTTGTTAAGCAAGCCTTATCCTATTCTGAAAGGCATAATCGCAAAATTGTCTTTGCGTATTTGCTTTTACCGGGTATAAATGACCGGCCCTCAGATGTAAGACAACTTGCAAAATGGTTTCGGGGCAAAAAAGTTATGATTAACGTGTTACAATACAACCCAACAAGCAATTCAAGAATTAAAGCACCACAGAAACGGGAAATAGTTGCATTCAAACATCAATTAGAGCAAGCAGGACTTGAAGTTACTATGAGAGTTTCTCATGGCAGAGAGATTAACGCGGCTTGTGGACAGTTAGCTAACACATATAATAAATTCAAAAAAAAATGATTAAAAGTGCCAGACGCATAGACGCAGAGCCGATAACGCATTAGGTCAAAAAACCTATGTGTTATCGGCTTTTTTATTTAATATTGCGCAAAAGCCGCTGTTCCCTATTATAGAATGGATTGCGGGTAGTGTATTAAAGTCGCCCTTTTTTAAGGATACGGCGGTATCGGGGAGGTATCGCCGTGTCCATTTTTATTTACTGTAACCCGCCTAATGCTTTGCGGTCAAAAAAAGCTATGCTCCGCAAGCGGGATATTCCGGCTATGAGTATGAACTGTCAATACATCTAAATACTTCTTACATTTCCTTTGCGCTCGTCCGCGTCTTGCGGACGGGCGCATTTTGCTTTTTTCAACTTTTTTCTGAAAAACGCACTCAAGAGCCATCTCCCGAACGGGTACGGAGCGAAAGGGGCAGAGAGGACAAGCCCTTAACTCCCGTCCTCTACTCCACGCGGGAAGGAGGTGAACTCTATGGAGCTATCTTCTTCCGACAAGGAAAGAATACAACATCAGTACGACGCATTAGCAAAGAAAACTTTGGTTGGCGAAGCGAAAAGCCACCGCCGCACTCTTGCGAAACGCGCAGCACGCGAAGTACCTTTTTCGGATTTGAGCGAAAGCGAACTCGCGCAGCTTTTCACAACGGACGAATACAAAAGCGATTATTTCCGTTTTCAAGTGTCCGGCTTTGATGTACTCGTCAAAAATGAACTGCTTGCCGAAGCCCTTAACGCTTTGCCCGAAAGGAAACGCGACATTATCCTTTTGTCCTACTTCTTGGACATGAGCGACGCGGAAATTGCTGAACTGCTGAATGTTGTACGCACGACGGTTTTCCGGCACAGGAAATCCGCGCTTGCGAAAATCAAACAGTATTTGGAGGGAAAAGCAGATGATGAATACCGTTAGGAAATCTGAAAATCTGTTGCCGTTCCCTGTCATTTCCGCAGCGGCAAACGGCGACACAACCGCCATGTGCGCGATCTTGAAGCATTACGAGGGTTACATAGCGAAACTTTGTACCCGCACGCTGAAAGACGACGCGGGCAATACCTATTCCTATGTGGACGAGGAAATGCGTAACAGGCTGCAAGTGCGCCTTATTACCCGCACCCTTGCTTTTCATGTAGGATAATCTTTTAGCCCATGCGGGGAGCGTGTCCCCTTTCCACGCTTCCCGTTATGGGCTATTTGTCGTTCCGTAACAGCACATCGGAAACGGTGTACTGTTACAGGCCGACAAAGCCTATTGTTCCTTGACAAAGAAAGCGGCCTTTGGTGCGCAGCATAACAGGCAACGGGTACATTCCGTCTGTACCGAGCCGGGCGGCGGGTACGCCATGACCGCTTTTCCCCGTTGGGGAAAAGTCGAGCGAGAACTACCGCGCCGTAAAACAAGTTTAGCAGCTTGTGGGCGACGACATACAAGGCGGCACAATGATACTCCCGCGTTGAACACCCTCAAAGTATTGCGCGGCGCACCCATAAGCATGGGCCGGGGTGAAACTCCCGTGAGGTTGCAGCTAACAACCGCCCGTTTTGCCTTTTGACGAATATAGTTTATCCATACAGGAAAAGGAGGTTTTTCTAATGGATAAAAAACAGACAATTACAACCGAACGCAAAATAGGGAAAATCACCTATCTTGTTCAAGCGTTGCCGAGTGAAAAGGCAACCGATACAATCCATAAAAAGATTGAAAAACTCATTGTAAAGGATTTGCAGAAAAAGCCCGGAAATCCGGGCTTTTTAGCGTCCGAGTAGTGCATTAGGCGGCGGGATATGGTATAATGATAGCAACACATTATACCTGTTTATTCGGCTGTCGGAAAGGAGGACTAATGTTACAGTCGAATAAAATCACCGCCCTTTACTGCCGTTTAAGTCAAGAGGATATGCAGGCCGGAGAAAGCGGAAGCATACAGCACCAAAAAATGATACTTCAACGCTATGCGGACGAACACCATTTTTTGAACACAAAGTTTTTTGTGGACGACGGATTTTCCGGCGTGAGTTTTGAGCGCGAGGGGCTGCAAGCGATGTTGCAGGAAGTGGAAGCCGGACGAGTGGCGACGGTTATTACCAAAGACCTCTCCCGTCTTGGCAGAAACTATCTGAAAACGGGCGAACTCATAGAGATTGTATTTCCCGAAAACGGAGTGCGCTATATCGCGATTAACGACGGAGTTGACACAGCGCGGGAGGATAACGAGTTTACCCCCTTGCGGAACTGGTTTAACGAGTTTTACGCCCGCGATACAAGCAAGAAAATCCGTGCAGTTAAACAGGCACAGGCGCAAAAAGGCGAGCGTGTCAACGGGGAATATCCATACGGCTATATCCCAGACCCGAACAACCGCCACCACCTTATACCCGACCCGGAAACCGCGCCGATTGTCAAACAGGTTTTCGCTATGTTTGTTAGCGGCGTGCGTATGTGCGAAATCCAAAAATGGCTTGCGGAAAACAAAGTCTTGACGATTGGAGCGTTGCGCTATCAGCGCACAGGACAGGCGCGGTATCAGCGGGCAATGATCGCCCCCTATACTTGGCCGGACAAAACGCTCTATGACATATTAGCAAGGCAGGAATATTTAGGGCATACCATAACCGCGAAAACTCACAAGGTATCCTACAAGTCGAAAAAGACCCGGAAGAACGAAGAAGAACAACGCTATTTCTTCCCAAACACCCATGAGCCGCTTGTTGACGAGGAAACCTTTGAACTTGCGCAAAAGCGGATTGCTACCCGCCACCGCCCGACAAAAGCAGCGGAGATTGATATTTTTTCCGGCTTGCTGTTTTGCGCTGGTTGCGGACATAAGATGTATTACCAACAGGGCGTAAATATCGAGCCGCGCAGGTTTTCCTATTCTTGCGGCGCATGGCGCAACAGGGCAAGGACAGGCAGCGAGTGTACCTCTCATTATATCCGCAAAAACGTACTTCTTGATTTAGTGCTGGAAGATATGCGGCGGGTTTTGCAGTATGTTAAGGAACACGAACAGGACTTTATCTGTAAAGCTACCGAGTACGGCGACATGGAAGCGAGAAAGGCATTAGCGCAGCAGCAAAAGGAACTTTCCAAAGCACAGGCGCGTATGACCGAACTTGACACGCTTTTCCGCAAGCTGTACGAGGACAACGCATTAGGCAGACTGACAGATGAACGGTTTGTGTTTCTAACTTCCGGCTACGAGGACGAAAAGAAATCCCTTGCCGCAAGGATAGACGAGTTACAACAGCAGATCGCAACCGTTACCGAGCGAAAAAGGGATATATCAAGGTTTATTCAGATTGTCGGGAAATACAGCGACATACAGGAATTGACCTATGAAAACGTCCATGAGTTTATCGACCGTATTTTGATACATGAATTAGACCGGGAAACCAACACCCGGAAAATCGAAATCCATTACAGCTTTGTCGGACAGGTTGATACCGAGCAGGAGCCGACGCAAGTTGTCAACCATGACCGCCGTAACATGGTAGATGTAAAAAGTATCGCTATCTAACCCCAGCAAACAACAAGCCGGATTTCAGAATTCAGGTAAAAGGTTTGTTCGGGACAGAAGAGAAACGGTTTGAAGTGGTTGGCGGTGATAAGAAAAGACCAGCAACCAAGAAGAAATCCGACCTGGGCTGGATTGATCGGCTGGAAGAAATAGATGCTGCATTAGATGATTTTTGATGGCGATGCAGTGTGGAGGAGGTGCGGCTAAGTGACCTGGGCTGAATATTATGAGCGATATGACGGATGGCAGGAAAGTACTCAGTATAGCCGTCTGGCCTCTATCAAGGACTTCGGACCGGATGGAAGTCCATCTGAGGAAATATGTGACTGCATTCAGTATGTGGATACGCGCACAGCGACCAGCATTCTTCGCAGAGCATTAGCAGCGGGAGTCCGGTTTCGAGCCGCGGAAGTTGCGGAGATTGCAGATAGCGGGCAAATCGAAGATGAAGAAGCACTGGAAAAGTTGATTCAGACAGCTGTGGATGCTTATACGGGGGAACAGCTGGATACGCTGCTGAGCTGTCTTCCTGATCCGGAACCGGTGTTTGAGTTGATTGATAAGATTACTTCCAAACCAACGCACTTTACAGAGGAGGATGTTCTGACACTGCTTCCTAATCTGCCAGATGAGGAATCCATCTATCAGTTGGTCAACTCGACAGATGCGATTTTCACAGAAAATGGGCTGAATGAGTTATGTGATTATGGTGTGGACGAGTCTCTGATTAGGAAGATTTCAAAGCGCAGTGGCATTCCGTATGCTGATCCAGATGAGCCTGACGAGGAAATTTCGCTTAAAGAGGCACAACCGAAGAAGCCGGGACTGTTCAGCAGTATACTAATGGGAATGGCTCTGGCTGGCAGTCCTAAGCCTAAAAATACAGGCAAATGCACGGGAGATTGTGCTCATTGTCCTCCCCACTATGGTTATCGCTATGGGCGATGGTATTATGGACATGGGCATACACATGGCTGCGAATTCTGTGGAAATGGAGGATGCAGTGGGAAGTGCAACATAGATTGACTTCGCTTGCAATGTGGAATGACACGCCAAGAATTATTTACATGGATACGCCAGCAGTACGGCACAGAGCCGGAATACCCCTGGCATGACTGGAATGCGGTGCTGCGGCACAACGACAATAACAAATGGTATGGTGTAGTTCTGGAAGTATCTGCTGATAAGTTGGGACTGCCGGAAGCAGGCATCATTGATGTCCTTAATGTGAAAAGTGATCCGCTGCTGATAGGCTCTCTTCGTGGGCAAGACGGCTATTTTCCAGCCTATCACATGAATAAGGAAAAATGGCTTAGTATTCAGCTTGGCAAACCAGAACTGGATGATGCCATCAAAGACCTGCTTTCTTTGAGCTATGAGCTGACGGCACCGAAGAAGCGCAAACCAAAGTCATCAGCAAAAAATCCGGGAGATTTCGCAAATGGCAAAGAAAAAGAAACTGACGAAGGCTGAGCGAAAGGAAGCTCGCCTCCGAAAAGGCAAGCAGTGGCTGCTCACCTATACCGGCTCACCGAAAAAGATGAACAAGCATTACCGGGAACGCTTTCATGTGGATGCTGTGACTGCCGCTAAAGATTTGCAGGAGCTTGGAGTCAATTATACACAAGAGCAGCTTGACCAGATTAAACAGGCTGAAGAACAGCGGCTTCGGCAGCGGAGAATGGAGCGGGAAGCGAAAGAACGGGAACGGCTGGGAGAACTGTATGAGGACTGCGATGGTCGTTTTGCCTTTATCGCCGGATATACAGATGGCGGCGCACCGTATGGTGTGATGTGGGAAGAAGTCGGCATTGATCCGGGACTGCCGTTCGAGGAAAAAGTGAAGCTCTATCACATGCAGATGTTAGGCTGATAATTGTGCAGACGGCATCTGCACAATTTGCAACAAAAAAGAGGAGCCGGTCAAGGCTCCTCGAAGATACGTTATTTCAAAAAGTTGCTTTTATGTTCCAGTGCGTGCAGATTATAGCCAAGTGTGGCCAGGTGTGCTACCTTCAGCGCAACCAGATTGATGTCAGTGGACATCGCGCTGGCGATCTGCTCGGCTGTGTATCCATACTCATAGATGTAACGAAGGACTTCGTTGCTGTCCATCAAGATCTCCGCTGCTACGATGTTCGCTTCATATTCCGGTTTGGATTTCATGTCGTAGAGCATGAACTCATGAATCGGGGTGGTTTTCGCCATATTCCGGTGAAGCTGATCATGCCCTAATTCATGTGCGCACACGATGCGCAGCATGTTTTCATCCAGACTGTTATTCAGGAAAATAAAGCGATTTCGCTTAATCACCCGGTACATTCCCTTCAGGGAACCAAAATTTTCGCAAAGCATAACATTGATACCAAGCTGCCTTGCAATTTCAAAAGGGTCTCTGGAACCGTAGCGTTTTACCAGTTTCTCACCGACCCGTGAAAGCTGTTCCGCATTCATCATACCACCTCCAGTTTACAGTATAGCGAAAAGTGTGTACGATAAATATCACTGATCGGATTTTTTACGCCTCGTTTTCGGGGCGTATTTTTTATTGTTCTCTTTGGCAATCCAGTAGGCATCGGTCAGAGCTTTATAAGCTCCTTCGATGGCATCTTCGCTTAATTCGCCGCCAGCGAACATACCGGTCACTTCGCTGACCAGTTCTTCAATATCTTTGGCTGCTTTTGCGCCACCTTTTTCATGAGCTTCTACGACATAGGTGCCGCTGCTTCCCAGCAGGTACTCGGTAGTAGTATTCAGCGCATCTGCAATCTTCTGGATCGTGACCATATTGGATGGTTTGCGGCTGCCAAGCTCATAATTCTGAATTGTGCGGGCGGTTACACCGGCCTTCTCTGCAAGTTCTACCTGAGTTAAATTGGCTTCTGTTCTTTTTTCTTTCAACCTTTCTTTGAAGACCATAGGAATACCTCTTTCTTTTTTGATGACGAACACGAACACTTTTTCATAAAAACCTATTGACACGAAAAACTGTGCTTGCTATAATGACGATGAAAACACGAAATACAATTCGTGTAATTATAGTATCACAAGAAATGCTGTGTGTCAATGCGTTCGTGAAAAGTTGTTCGTGCTTTCACGAACGGAGAGGAGGAATACGGGATGCAAAGAGTGATTCTTCATTGTGATATGAATAATTTCTATGCCTCTGTCGAGTGTATGCTGAACCCGGAACTGAAGAACAAGCCGGTGGCAGTGTGCGGTTCTGTGGAGGAACGGCATGGTATCGTACTTGCGAAGAACTATGCAGCAAAGGCGTTTGGTGTTTCCACGGGGGAGGCAATCTGGCAGGCAAAGCAGAAGTGCCAGGATCTTGTGATCGTGGAGCCGCACTATGAGCAATATATGAAGTTTTCAAAGCTGGCTCGTGAAATATACAGTCGCTATACCGATCAGATCGAGCCGTATGGGATGGACGAATGCTGGCTGGATGTGACCGGAAGCGGCTGCATGGGAACCGGATTTGAAATTGCAGATGAGATTCGCAGAACGGTTAAGTTTGAATTGGGACTTACGATTTCCGCAGGAGTGAGTTTCAACAAGATTTTTGCCAAGCTTGGGTCGGATATGAAAAAGCCGGATGCGATTACCTGCATCGAAGCAGATTCGTTCCGGGAGAAGATTTGGTGTCTTCCCGCCTCTGACTTGCTTGGAGTCGGCAGAGCGACCGAGAAGGTTCTGTCCGGTTATGGGATTCATACCATTGGAGAGCTTGCTGCAACATCGGATGATTTCTTGAAGTGCCGCCTTGGAAAGAATGGACTGGCGATTAAGAAATATGCCAATGGACTGGATGATTCGCCGGTTATGCGTTCCGATTATGTCTCCCCAGTAAAGAGCATTGGGCATGGGATAACGACCATGCAGGATTTGGAGAATAACGCCGAAGTCTGGTGTGTCATGCTGGAACTGGTGCAGGAGATCGGAACCAAGCTGCGAACACATAAGAAGAAAGCCGGCGGAATAGCGATTTCCATCCGTAACAACGAGCTTTACACGAAAGAGTGGCAGTGCCGGATTAGTATTCCGACACAAAGCCCTACTTATCTGGCGAAAACTGCATTTGCATTATTTGCAAAAAACTATCAGTGGGAACACCCGATTCGTTCAGTGACAGTTCGGGCAATCAACCTGTTTGAAGAGGATTGTCCGATACAATACGACCTATTCACCGATGTGAAATCACTGGATCGCCAGGAACGGTTGGACGCAGCGATTGAGCAGATTCGATTCCGATTCGGGAAAGATGCGATTAAAAATGGGGTACTTTTTCAGAAAAGCAAGATGCCGACAGAGCGAAAGGTGGATTTGGTTATGCCGACAGGAATGATTGGTTAATACAGCACCGGTAGAATCTGGTGAGTTCTTTGCTAAAAGAAGTCAACACATTCGCCGGTTTACAGAGGAGGAGCGTAGAATATGTCGGAACAGAAGTGTAGAAAAGTATATGTACCTGTGAATTTGGATGTGGATGCCGAGGGAAATATCCGCCCGCGCTTGATTCGGTGGATTGACGGACGGGTGTATGAGATCGACCGATTGAAGCATAAGTGTCGGGCTGCTTCCACGAAGGTAGGTGGCTGCGGAATCCGCTATACGGTCATGATCGGTGGGCATGAGAGTTTCCTGTACAACGAAGATGAAAAATGGTTCGTTGAAGCAAAGGAGCCGTGCCTATGATCCTTTCGCAGAAAAACATAGAAGAAATCGCTGTTGCAGTGATAAGAGATTTTCAAAAGTCCTTTTTCGGCAGCGAAGCAGATGATCCGGCAAGATTCGCACTTCCGACACCCATTGATCAGTTTGCATCCGATTATCTGAACCTGAAGGTGTCATTTCAAAAGTTGTCCTCGGACGGAAGCATCTATGGTCTGACCGCGTATGTGGATACAGAATATCAGATTGAAGTCGATGGAAGTCAGAGGAGCATCTTCCTGAAAACCAATGATGTGGTTCTGGACAAGAGCTTCATTGAACCGGAGAATATACGGAAACTCTGCGGAAAACGCAGATTTACGCTGGCACATGAGTGCGCTCACCAGATATTGTTTCAGCTGGATGCCGATGACCGAAAGATAGCCTGCCATAAGAGACCGGAAGTGAGGAAAAAAGGTTCCCGCGTTCTGAGAACGCAGGAAGATTGGAACGAGTGGCAGGCCAATTCGCTGGGAGCTGCCATCCTGATGCCCCAGTCAGAAGTGGATCGGGCGATGTGGTTCATCAACAGCAGAAAGCCTCTGACATGTTATGGATGGCGTTTTTATAACAAAGACCAGGTGAAGATAGATACTTTCTGTGGTGTCTTTGGCGTTTCGAGATCGGCAGCTGCTATCCGCTTGGAACAACTGGGCTATCTGAACCGGAAAAAGGATTATGAATATCGTGATCCATTGGAGGTGTGGCCATGAGCAGGAATATCAGAGTATCGGAACCATCTGCGGAAATGCAGATTAAAATCATCCGGGCAAAGGATGCGATTGCTTCGCAAAAGCCCAGGATTGTCAGGTGCCCTTATTGCCGACACAATTCAATCATCGTCTTTGAGGATACCAGAGGACATGTGCAGACCAAATGTAAGGCCTGCGGACGCGAGACCGTCTTCAATGTTTTGGAGATGAGAAGATTACGGAGATTGCAGCTCTACTATTCGTCTTTGAATGGTTGAGATGACAATAAATAACCCTATTAACACAATTTTATAAGTCATAGCTGTGCTGTGGAGCCGCTGACAGGCGAAGTCTTCCGAATGCCGCATGAGACAGAATTATGGGATACCCATGTTCTGTTTTATCGGCACAGGATTTTTCTTCACCGTCATGCGGCTCTTTTTTTGACCTTCCGTCGATCCGGTTCTGTACCGGCTGTGCGGAAGGAGAAACGTATGTATTTTGACGCAAAAGAGTTTGGTAAGAGACTTCACGATGTTCGCACTTCCCGTGGCATTACGCAGGAGGAACTGGCGGTTCGCCTGGGCCTGGCAAGCAAGCAGCATGTCAGCCGCATGGAGAACGGTGAACGCAGCTGCTCTATTGACTTGCTGATTGAACTGTCCTGCATCCTCCATGTCAGCACGGATTATCTTCTTATGGGCAGCGAGCCAAGCAAAGAGGAAGTCAAAAATGATCTTCTTAGTATTATTTCGGAGCTGTCTACGATTGCGAAGAAAATCTAAAAAGCATTAGGCGCAATATAACTGCTGACGGCGTAGAATCATGGTGGCTATCTTGGTGGATACCTTGATGGGTGTCATCCTCTAAGTTATCATGGGTTGCGTCATAGGACTTATCATTGGCTGTACCCATGATAGAGTGAGCATGAGTGATTTGAGCACCCTCACTGCCGTGGGCAATAAGGTGGATACAAAGATTCAAAACTGTGTGTGGGATGTCCGGCGATTTATCTTGCTCACTAACTTGGTCATTGACTAAGTTTTTCTGACTAAGTTGGTAATTTACATTTTTCAAGATGACTCTGAAATCTGTTGCCGTTGAGAAAATTTTCGGATTATATGCCGCTGTATATCCAGGCGGCTTTTCGGTTTCCCTGACGATTTTGCGTAGGCCGCTTCCATGACGCTCCATGTATTTCATGCGTTGGAACGGGTCAGCAATCACAGGGCTTGCCATATTGAACGGATACTTTTTAGTGTCAAAAACAAATCAGAAAATAAAAACGGAAAATCCGTTGATATTTTCTGATTTGCGGCGTATAATAAGATTATAAGAAAATAAAAACAAAAAAACTGTTTTTAGAGGAGGACTACCTATGAAAATACTCCGCATCACCGCACAAGGACTCCCATTATTCAAAAAAGACTTGGATATTTGCTTTTATACGCAGCAACGTGTTTGCGAAGAGGACAAAGATAGTCTTTACCGTTTGACGGATAATTACTATCTCCACTCTGCCTGTGCTTTCATTGGAATTAACGCATCTGGCAAGACCTCGGTATTAAAGGTCATTAGCTTGGCCTTAAATATTGTGAAAAATGAGCCCATCAATCATGTGGAGGCAAAAAGCATTCTTGGCGGAGCGAAGAATGTTACAATCCGCACATATTTTTATGATAAGCGTAGCTACATCTGCTGCTTGGAAACTGTAATTGCGGCAAAGAAGTCGAAAACAGGGGAATATGTGTATTCGATTCTGTCTGAAAGCCTTTGGGAAAAACCGATTGCAACCGTTAAGTCGAAAAAGTATCTGACAGATTTTACAGGAATGAAGCCTGTAGAGCAGCGCAATAGCGATGAAGCATACCTTTCTGATGATGTCAGCTTTGTCATTGCACATAATAAAAAAGCGAATGATACAGTGGAAATATTCAGCCTGCTTTCCTATACGAATGTGAATGTGCTTCCATTTACCGAAGATATTCCATTGGAGGTAATTGCGCTTCTCGATCCGACCATTGAGAAATTGTGTTTTGAGCAGGCAGAGGGAAAAACATTTATCCACTTGAAGTTTAAGGATGAAGAAGAGATTATCCTGAATAATGCGGCAGACCTTGAGCAGTATCTGTCCTCTGGTACGATTAAGGGTATTATTACATTCTCGATGGTAAAGGAAGTTCTTCATTCAGGTGGTTATCTTCTGGTAGATGAAATAGAGAATCATTTCAACAAGGAAATTGTAACGACCTTAGTGCGCTTCTTTATGGACAGCCGACTGAACAAAAATGGCGGAACGCTTATTTTCACTACGCATTATCCGGAACTGCTGGACGAATATGACCGAAATGACGGAATTTGTATCGTTAGAAACCGTAATGGCATTACAGCAGAAAATCTGAGCTATATATTGAAACGTAATGATATTAAAAAGAGTGATGCTTACCAGAGCGGCTTCCTTGAGGGAACAACGCCAGCATATGAAGCGTATATGCGCTTGAAGAAAAGCCTGGCTGCTTCAATCAAATAAGGAGGCGGCAGAATGGAATTAGCAAAATACAAGGCGTGTATATGTGAAGGCTCTGCCGAAGAAGCTATTATCGACATACAGGTTGATAATGATCTTCTGATTTTCAACAGAGAAGAAATGTTGGAAGAACGTGTCATTCGTTGCAGAAGTGCTAAACGATTCGAGGAGCGATACTTACGGAAAGGATTCGATGAGCAGATTTCTGTGATACGGATTTTGGATTCTCGCAGAGAGGAATTTCGATTGAGTAAAGCATATGAGCAGAAAATTGACGTGGTAAATGTCATTACTGCTCCAGAAATTGAAATGCTGATTATTCATGCGGAAGGAGCATATGATCAGTTTAAGCGTTCTGGAAAAAAACCAAGCGAATTTTGTAAAATAAATCTTCGGATGCATGATGTGAAGTCGTATGATTTTGTGAAGCAGTATTTCAGTAATCCTCAGCTCTTGGTGAAAGCCATAAAAGAGTATCGCAGAACAGCAAATATCCCCAAAGGAGAATACAGCTTGTCTGATTTGCTGAGATGAGCGTTGCTTTTTTGATACATTAGCCGTGACTCAAATGGTCACCAGGAGATAAACGGGTACCAGTTTATAGAAAATAGAATAGAATCGTCTTTGATGCCTCGTTGGGAAACCAACGGGGTATTTTTTTGCCTCAATCCGGCTGTATAGAACACTGAAAAAGTCAAAACGAACCGTATGTAGTCCTGCAAGGACAACCAAAGTGCGCCTACGAGGCCAACGCGAAACCGGAGGATTCTTGTTAAACTTACTTTGTAAGGACGAAAGTCCGAATGTCCCTTGAAAACTGAATACTCATTCTTCAGGTACATTCCTGTTTGGTCGAGTCTTCGACTGCACGCCATGAAGCCCATCGGGGCGATAGCGGTTTCGCAGAAGCAAATGCCGGATTGCAACCGGCGGCGGTGTTAAAGCCAGACAGGGACAATGATACTTCCGTAATTCGCGGTCCGGCCATAAGGAAGGCGGGATGGTTAAATTCCAATGGAGCAGTGAAGCACACTGCCGCCTGTGAGAAATCCTACATCTCTGGGGTGATAAGAAAAAGTACAGAGAAACCATATTTTCAGAAAGCGCTGCCGGGTGCTGTATCAGCATGATACCTGGCAGGCTTTATCCATATCAGTGTATGGAGATTGGAGACAACAGCATATGAAAGAAAACTGGGTTTATCGGCGAGGTGATTTATATCTCGCCAATCTCGGTGTTCCGGTAGGATCAAAGCAGGGCGGTGTTCGTCCTGTTGTGGTTCTTCAGAATGATGTCGGCAATTATTATGCGCCGACGATCACGATTGCTCCGCTGACATCGAAAATTGAGAAGAAGCGAAAACAGCCAACGCATTTCTTTCTCCGTAAAGCAAAGGGACTGGCAAAACCGTCCATGGTATTGGCAGAACAGCTCGACACCTGCGACAAGATATGCGTGATTCGCTATCTTGGGCGGGTAAGTAAGGGGCAGATGCGTGGGATTGATGAAGCTGTAAGGATTCAACTTGGATATTACATTCCGGAACAAGCAGAGAAAAAAAGACAGGGCAAATGCCGAAAGGATGGCGAAGAAGGCGATGGATAAACTGATTACAAGGAAAGAAGCAGCCAGTATACTGGGAATCAGCGTAAAAACACTGGATGCTGCAAGAACAGACGGTTTGATCTCCTATGTTCAGTATGTGGAAAACGGCTGCGTTTATTTCACGGAAGTGGGGATTCAGGAGTACATTGCAAAATGTACGCACCGTGCAAAACCGATGGAACGTGCTGCGACATATCGCAAACCTCGAAGCTTTCGGCGGTGAAAATCGACATCGTTGAGTATGGACGATGAATCCGCAATAATGAAAGCATCAACAGGATTGGAGGTAATGATATGGCGGCAAGAAGAATGATGCTTCCCGATTATGGTACGGTGAGTATGAAGGGAACGCAATATTATCGAACCCGTGTAACAGATCAGCAGGGACGGCGGGTTTCCTTATATGCAAGAACGAGAGAGGAACTGTACCAGAAGGAACAGGAAGCGATCCAGCAGATTGAGAACAAGACGTATCGCCGCAGTACACCTACAGTGGAGGAGTATTGCGAGAAATGGCTGCTGATGCAGTCGGCACAGATCAGGATGACAACGCTGATTGACTATACATCGAAAGTGAAGAACTACATCATCAAGCCATTGGGCGATATGCATATGGGAGATGTAACAGCAGATGACATTCGCCTGGCACTGTTGGAGGCATCGAAAAAGTCGGCATCCGTGTGCAAATCAGTGAACGTTCTATATAAGTGTATTTTCACGGCAGCAATGGAGAGTAAGATCATTGATGAGAATCCGACCATCTATCTGAAGAAGAATGTGGGCGGGATTCCCCAGAAGGATCGCCTCCCGCTTACGGATGAGCAGGTGGATAAGCTGCTGGATGCCATTTACGGCTTACCGCCGTATGTGTTCGTGATGCTGGGGCTGTACGCAGGATTGCGGAGAGAAGAAATCCTCGGACTTCAATGGGATTCGGTGTATCTTGATTGCGAGGCTCCGTACCTTACCGTTCGGAGAGCCTGGCATACGGAGCATAATCGTCCGGTGATTCTGACAGAGCTGAAAACAAAGGCAGCGCATCGGAATGTCCCTCTGCCGGACAATCTTCTGGAATGTCTGAAAGAGGCGAAGAAGACATCGACATCGGATTTTGTGGTTGCAAACCGGGATGGAGACCCGTTGTCCTATACGCAGTTCAAGAGATTATGGCAGTATATCGTAACCCGTACCACCAAGGAACGCTGCTATTACCGCTATGAAGATGGCAAGAGGGTGAAGCATACGGTGAAGCCGGTTCTGGGGCAAAAGGCAGCACACAATGGAAATGTGGTTTACAGTCTGGACTTTGAGGTGACTCCGCATCAGCTGCGGCACACCTACATTACGAATCTGATTCATGCTTCGGTTGATCCGAAGACGGTTCAGTATCTTGCCGGTCATGAAAGCAGCAAGATCACCATGGATATTTACGCCAAGGTGAAATATAATCGCCCAGAGCAGCTCGCAGGAGTGCTGGAAGATGCTTTTGCATCGTGGGATTAAGAGTAAATCAGAAAGAAATTAGGGCAGGGATGGTCAAAAATCCCTGCCTTTTTACATACATTCGACATCCTTGAAGGAAGTGCTGTACGCCATGATAATAAAAGTGACAACACGCAATGTATGAAGATAGATAGGAGGAGAACACATGGCTAAAGGGAAAAAGCGTCCTGCTGAACTTCCGGAATACGGAACAGTGATGATGAAAGGGGTACAGTATTACCGCACCCGGATTACAGATGCAGACGGAAAGAGAGTGGCGATTTACGGGCTGACACGCGAAGAATTGTATGACCGGGTGGAAGATGCCCAGAAGAAAATCGCGGAAGTGGTTTTCCATAGAGAGAATCCGACCGTGGAAGAGTACTGTGAAAAATGGTTGCTGATGCGGTCTGGAACGGTAAGAACTAATACGTTGGAAGGATACGCACGGATGGTGAATCGGTACATCGTGGGTCCGATTGGACAGATGTATATGGACGAGGTGACCACAGATGACCTGCGGCTGCTGATGGTTCCGTTATCAAAAGGTTCTTCCGGAATGTATGGTCAGCTCAATATGCTGATTAAGAACATTTTTAATTCAGCAGAAGAGAGCAAGGTGATTAAAGAGAATCCATCCAAAACGATTTGCGCAAGAGGCGGAAAGCCAGCGAAACGGCGCGAGGCTTTGACGGATGAACAGACTGCTATTTTGCTGGATAGCATTCGTGAGCTTCCACCGTATGTCTTCGTGATGATCGGTTTGTACGCGGGATTGCGTAGAGAAGAGATCCTTGGATTAAAATGGGACTGCGTATTCCTGGATGAAAAAACGCCGTACATTTCGGTAAGGCGTGCATGGCATGTGGAAGGCGGTGAGCCGGTAGTCAACACGCTATTGAAGACACCGGCAGCAAAACGAGATGTTCCGATTCCAAAATGCCTGGTAGCCTGTCTCAAGGAAGAAAGGGAAAAATCAGAATCGGAATATGTGATCTCGAATTCGAAGGGAACTGTTTTGACGGAAACACAGTTTGTGAGAGTCTGGAAGTACATAACAGTCCGTTCTACTGCAGAACGCTGTTATTACACTTATGTAAATGGACAGTCCATCAAGCATAGAATAAAGCCAAGGCTTGGTGAGCATCAGCCGAATAATCCCAAACTGGTGTATACGATGGACTTCAAGGTGACTCCGCACATGCTGCGGCACACCTACATCACCAATCTGATTTACAAAGGTGTTGATCCTAAGACGGTGCAGTATCTGGCAGGCCATGAGAACAGCAAAACGACTATGGACATCTATGCGAAAGTCAAGTACAATAAACCTGAGGAATTAAGCAGCGTTGTGAATGCTGCATTCGGGCTGCGTTAAACTGCACCAAAAATTTCGCGATTTCGTGGGTTTACCTATGGGTTTACTGAGAGAGGAAAGCCCGAAAAACCGCATGAATACTGGTCTTTTTGGATCAAGGTCAGGTGAGTACGGTCTCAAAGCAGCTCGTCGCGCTCCGCAGTTCAGCAAGCGATAATCGACTGCTCAGACTATATCAAAATGGTTCAAAAAGCCCGGAAAATCAAGGTTTTCCGGGCTTTTGCTATATCTAAACGGGCTGATATGGTTTGACCAAATTTGGCAAAACGAGAGCCGATTTCATCCAATTTTTAGTGGTCCGCAAGTGGTTAACTGGCCAAAAAGAGGGCGAAAAGAGGGGGAAGTGGTTCCCAAAGTGGTTAACCGAGAGCCGATTTTTGGGGTGCTTTTCAGTCCTCCTTTCCCTCGTTTTTTGGCTGTGGCAGTTTGGCATAGTTTGAGCTAATTTGAATAATTGAATATGAATTTGATGTAGCACACAGTATAAATGCTGGGTGCTTTTTCATTTCAGGAACTCGTATTCCGGCGATAGAAAGAGCCGTCACTTCACTGTTAATTTTGAAGTGGCGGCTTTTTCTATTTCCAGAAGCAACAGCAATAATTAGAAATGAGGTGAAGTCAATGAACACGCAAATCATCGCCATTGCCAACCAGAAAGGCGGCGTTGGCAAGACAACGACCTGTGCCAACTTGGGAATCGGGCTGGCGCAGGCCGGAAAGAAAGTCCTTCTGATCGACGGGGACCCACAAGGGAGCCTGACAATCAGCCTGGGAAATCCGCAACCGGACAAGTTGCCATTTACATTGTCCGATGCAATGGGCAAAATTCTGATGGATCAGCCTATACGCACTGGAGAAGGTATTCTGCATCATGCGGAAGGCGTTGACCTGATGCCTGCGGACATCCAGTTATCCGGTATGGAGGTATCCCTGGTAAATGCCATGAGCCGTGAGACTATCTTGCGGCAATATCTGGACACGCTGAAGGGGCAATACTCCCATATTCTCATCGACTGTCAGCCCTCCCTGGGGATGCTCACGGTCAATGCGCTGGCCGCTGCGAACAGGATCATCATTCCCGTTCAGGCGGAGTATCTGCCCGCCAAAGGGCTGGAACAGCTGCTCTCCACGGTAAACAAGGTAAAGCGGCAGATCAACCCCAAGCTCCAGATAGACGGTATCCTGCTGACGATGGTGGACAGCCGAACCAACTTTGCCAAAGAGATCTCCGCGCTCCTGCGGGAAACCTATGGCAGCAAGATCAAAGTATTCGGCACAGAGATCCCCCACTCTGTCCGGGCAAAGGAAATTAGCGCAGAGGGAAAAAGTATTTTCGCCCATGACCCTGGCGGCAAGGTGGCAGAGGGGTATCGAAATCTGACGAAGGAGGTGTTGAAACTTGAAAAGCAGCGCGA
This sequence comes from Blautia sp. AF17-9LB, assembly GCF_003479185.1. Classification (NCBI taxonomy): domain Bacteria; kingdom Bacillati; phylum Bacillota; class Clostridia; order Lachnospirales; family Lachnospiraceae; genus Blautia; species Blautia sp. AF17-9LB. The sequence continues at coordinate 235,368 of NZ_QUGU01000002.1, forward strand.
AAAAAATAGAGCTGGCCTCGGTAGATGATCTGTTCTCCACCGAAGAAGGCCGTCAGGATGCAAAGCTGGAAAAGATTCAGGAGATTCCGCTGTCTGAACTGCATCCCTTTAAGAACCACCCATTCAAAGTCAAGGATGACGAAGCCATGATGGAGACCGCTGACAGTATCAAGCAGTATGGCGTTCTGGTTCCGGCGATTGCTCGACCGGACCCGGAGGGCGGTTATGAGCTGGTAGCCGGACACAGGCGGCACAGAGCCAGTGAGCTGGCAGAAAAGGAGACCATGCCGGTCATTGTTCGGGATTTGGATGATGATGCCGCCACGATCATTATGGTTGACAGCAACCTGCAACGAGAAAGCCTGCTTCCAAGCGAGAGGGCCTTTGCCTATAAAATGAAGTTGGAGGCTATAAAACATCAGGGAGAACGCTCAGATTTAACTTCTCGCCAAGTTGGCGAGAAGTCGCAGACATCAATTCAGCTGGTTGCAAATCAAGCAGGAGAAAGTCAAAGGCAGGTTCAGAGATTTATTCGCTTGACTGAGCTGATTCCCGAACTGCTGGACATGGTGGATGAAAAGAAAATTGCCTTAAATCCCGCCTATGAACTGTCCTTTCTCAAAAAGGAGGAACAGGTAGACCTGCTGGACGCGATGGACAGCGAACAGGCTACCCCTTCCCTTTCCCAAGCCCAGCGGCTCAAAAAATATAGTCAAGAGGGGCATCTGACCCTCGATATGATGCGTGTCATCATGGGTGAGGAAAAGAAAAGTGATCTGGACCGAGTGACATTTACCTCTGACACTTTGCGGAAGTATTTCCCTAAAAGCTATACGCCCCAGCGGATGCAGGAAACCATCATTAAGCTGCTGGAGGCATGGCAGAAAAAGCGTCAGAGAGACCAGGAACGATGAAAGGAGCCGCCTATGAGGGATATTTCAGCCCGTGAGCTGAAAGGACACAATATTCTCGCCGTAGAGAGGTTTTGGGATAACACCCGCTGGATGATTGAGTTTTCCGTCCTGCGTCCCAGCACAGCTTACGGCAGCCCCGGAGAGGAAATGCGACTGTTTTTGACTGAGGACGGGTATCAGGCCGCCCTGCAAAGCCAGCAGCGCCGGGAGATCAAGATCAAGCGTTACGCTCGTGTGATTGAGGGACATATCCTCGATTTCAAACCGGGAAAACATCGCCGCCACTCATAAACAAATCATTACTGCGAAAGGAAAGGATTGAAATGTGTACTGTAAAGGAAATCCGGGAAGCAATCCGGGAGGATTGCCATTCCCAGCATGGTATGGAATTTATAGAGATTGACCGTGTTCTGCAAACTCTGCCATTCTCTCAGGAAAATGACCTGTTGGATAAACCGCCCATTCCCAAGCGCCCCTACCGGCGCAGAAAAAGTGAACAAAACAGCTGACTGCCACAATTCTTTTTACAGGATTGTGGCTTTTTTCATACCCTGAGAAATTTGGAAGGAGTGAGGTCGATGGCCGTTTTTCGCATTGAACGGACCCGTGATTATACCGTGATGAGCAATCATCACTTACGAAATGCAAACCTGTCGTTAAAAGCCAAGGGGCTGCTTTCCATGATGCTGTCTTTGCCAGAGGACTGGAATTACACCACCCGTGGTCTTGCAAAGATTTGTAAGGAGGGCGTGGATGCCATAGGCGCTGCGTTGCGGGAATTGGAGGCTGCCGGTTACATTGTGCGGCACAAACTGCGTGACCGCCAGGGACGCATTCATGGAGGCTCTGCGCCGCAGTGCGCCGGTGCCGATCACTTTTGAAGCAATGGCCGCCGATACGGACGGCTATTTTTCTGCCGATCATCAGAAAATCGCCATTCGTCAGGGCATGAGTGAGGTGCAGACGGTTTCGGCCACAGTACATGAGATTGCCCACAGCAAGCTCCATGACCCTAAAAAATATGAAATGCTACCGTCATGGAAGGTTGTGCTGGAGAGTGAAGGTGGAACCAAGCATGATTTCAAGCTGGATTTTGCCACAGAAAGAGAAGCTGAACAGTTTGCTTCTGATATGGATTGGCGCTATGTGGACGAAAATCAGTTTGAATGGCGTCTTGCAGTTGAGGAAGATCCAACCGCAGAAAAACAGGCAATCAAAAATCGCCACACGGAGGAAGTGGAGGCTGAAAGCATCTCCTATGCGGTCTGCAAGTATTTTGGCATCGAGACCGGAGAAAACAGCTTCGGCTATATTGCAAGCTGGAGCCAGGGCAAAGAGCTGAAAGAGCTGAGAGCCAGTTTGGAGACCATCAACAAGACCTCCGGCACTTTGATCTCCGACATTGAGCGCCACTATAAGGAAATCTGCAAAGAGCGTGGAATTGACCCTCATGCAAAGGTAGAGCCGGAACCCGCCATGATAGAGCAGCCAGAAGATGCCGCTAAGGTATCTGATAGACAGCAGACCGGCGATCTGACCTACTATGTAGCAGAGTGCATGGAATTTCCAAACCTCGGAGAATACCACGATAATCTGTCTTTGGAGGAAGCAATCCGCATTTATCAGGAGATTCCGACAGAACGAATGAACGGGATCAAGGGCATTGGTTTTGAGCTGAAAGACGGAAGCGACTATGAAGGACCTTTTCCGATTTTGACCGGCCAGACCATTGACCTAGACACCATCCAGGCAATCGACTATTACCGTGATAATCCTCTGGTGCAAAAAGCGGTAAAGGAACTGGCTGCGGCAATGCCGGAAATGGAAGTGCTGGGGGTGGACGCCAATCAGCAGGAGGCTTTGTTTCTGATCGACAATGCCACCTATCTTCATATCCAGTCCTGTGACAGTGGCTGGGACTATACCCTTTATGATGCCGCATCCATGAAAGAGACGGATGGAGGTCAGCTGGATATGCCGGAGCTTTCCTGCATGAAGGCAGTTCTCCAGATTTGTGATGACAACGATTTGAGCAGCAATTCAGTAAAGTATGCGCCCCTGTCTATGATTGAGACCTTGCAGGAAGCTGCCTACCAGCAGATGCAGGCAGAGGCCAGTCAGATAGCTGCTTCTTCCCAGCTGCCGGAAGCACAAGAGCAGGCACTGGATGAATACCCCATGCCTGATGAGCAGGTATCTGCACCGGATATGCAGGAATACGGCTACTCCTATGATGGGATGCTCCCTGTTACCAGAGAACGGGCGCTGGAACTGGATGCCGCTGGTTTGACCGTCTATGTGCTGCATGAGGACAATACGGAGAGCATGGTGTTTGACCCGCAGGAAATCATGGATCATGGCGGTCTTTTCGGTGTGGACCATGAGGAATGGGAGAAAAGCCCTCAGTTCCACGAAAAGGTCATGGAGCGTCAGGAACATCAGCAGGAACGCGAACAGGCATTTCTCTCTCAGAACAGAGATTGCTTTGCCATCTATCAGGTAAGTCGTGATGATCCGCAGAATGTGCGCTTTATGAATCTGGATTGGTTAAAGTCCCATGACATTTCCATAGACCGCAGCAATTATGACCTCATTTACACAGCTCCTCTGAGGGAGTCTGGCACTGTGCCGGAGCAGCTGGAAAAACTCTATCAGCAATTCAATCTGGAAAAGCCCGTGGACTTTCACAGTCCCTCCATGAGCGTCAGCGACATCGTTGCAATCAGACAGGACGGTAAGGTATCCTGTCATTACTGTGACAGCGTTGGTTTTACCCAGATCCCCGGATTCCTGCCGGAAAACCCGCTGAAAAATGCGGAAATGGGCCTGGAGGACGATTACGGCATGATCGACGGTATCATCAACAATGGCCCAAAAGAGCCGACCGTGGCAGAGCTGGAACAGCAGGCCCGAAGCGGTCAGCCCATTTCCCTGATGGACTTGGCTGATGCCGTTCATCGGAAGGAACGGGAAAAGAAAAAGTCCGTCATGGAGCAGCTGAAAGGCCAGCCCAAGACAGAACACAAAAAGACAGCACCCAAAAAGAGTGCGGAAAGGGAGATTTGATATGGGAAACTTTACCTTTGAGGAAATGAACCTGATGTGCATTTACAATACCGGCAGCCGCACCGGGCTGATTGACAGTCTGCGTGAGATGCGCGGCGAGCTTTCGCCGGAGGAAACGGAACTGAGGGAACTGACTGACAGCGCCCTTACGAAGCTCTGTGCGATGACCGATGAGAAGTTTGCCGAACTGGAGCTGTACCCGGATTTTGATCAGTAAACAACATAACCGCAGGGATGGGGTGGCGATCTGCCACCCCACCTTTTTACCCCAAAACTGAAAGGAGGACAGAACACTATGCCAACCAAAGCTGAACTATATGCGCAGATGGCGGACAAGGTGGCAACACAGCTCACGGGGAGCTGGCAGGAATGGGCAGGGTTTCTCACCACTGCTTCCCGCCTTTACAAGTACCCGTTCCATGAGCAGCTGATGATCTATGCCCAGCGACCGGACGCCACCGCCTGTGCGGAGTACGATTTGTGGAATGAAAAGATGGGCCGTTATGTAAGGCGCGGTTCCAAGGGAATCGCTCTGGTGGATGATTCCGGGGACAGACCTCGCCTGCGTTATGTCTTTGACATTTCTGACACCGGAACCCGTGAACATTCCCGCACTCCCTGGCTGTGGCAGTTGGAGGAGCGCCATCTGGATTCCGTGCAGGCCATGCTGGAGCGCACCTATGATGTTTCCGGTGATGATCTTGCCGGACAGCTCACGGAGGTAGCCGGAAAACTGGCCGAGGAATACTGGACGGAGCATCAGCAGGACTTCTTCTATATCGTTGACGGTTCCTTTTTGGAGGAATATGATGAGTATAACATCGGAGTGCAGTTCAAGGCAGCCGCCACCGTCAGCATCACTTACGCTTTGATGTCCCGCTGCGGACTGGAGCCGGAACGCTACTTCGACCACGAAGATTTCATGGCGATCTTTGATTTCAATACCCCGTCCACCATCGGGGCACTGGGAACAGCGGTCAGCCAGATCAACCAGCAGGTGCTGCGGCAGATCGGCGTTACCGTCCGAAATGCAGAGCGCGAAGCCAACCAAGAAAGGAGCAAACAAGATGAACAATCCCATGACCTATATCCAGAACGGAGACTATCTGATTCCCGACCTGAAGCTGAGCCAGCAGCCGGAGAAACCCCTGGGCAAGTACGGCAGGATGAGGAAAACCTACCTGAAGGAACAGCGTCCCATCCTCTACAACCAGATGTTGCTGAGCGAGAAGCTGTACCCGCACCTTCTGGAGATCGACGAGACCGCCCAGAGCAGACTGGAGCAGATGATGCCCCAGCTGGCGAAGGAAGCGGGAGCCACCGAGGAACTGAAAACCAGCGATCCCATGAAGTGGGTGGGGCTGATGAACACCTGCAAAGCTCAGGCCGAGGAAATCCTGATGGCGGAGCTTATCAACAGCTGACTCTAAACCTGTTCCTCTCCGAAGCGGAACAGATCCAATCCATAGATGAAGCAGAGAATGTAGCGCATACATCCTCTGCTTTTTCTTTTGCCCAAAATGACATTGACCATGTGCTGCGTTTGGGCGGCAATACAGACCGTCAGAGGGAGCGTGTGGTTGTAGCCTTTGAAAAGCAGAAAACCACCGCTGAGATTGCCGAGATACTGAAAACGCTGTACCACGGCGGCAATGGCCTTGGCAGTGTGAGCGCATGGTATGCCGAGGATGGTATCCATCTTTCCCATGGGAAGTCTGTCCGTTATGACAGGTCTGCCCAGGTCATTTCCTGGGAGAGCGCCGCAGAGCGTATCGGGGAGCTTTTGGAAAGTGGTCAGTTTGCCTCCAATGTGGAGCTTGCAGAAGCGGCAGGCTATGAACGCTCCCTCCTCTCGGAAAAGCTCTGGCATCTGTATCACGATCTCAGTGAGGACGCCAGAAAAGCCGGATATTTGTCCTGCCTGTCAGAGATCAAAGGCAATGGTTTCCCAGAGGAGACCCGCCGCCTGACGGAGCAGCTGAGTGACCCGGCTTTCCGCCAGACCCTCAAGGAAGAATACGCTGCCTTCTGGACTGCCTATCAGCAGGACCGTGACCTGTTGCGTTTTCACTATCATAGACCGAGGGAGATCTGGGAGAACCTGAAGGACCTTGACCTGCCCCGCAGGACCTTTTCTTCAGAGCTTTCCAAAGTGCCAACCGTCCAGCACTTTATTACCGAGGATGAGATCGACGCCGCCATGACCGGCGGAAGCAGTTTCGCCGGAGGAAAAGGCCGTATCTATGCGTTCTTCATGGCAAACCATACGGATAAGGAGAAAGTGAGATTCCTCAAAGACGAGTATGGCATTGGCGGACGCTCTCATGCCTTGTCCGGTGCAACACACAGCGGCGAAGATCACGATGGGAAAGGACTGCACTATAAAAAGCAGGACTGCCCGGATGTTCACTTGAACTGGGAAAAGGTTGCCAAGCGCATTACCTCACTTGTCCAGAAAGACCGCTATCTTACCGAACAGGAACAGGCGCAGTATGACAAAATCCAGTCTGAACAGGAACTGGCCGAAGAAGATGCCATTCAAGCCCAGCAGCCGGAGATGGAAGAAGAAACGCCAAAGCCTATCCTTCGGGAGCAGTTTGAGCAGTATAAGCCTGTGGTGACTGCCGCTATTTCCGAGGATGCCGCATACCGCAATGCCTGCGGGCATTCTGACCGTGAAAATGCTGTCATCGAGGGCAATGCCGCTGTGCGCCGTGCGGTTCTTGGTTCTAAGGATATGGAGCTGATCCGACTCTATTCGGATGTGCCGGAGTTCCGTCAGCGACTGCACCGGGAAGTGATCGACGAAACCTATCCAAAGCTCCATGAGCTTCTGCGCCCTCTTTCTCAGGAAGATATTGATACTGCCCTTTGTGCATGGAACGGCAATATCGAGAGTAAACACGCTGTTGTCCGCTATATGAAAGACCATGAAAGAGAAAAAGATACCGCCGCATGGCTGGCTCAGGAATACGGCGGCAGTAACAGCAACAGCCTGTTCGTTGTCCGTGCCGGCAGCCCGGAGGAAACGCAGCTGCCCTGGCCGAAGGTACAGCGCCGGATTGCCCAGCTCATTCAGGAGGACCGGTTCTATACCAAAGAAGAACAGAACCGTTTTGACGACATCGACCCAATCGCCATCCGGGAAGCTCTGGAGGAAAGAGGGATCGTCAACGGCCAGGTGGCAGACCCGGAAAAACTGGACAATGATCCGTTTATCCAACAGGTGATGTCAGATGCAGAGCAGATCGCAGATGCCGAGACAGAGCAGACTTCCGAAGTTTCCATTTCCGATGAGGAATATGACACAGTTCGCCGCCCAATTCCGCAAAGAACCTCCTATGACCCAGCCGCCTCGGTCTATGCCGTGGGCGATACCGTGTATATCGGGGATAACGCCTATCAGATCACCGAGCTGCGGGAGGACACCGTACAGCTTCTGCCCACCGGGATGGTATATCCCATCTACCGGGCAGAGCGCAAAGAACAGTTCGAGCAGCTGCTTCGGGCAGACCGTCGCAATGCTTACTATACCGAGTTTCTTCCTATTGACCCGGACAAGGCAGATCAGGACTTGCGGGATGTATTGGCTCATGGACTGATGGATGAAGCGGATAAAAAGCAGATTTCCACGCTGCTGAAATCCGGCAGGAGCAACAGCGAGATCGCCTACTGGCTGAGCAGAGCCTATTCCGGTGAGATCGAGACACTGAATTTGGAGACTGGCGATATTGCCGATTACCGTACCACGGCACAGGGCATGGAGCTGGAAGTCCTGGACGCAGAGGAAAAGCGTCTGGCTGTGCTGTATTTCCGCTGGGATGAAGTTGCGCCTTTGCTGCGCGGGATGTATGCCCGTCAGCTGGATGGCTTTGGACAGGAACAGCCCGAACCGGCTGCCGAATCCCCGGCCTTCCATTCCGAGACCATGGCCGTCTATCCGGGCGATAAGAACAATCTGCCTTATGATGTGGTGGTGGAACGACTGCATATCGAGGAGCCGGAGCCACCAGCCCCTGTGACTGAGCCGGAGAAAACCTTTGAGGAAGTGTTGGATGAACACCCGGTTTCCATTCAGGTCAATGGCCAGTGGCAGACTTTTCCCAATGCCAGAGCCGCCGAGGAAGCCGCTTACGGGGAATACAAGGACAACCTGCGCCGCACCGCTGAGAATTTCCGTATCACCGACGACCACCTGGGCGAAGGCGGTCCGAAAGCCAAGTTTCAGGCCAATATCGCGGCAATCAAGCTGCTGAAATATCTGGAGGAAACCACTGAACAGGCAACGCCGGAGCAGCAGAAAATTCTTTCCCGATATGTGGGCTGGGGCGGTCTGGCCGACGCCTTTGACCCGGAGAAGCCCGCATGGGCTGCGGAATATACCCAGCTGAAAGAGCTGCTGACCCCGGAAGAATATACTGCCGCCAGAGGTTCCACCCTCAACGCGCACTACACCAGTCCCACGGTAATCCGGGCCATCTATGAGACCGTGGGGCGCATGGGCTTTGAGACCGGAAATATTCTGGAGCCATCTATGGGTGTGGGCAACTTCTTCGGTATGCTGCCGGAGGAAATGAGAAACAGCCGTCTATACGGTGTGGAGCTGGACCCGATTTCCGGGCGCATCGCAAAGCAGCTCTATCCCAAGGCGGACATCACAGTAGGCGGCTTTGAGACCACTGACCGCCGGGACTTCTTTGACCTTGCCATCGGCAATGTGCCTTTCGGTCAGTATCAGGTCAACGACAAAACTTACAACAAGTTAAACTTTAGTATTCACAACTACTTTTTCGCCAAAGCACTGGATCAGGTGCGTCCCGGCGGTGTGGTAGCTTTTGTGACCTCCCGCTATACCATGGACGCCAAGGATTCCACCGTGCGCCGTTATCTTGCCCAGCGTGCCGAGCTGCTGGGAGCGATCCGTCTGCCTAATGACGCGTTCAAAAAGAATGCCGGTGCCGAGGTTGTATCGGACATCATCTTTCTCCAAAAGCGGGACCGTCCGCTGGACATTGCACCAGAGTGGACGCAGACCGGACAAACGGAGGATGGGTTTGCCATCAACCGGTATTTTATCGACCACCCGGAAATGGTGCTGGGCAGACAGGAACCGGAAAGCACCGCCCATGGCATGGACTACACCGTGAATCCCATTGAGGGGCTGGAGCTTGCCGATCAGCTGCATGATGCCGTGAAGTACATTCGCGGCACTTACCAGGAGGCCGAGCTGCCGGAGCTGGGTGAGGGCGAAGCCATCGACACCTCCATTCCTGCCGACCCCAATGTGAAAAATTACTCCTACACCGTGGTGGACGGCGCTGTATATTTCCGTGAAAACAGCCGCATGGTGCGCCCTGACCTGAATGCCACCGCCGAAGCCCGTGTAAAAGGACTGGTGGGGCTGCGGGAATGTGTCCAGCAGCTCATTGATCTGCAAATGGACGCCGCCACACCGGACAGCGCCATCCAGGATAAACAGGCGGAACTGAACAGCCTCTATGACAGCTTTTCTGCAAAATATGGCCTGATCAATGACCGGGCGAACCGACTGGCCTTTGCCGATGATTCCAGCTACTATCTGCTCTGCGCGCTGGAAGTCATTGACGAGGACGGCAAGCTGGAACGCAAGGCGGATATGTTCACCAAGCGCACCATCAAGCCCCACAAGGCGGTGGACACCGTGGATACCGCCAGTGAAGCCCTTGCTGTCTCCATCGCGGAGCGAGCCTGTGTGGATATGGCGTATATGTCGGAGTTGACCAATAAGACCAGCGACGAACTGGCTGCCGAGCTGCAAGGCGTGATCTTCCGTGTACCGGGACAGGTGGAGAAAGACGGCACTCCCCATTATGTGACCGCCGACGAGTATCTGTCCGGCAATGTGCGCCGCAAACTGCGTCAGGCACAGCGGGCGGCACAGCAGAACCCGGTTTATGCAGTCAATGTGGAAGCTCTTACCGCCGCCCAGCCCAAAGACCTGGATGCGTCGGAAATTGAGGTACGTCTGGGCGCTACCTGGATTGACAAGGAGTACATCCAGCAGTTTATGTACGAGACCTTCAACACCCCGTTTTATCTCCAGCGCAGCATTGAGGTCAACTATTCCTCCTTTACTGCTGAATGGCAGATCAAGGGGAAATCTTCTGTATCCTACAACGATGTGGCAGCTTACACTACCTATGGAACCAGCCGTGCCAATGCTTATAAGATTTTGGAGGACAGCCTGAACCTGCGGGATGTCCGTATCTATGACACCATAGAGGACGCAGACGGAAAAGAGCGCCGCGTACTAAACGCCAAGGAGACCACCCTGGCTGCTCAAAAACAGCAGGCTATCCGGGAAGCCTTTAAGGACTGGATCTGGAAAGACCCGGAGCGCCGCCAGACTTTGGTGCGCCAGTATAACGAAGAAATGAACTCTACTCGTCCCCGCGAGTATGATGGCAGCCATATCACTTTTGGTGGCATGAACCCGGCCATTACCCTGCGGGAACACCAGAAAAGCGCCATCGCCCATGTGCTGTATGGCGGAAATACCCTGCTGGCACACGAAGTAGGCGCGGGCAAAACCTTTGAGATGGTGGCCGCTGCGATGGAAGCCAAACGCCTGGGCTTGTGCCAGAAATCTCTCTTTGTGGTTCCCAACCACCTGACTGAGCAGTGGGCATCGGAGTTTCTGCGCCTCTATCCTTCTGCCAACATCTTAGTCACAACCAAAAAGGACTTTGAGGCCCATAACCGCAAGAAGTTCTGCGCCCGTATTGCGACCGGTGACTACGACGCCATCATCATGGGACACAGCCAGTTTGAGCGTATCCCCATCAGCCGGGAGCGTCAGGAACGGCTTCTCTATGAGCAGATCGACGAGATCACCGAGGGTATCGCAGAGGTGCAGGCCAGCGGCGGCGAGCGTTTTACCGTCAAGCAGCTGGAGCGTACCAGAAAGTCTCTGGAAGCCAGACTGGAAAAGCTGCAAGCCGAGGGACGAAAAGATGATGTGGTAACTTTTGAGCAGCTGGGTGTGGACCGGCTGTTTGTGGACGAGGCCCACAACTACAAGAACCTGTTTTTATACACAAAAATGCGGAATGTGGCTGGTCTTTCCACATCGGACGCGCAGAAATCCTCCGATATGTTTGCCAAGTGCCGCTATATGGATGAGATCACCGGAAACCGTGGCGTGATCTTTGCCACCGGTACACCGGTCAGCAACTCCATGACCGAGCTTTACACCATGCAGCGTTATCTTCAATATGAACGCCTGCAAGAACTGAACATGACCCACTTCGACTGCTGGGCTTCCCGATTTGGGGAGACCGTCACAGCATTGGAGCTGGCACCGGAAGGCACCGGCTACCGGGCAAGAACGAGATTCAGCAAGTTCTTTAATCTGCCGGAGCTGATGAACCTGTTCAAAGAAGTGGCGGACATTAAGACTGCCGACCAGTTAAATCTCCCTACCCCGGAAGTGGAGTACCACAACATCGTGGCGCAGCCCACCGAACATCAGCAGGAAATGGTCAAGACCCTTTCGGAGCGCGCATCGCTGGTACACAGCGGAACTGTTGACCCGTCCCAGGATAACATGCTCAAGATTACCTCGGATGGCCGTAAGTTGGGGCTTGACCAGAGGATCGTCAACCAGATGCTGCCGGACGAACCTGGCACAAAGGTCAATCAGTGTGTGGACAACATCATGCAGATCTGGCGGGACGGCAAAGCTGACAAGCTGACCCAGCTGGTGTTCTGCGACATTTCTACACCACAGGCCAAAGCTCCTGCAAGCAAGGCGGCGAAAACGCTGGATAATCCACTGCTTCACGCATTGGAAGGCGCTGTGCCTCTGCCGGAACAGGAACCGACCTTTACGGTATATGACGATATTCGTCAGAAACTCATTGCTCAGGGGATGCCTGCCGACCAGATCGCTTTTATCCATGAAGCCAATACCGAAGTGCGGAAAAAGGAGCTGTTCTCTAAAGTCCGTACCGGTCAGGTTCGTGTCCTTTTGGGCAGCACCGCCAAGATGGGCGCAGGCACCAATGTGCAGGACCGTCTGGTGGCACTTCATGATCTGGATTGTCCGTGGAGACCTGGAGACCTTGCCCAGAGAAAGGGGCGTATCGAGCGTCAGGGCAACCAGAACCCCCTTGTTCATGTGTACCGCTATGTGACCGATGGAACCTTTGACGCATACCTCTGGCAGACAGTGGAGAACAAGCAGAAATTCATCAGTCAGATCATGACTTCTAAATCGCCGGTGCGTTCCTGCGATGATGTGGATGAAACAGCCCTCAGTTTTGCCGAGATCAAGGCTCTGTGTGCCGGAGATCCCCGCATCAAGGAGCGTATGGATTTGGATGTGGAGGTATCCCGCCTGAAGCTGATGAAAGCCGACCACCAGAGCAAGCAATATCGTCTGGAGGACCAGCTGCTCAAATACTTCCCGGAGGAGATTGAAAAGCACAAAGGTTTTATCAAGGGCTTTGAATCCGATCTGGAGGTTTTGACAGCTCACCCGCACCCGGAGGACGGTTTTGCTGGTATGGAGATTCGTGGAGACCTGCTGACCGATAAGGAGAACGCCGGTGCAGCCCTTTTGGATGCCTGCAAGGAGGTCAAAACCTCCGATCCGGTGCAGATCGGCAACTACCGGGGTTATGCCATGTCCGTGGAATTTTCCGCTTGGAAACAGGAGTATACGCTCCTGCTGAAAGGACAGATGACCCACCGGGCAACCCTTGGTACAGACCCTCGCGGAAATCTTACCCGTATCGACAATGCCCTCGCCCAGATGCCCCAGCGTCTGGAGGCGGCAAAGGCCCAGCTGGATAACCTCTATCAGCAGCAGGCTGCCGCAAAGGAGGAAGTCGGAAAGCCATTCCTTTATGAAGAAGAACTGAGAAGCAAAAACGCCCGTCTGGTGGAGCTGGATACCCTGCTCAACATCGACGGAAAGGGGCAGGCACACACCGAGTCTGTTGTTGCCAAAAGCACACGGCCTTCGGTGCTGGATAACCTAAAACGCCCGGTGCAACCCCGCAGTACAGACAAGAAACCAAAACAGCATGAGGAGGTGCGATAACATGAATACTAACGATCTGAATACAGCTCTTTATGAAAAGATGGCTGCCGAACAGGACAAGTTCCGGGACTGGCTGAAAAGCCAGCCCCCGGAAGAAGTCTTAAACCATGCCTATGAGTACACCATCCGCGAGGACATCGTGATGGCAATGGAGGAACTGGAGTTGACCGACACCCAGGCTCAGGCACTTTTGGAATCTCCCTCTCCATTGACGGATGTGTACCGCTATTTTGAAAAGCTGGAGACCGGCTATATGGGTGTGATCCGGGACAGCATTGAAAGCCGTGCCGACGATGTGTGCAGAGCCAAAGAGGAACTGCGAACAACACCGGTCTATCCATATTCTGCTGCCTATGCGTCCGAGCATGGGGAAATGGCACAGTACAACCTCTCATATCAGGCGAACAGCGCCTGCAAAGAAGCCATTGAGCAGACCATCAGCGCCCACTATGCAGAGAATCGGCTGGATACGGAGGCTGCGGTCAAAGATGTGCTGGAAAAGTTCGGGACGGAACGGGTACAGTTTATTCTTGCCAACACCATCCAGCGCAAGAACTATGACGGGCGTATCTCTCAGGACAATAAAGCATGGGCAAAAAGCATTCCTACGCTGGAGGACAGCGGCGCTTCCCGCCACTGTGCCTATCTGGTGGTAGATCAGGTCAATCCCGGTTTGACCGACCTGTTCACCAGACAGTTCCGAAAAGTAGCTCAAGAACAGCAGAAAAGCTCTGTCCTGCAAAAGCTCAAGCAGGAACCGTCTGCCCGCAAGCCTGCCACCCCGAAAAAACGGGAGCCGGAGCGATAACCATGGCAAAGCGCAAGCGGGATGTGCCGGTTTTGTTTTGGGTGTCCGCAGAAGAACTGGAACTGATCCATCAAAAGATGCAGCAATACGGGACAGAGAATTTGAGCGCTTATCTGCGGAAAATGGCGCTGGATGGTTATGTGGTCAAGCTGGAACTGCCAGAGCTGAAGGAGCTGGTCTCCCTGATGCGCCGAAGCAGCAACAACTTGAACCAGCTGACCCGCAAAGTGCATGAGACCGGGCGGGTTTATAATGCTGACTTGGAGGATATATCCCAGCGGCAGGAACAACTGTGGGAGGGTGTGAAGAAAATCCTTACCCAACTCTCCAAACTTTCATAACAGGGATAGATACTCCATTTGCGGAGGGAGGAACGGCGTTTCTTCGCCGCACCTTCCTCCGCTTTTTCTTTTTGTCTGTATCCTTGTCTTTTGCCTGTCCGTACCGGATAATATGAGTAGAATAAGAAGCGTAGCAAAGGAGTGAAAACAGATGCTGACCTTTGAAAAGGTGCTGGAGATTTTTGCGGATTACCTAACCGCAGACGAGACCATAGAAGTTTATATCAGCCGCCATGGATGTGTAAGAGTTGAATTTGACCAAGATTTTCACTATTGCTCTGGCGAGGTGTGCCATACTCCCAAGGAACTGTTCGACCTCTTAGCCGATGATTACCGGACTTATCTGGAGATTGAACTGACCAAAGGAAAACGGGAAGTGACGGAAGATGATGAGAGAGAAGCGGATGCCCTATGCAAACAGTATCTGGAGCGTTGGAAGGAGGAACAGAAATGAAGATTTTGAAATGTCTGCTGATGATCGTAACTGCACCGGTCATTTTGGTGTTGACGCTTTTTGTCTGGCTCTGCACGGGGCTGATCTACATATCCGGTCTGGTGCTTGGTCTACTAAGCACGGTAATTGCTCTGCTTGGCGTGGCTGTGCTGATTACCTATTCCCCGCAGAATGGTGTGATTTTGCTGGTTATGGCATTTTTGATTAGCCCGATGGGGCTGCCGCTGGCTGCGATCTGGCTGCTAAGCAAGGTGCAGAGTTTGAAATTTGCGATCCAGGATTGGGTGTATGGGTAAATGATGTGAATATAATTTGGAATGAAAAGAAGCAGGACAATGGGAGATGAGACCCACTGCCCTGCTTCTCTGTTTATTCGGAACGAACTGTAATATATTTTTGATTGCGACTTTTAGGTTTATCGGGAATAGTCATTTCTAATTGCCCGGATTCTAAAAGCGGATTGATATGCTTCAAAGTGAAGTTTCTTAAATCTTTGAAGCCGCAAAATACTGCAAGCTCTTTCTTGGATTTTGGTGTTGTGCAAAAAGCCAAAATCTGTTTGGACACCGTTGATAGTTCAATATCTTGGTGGGTAACTTGGTGGATAACTTGGTGGATAACTTGGTGGGTGTCATCCTCTAAGTTGTAGTTTACATTTTTCAAGATGACCCTGAAATCTGTTGCTGTTGAGGAAAATTCAGGCTTATATGCCGCTGTATATCCAGGTAGCTTTTCGGTTTCACTGACGATTTTGCGTAGGCCACTTCCACGGCGTTCCATGTACTTCATGCGGTGGAACAGGTCAGCAATCACAGGGTTTCGCCGCATGGAACGGATACTGTAAATATCGTATTCCTGAATTGAGCCGCCGCCAAACATACCGCCAGGAGATGTGATTTCCACCCGATCATCAAACATATCAATATGGATTTCGCTGCCAAGCACAATATAATCACGATGGATAAGCGCATTGACAAGAGCCTCTGTCACAGCTCGTTCAGCATAATCCGGCTTGTCTACACGATACTGTGCCTCTTTGACAAAACGGACTTTGGAATTATTGCGAATAAATTCACTGCCGCTTTTCAGTAGATAAATCAGATTCCCTTCGTATTCTTTATCGTCCAGCGCATCATCAAAGATAGAGCCTTTTTCCAAGCCATTCCACCGGGTACAGAACATACGGGAGTTATAAACTGTGTGCTGATCGGTCATGAGCTTTCCGGCATTGGTCAAGAACCCATTTTTGTCAGCCAAACCGAAGGAGACATAATCGGATGGCTCAAAGCGGAGACCAGTCCGTTCCAGATAGGTTGCTTCCAGAAGTGTAAAGCTGTAATCCTTTTTTACCGCGTCTGTTGTTAGGGTATCAAAGGACTGATTGGTTCCCTTTAAGATCAGTTCATTCACAATGTAATCCGGTGCAATTACGCTTTCATTTCCAACACGGATGTATGCTTCCATTACTCCGTCTGCCTTGTAATAGTATGGGGTGCTGCGGCCAGGAGAAACCTCCAGAGCCAACAGGTTTTTACCATCTTCCTGCAATGGCTTTAAGATAAACTGCGGTAATGGTGTGATACGTTCTTTGATTAAGCGGCTGATCGCTTCAGCATCCTTTTGAACATCGGACAAGCCGATAGGCTCCCGGTCATCGGAGACTCCGAAAAACAGAGTGCCGCCAATTCCATTGGAAAAGGCACTGACACTTTTTAACCAGCTTTTTGGCTTTTTTATTTCGAGAGCAACTTTGAAATCACATTCGGTTGCTTCAGCAATGAGCTGTTCTATCATAAAATCCCTCCTTTGAGGTATTGGTAGTTTCTTTATATTATACCCATAAGGAGAGTTTATTTCAACGATAGGCACAAAGAGTTCAGAGAAAATATTTTGAGAGGAGGGCTTTTTATGGCAACTACAAGAATCATGCCACTTCATGTCGGCAAAGGCCGCACAGAGAGTCGGGCGATCAGTGACATCATCGACTATGTAGCAAATCCACAGAAAACAGATAATGGAAGGCTCATCGCAGGATTTGCGTGTGACAGCAGAACGGTTGATGCGGAGTTTCTTTTAGCAAAAAGGCAGTATATCGTTGCTACCGGACGAGTGCGCGGTGCGGATGATGTGATTGCCTATCATGTGCGCCAGTCCTTCCGCCCCGGCGAGATTACTCCGGAAGAAGCTAACCGGCTGGGGGTGGAATTTGCCAAGCGATTTACTAAAGGCAACCATGCCTTTGTGGTCTGCACTCACATAGACAAGTCGCACATTCATAATCACATTATCTGGTCATCGGTCAGCTTAGAATATGACCGGAAATTCCGAAACTTTTGGGGCAGTACCAAGGCGGTTCGCAGGTTAAGTGATACCATCTGCATTGAAAACGGACTGTCCATTGTAGAGAATCCGAACCCTCATGGAAAGAGCTATAACAAGTGGCTGGGCGATCAGGCAAAGCCCTCTCACCGAGAGCTGCTGCGAGTAATGATTGACCGTGCGCTGGAGCAGAATCCAGCGGACTTTGATGCGCTGCTGAAACTGCTTTCCGAAATGGGCTGCGAGGTATCCCGGCGCGGGAAAGCGATCCGGCTCAAAGCACCCGGCTGGAAGAATGTAGCCCGCATGGATGACAAGCTGGGGGCCGGGTACAGTGAAGCGGAAATTCGTGCGGTGCTGGCCGGAGAAAAACAGCATACGCCCCGTAAAAAAACCGTCGTGCAGCCGGAGCCGCCGAAGGTCAATCTACTGGTGGACATTCAGGCAAAATTGCAGGCCGGAAAGGGTGCTGGCTATGCTCGATGGGCCAAAGTTTTCAATCTGAAGCAAATGGCGCAGACCATGAATTACCTGTCAGAGCATAACCTGCTGGAGTATGCGGTTTTGGAAGAAAAGGCTACGGCTGCCACGGCACATCACAATGAACTTTCGGCGCAGATCAAAGCGGCTGAAAAGCGCATGGCAGAGATCGCTGTTCTGCGTACTCACATCGTAAATTATGCCAAGACCCGTGAGGTCTATGTGGCATACCGCAAGGCGGGTTACTCTAAGAAATTCAGGGAAGAACATGAGGAAGAAATTCTGCTCCACCAGGCTGCTAAGAATGCCTTTGATGAGATGGGCGTCAAGAAGCTGCCCAAGGTCAAAGAGTTGCAGACAGAGTACGCGAAATTGTTGGAAGAAAAGAAAAAGACCTATGCCGAGTATCGGCATTCCCGTGAGGAAATGCGAGAACTTTTAACGGCAAAGGCCAATGTGGATCGGGCCCTGAAAATGGAGGTAGAACAGGATGTTGAAAAAGAAAAAGACCACGGCCAGCGGTAAGCTGGTCCTGGTCAAAAGCGTTCGCAGAACGCGTAGCCACAGAATGAAATTCTGTGTTCAAAGGGGCTTGGGGGCGCTGCCCTCAACAAGCAAGCGGAGAGGAAAATCACAAAGGGATTTTCTTCTCTGCGGGTCGGTGTGTATTAACACCGGCATTGCTTGCCTCTTTTCTCCGAAAATGAAAAGAACCAGTGAGAGAATCGTTAAATTTCACTCACTGGCTCAATTCGTTTCAAATTTCTCGGATAACTCTGTCAGTTCCTTCACCGTTTCTTGGGTGTGATGCAGCAGGGTGTCACGCATTTCTGGCGGACAGCTGGAATAAAGCATTTTCATCTGATTGACACCCTCATCCTCCAGAGAAACATCTGGATTTATAAGCGTATCTAAAGAGATGTGCAGGACCTTTGCCAATGCTCTCAAAATCAAATAGGACGGGTTCATTTTCCCTTTTTCGATATTGGCAATTTGCTTTACAGAAACATGGCTTAGATCGGAAAGTTCCTGTTGTGTCAGTTCTTTATTCTTTCGGGCTTCCCGCATTTTTTGCCCTAAAGCAGTTAAATCATCAATCGGCATAATCGTTCACCTCAAATATATTTTATCGTTCCGATTTGCACAAAGGAATAACCTTATTGTGCTTGAGAACAGGACTGATTATGCCGATTCCTTTTTGATAACATGGTTGCTCCATGATTATGGCGTTTCCGGCTACTAATTGAACTATGAGGATGAATTGCAGATTTCAGCTTTTAGTTCGTTGCCAAACGAGAATGATATTGAATGCGGTAGGGAGGCTAGCAGTTTTATCCGCTCATCTATGAGCCGTTTTTTATTCTCTGTGACATAAAAATCCATCTGGATATTCCGTTTCCGGTTCGCCATGCGCTGCCTCCATTCTTCATAAGAGTTTGAGATTATCTCAACAAACATTTTTCATTTTCGGTCAAGAGATCTGAAAATACGAAAAATCGCAAGCGGGTACTCGCTTGCTGTGCTTGTTATCAAGCCTTACCTTCTATTTTTCTCTCTACTAATACTACAATTTGGAAAGGGGAAAATGGCTATATCCGTAAAGAAAAGCAGAAAAATGCCACGACTGAAACTCCGTTGTAGAGTGATCTGTCGTGGCATTACATTGTGAATTTATTTTTGCTGAGCCATTTTCCGATATTCAATCGGCAGGAGGCCTGTACTCTTGCGAAATAATTCCGCAAACCGGCTAGAAGTAGAGTAACCGATCATTTCCGCAATCTGTCCCATTGTGAAATCCGTATCGATCAGCAAATGCTCTGCCTGGCTCATGCGGCGCTGTTGAATGTACTCTGTGATCGTGCAGCCTTGCAGCTGCTTAAAAGATGTTTTCAGCTTAGTGGTTCCCATGCAGGCGATTTTTGCAAGACGTTCTAATGGAATATCAAAAGCATAGTGGTCATTGAGATAAGCAATCACATTTTTCAGTTGCGCCACATCCTGCTCGGACAAACGTTTCTCTTTACGGGACAGAATTTTTTTCTGTTCTTCCACGACAAGAGATACGGCCTCGGCTACTTTCGCTTCATAGAATAATCCTGCGGCAATCCCATCCCCACGGTAGACCTTTACTTCATGGAGCAATTTAGCCATAGCTGGGAAATCTGTTGTCTGATCGATCTGCCGGAAAGCTGCAAGCGGGCTGATATAATCCCCTGGATATTGCTTTTGGAGATAATCCTCATAGTATGCCGGCATGACTTCGATACCGATGGAACGGATGGGGATTTTTTTGTGGATCAGCGCCTTGTATGGCTTATAACCGCCGATAAAGGCTTTAATACATCCGGCAGACATCCGCCGATAGGGATTTAATTCCTCCCCGGAGATAGATTCATACTGGGTAATGCTTAAGGCTTCTGGCAGGTTAAATTCCATGAAGAAATCTTCGTGAAAATAGAAATCGTGGATTTTAATGTCGTACAGGTCTTTTTTCGCATAGACCCAGTAAAGGCCTTCCCCAAATTCAGGCGATAACCGCCAGCATTGTCCGGCAGAATTGAAGCGGTTATTGCTATCTACCGGGATAAAATGGTTATCTGTTAAAAGCGGCTCATAGTAATCCGCAATAATGCTATTGTTCAAATGACGGCCTCCTTTGAAACGATTGGACGGAGCTTTGCAATGAAAGGACGAAGATGCCCGGAACATATTGCAGACCGCCCGGAAAGTTAGTATCATATAGACCGTGGTTAGCAGCAACTAATCATAATATAACAGATTTCAGGCGGTAGGTCAACCGTTCTTGAAGCAGGAGGAAAAAATATGAGTAATCAAGTAAATGCAAAGGCAGGATTGTCCGTCAAGGACTTAGTAACAACAGGGATTTTCACCGCACTTTTGTTCGTATTTATCATGGTGGGTGGCGTCTTTTTTGCTACCAACCCGATGCTGACCTTTTTCATGCCCGCCGGGAGTGCTCTGCTTGCCGGGCCGGTTTATCTGCTGATGATCGCAAAAGTACATAAGCGCTGGAGTATCACGATCATGGGCGTTATAATGGCCATCATCTGGTTTGTCACCGGTATGCACTGGGCGTTTGCGCTGGGCTATCTCATTATGGCCGTCGTAGCGGATTTTGTCGCCGGTACAAAGCAGTACAAGAGCAAGAAAATCAACAGCCTGTCCTATATCCTTTTCTCCCTGGGCGGAACAGGGTCGTACCTTGTTTTCTTCGCTGATCCCCAGGGCTGGGCACAGACCATGTTGGGAAATGGAACCGAGCAAAGCTATATCGACACCATGCAGGCGACCGCAAACGCGGGAATCTTTATCGCCATGTTTGCCGCTCTCCTTGTAACAGCTTCTATCAGTGCATTTGTGGGCTGCAAAATGCTGAAGAAGCAGTTTGAAAAAGCAGGTATTACAGCATGATGGGTAACACCGTCCAGAAAGGGCTTTGGCTTGACCCGCGGGCCAAGCTCTTTCTTATTTTAATGTGCGTACTGTGTTCCATGTTCGCACCTTCCCTTTCGTATCAGTTTGCACTTGTCCTGCTGATTGCTGTATTGGGAGTGCTTTGCGGAAAGTGGAAATATTCCATAAAAGGGGTCTGCTTTTATGCCGTGGTCTGTGTACTGACGGTCTGGATCATGGCGGCCATGACGGGGACGCTACGGACCATGTTTGTTGCGTTCCTTGGACTGTACCATAAAGTTTATGCTTGTGGGATGCTGGCAGGGATTGTCCTGTCCACAACGAAAGTCAGCGAGTTTTTATCTGCCATGAACCGCATCCATGCCCCGAAAAAATTTGTCATCACATTTGCGGTCATGCTGCGCTATATTCCAACTATCCAGGAGGACTGGCATTTTGTTAAGGACGCCATGCGGATGCGGGATGTATCGCCCTCCCTGGGCGGATTCCTTTCCCATCCGGGGATGACGGTAGAGTGTATTTATGTGCCGCTGATGATGATGGCCTCCAAAGCAGCGGACGAGCTTTCCATTGCCTCTGTTACTCGCGGGATTGAGAATCCCAATCCCCGGACCTGCCTTGTCCAGATAAAATGCGGGATTGCAGATTGGATGGCGATGTTGATTGCTGTTGCTTTCTTTATTTTTGAATTATGTATGCGGGGAGGTGTGACCGGGTGATTGAATTTGAAAATGTATCATTTTCTTATGAGGGACAGGAGCATGGTGGTCTGCATGGAATCAGCCTGAAAATTGCAGACGGGGAATGTGTCTTGTTCTGTGGCCGTAGCGGGTGTGGAAAAACAACGGTCACAAGGTTGGTAAACGGCCTGATTCCACAATTTTACCAGGGAGAACTTCAAGGGCGTGTGCTGGTGGACGGACAGGAAATCAGCAACCTGCCCATGTATCAGATCGCCGCAAAGGTGGGCTCCGTCTTTCAGAATCCCCGGACGCAGTTTTTCAATGTGGATACGGACAGTGAGATTGCGTTTGGAATTGAAAATGAAGCCAGGCCGGTAAAGGAACTGGAGGAACGGGTAGAACAGACAACAAAAGATTTGCATATTGAAAAGCTACGGAACCGCAATATTTTTGAATTGTCTGGTGGGGAGAAACAGAAAATCGCGTTTGCGTCTGTCTATGCCATGAACCCGGAAATCTATCTGCTGGACGAACCATCCTCGAATCTGGACATGGCTTCCATCCAGGAATTGAAAGAACATCTGCGGCTGATAAAAAGCCAGGGGAAAACCATTTTGATTGCGGAGCACAGACTCTATTATCTGATGGAGCTGGCAGATCGCATTGTTTATCTGGAAGATGGAGAAATAGCAAGGATTTTCACGCCGGAGGAATTTCTCCGGCTGCCCGAAACCGAACGGGAACACATGGGGCTGCGGGCGGTTGATCTGGCAAGGGTGCTCCCTCCGGCCAGTCATCCGCCTATTTCCTCTCCCACATTAGCACTCCATGATGTTACTCTGCGCTATAAAAAACGGACGATTCTACACCAGATTGCTCTTTCTGCGGCAAAGGGGGAAGTCATTGGGGTGGTCGGTCATAATGGAGCCGGAAAGACCACGTTTTCTCGCGCCCTGTGTGGGCTTCATAAAGACTGTGAAGGCGCGTTCCTTTGGGACGACCAGCCGATGGAACACAAGGCGAGGTTGAAACGCTCTTATATGGTTATGCAGGATGTGAACTATGAATTGTTTGCGGAGAGTGTGGGGGCAGAATGTTCCTTCGGAATCCGAAACCCGGATCAAGATTTAGTAGAGGAAACCATGAAGGAATTGGGGCTTACAGCCTACCGGGAACGCCATCCCAACACGCTTTCCGGTGGACAGAAGCAACGTGTGGCTGTGGCAGTCAGCATGATCTGTGGAAAAGATTTGCTGGTGTTCGATGAACCCACCAGCGGCCTGGACTTTGACAGCATGGCGCAGGTGGCAGGTCTGATAAAACGGTTATCCGAACAGGGGAAAATCATTTTTATTGTCACCCACGATTTTGAATTTGTCTGCCGTACCTGCTCCCGTGTCCTGCATTTTGATGAAGGGGAAATGCCGGATGACATCCCTGTTGTGATGGATTCCCTTCAAAAGCTCCGGGAACTGTTCTCTGTTTCAGAGAGAAAGGAGATGTGAAGTGATGAAACAGAAAAAAGAAAACAGGATTGCACTGCTGCTTCAATGGGCCGGTGAGCAAAAAATCTGGCTGCTGCTGGCAATCCTGCTGGCCATGGCAAGCGGCCTGTGTATCATTGTCCCGTATATCGGGATTTATCGCCTGATGGATGCCGCTTTCCAGCATATCTGCACAAAAGAGCTTGTCGTACAGACGGTAATGATGATCTCCGTTTCTGTGGCCCTGCGCTTTGTTTTATTCGGGTGTTCCGGTGTGGCGGCCCATAAAGGTGCTTACGGTGCTTTGTTCAAGGTGCGCTGCATGGTGGCGGAACATCTGGCAAAAGTCCCCCTTGGTACATTGAATGAGCGGCGGACCGGGGATATTAAAACGGTTCTGAATGAAGATATTGAAAAGCTGGAGTTGTTTTTAGCCCATAACCTTCCAGACCTTGTGTGCTATATGGTAGGGCCGGTAGCAATTTTCATTTATTTGATGACAGTAAATATCCCATTGGCACTGGTTTCCCTGGTGCCGTTGATTTTGGCCGTTGTGGTAATGGGGGTTATGTTTCGGAATACGGACGGTTTGATGGACCGGGCGAACCGATCCATTACAACGCTCAATTCCGTTATGATCGAGTATATCAGCGGCATGAAACTGATTAAAGCGTACAACATGGGGAGCAAATCGTTCCAGAAATTTTCCGGTGCGATCCAGGAAGAGAATGCCATGTGGAATGAAACCTCCCGGAGAATGGGGCCTCCTTATGCAACCTTTGTGGTTCTGATTGAATGTGGGATGCTGCTGATGGTTCCCCTGGGCGGGATGTTCTTTCTGAAAGGCTCCCTGGCGGCCAGTGCATTTTTGCTGTTCGTCTATGTCGGCTCCATGTATCTGACGGAGATCCGGCCTTTACAGGAATTGGGGACAAACTTTGCGAATGTCCTGGGCGCCATTACCAAAACGAAAGAAATATTGGACGTTCCTGTTTATGAAGGTGGAATGGACTTCCCGGAAAACCATGATATTGAGCTTAAGAATGTACGTTTTTCCTACGATGGGAAAACGGATGTCCTGCAAGGCGTCAACCTCAAGATCAGGGATGGGGAACGCATGGCACTTGTGGGACAGTCCGGCGCGGGCAAGAGTACCGTGATTGAACTGATCTCCCGGTTTTATGATGTGCAGGAGGGGGAGGTGCTGATCGGCGGGATCAACGTGAATGAACTGAACTACGATACCATCCTGAAGAATATTGCCATTGTATTTCAAAAGACATTCCTTACCCGTGACAGTGTACTGGAAAATATCCGCATGGGTTCAGACGCCAGCCTGGAGGAAGTACGGGCTGCCGCCAGGGAGGCGCAGATTGATGACTTCATCATGTCGCTGCCGGATGGTTATGACACAAAGGTAGGCAGCTTCGGCTCCCGTTTCTCCGGTGGGGAAAAACAGCGGATTGCTATTGCAAGGGCGATCTTGAAAAATGCTCCCATCCTGATTCTGGACGAAGCGACAAGCGCCTCTGACCCGGAAAATCAGATGGAAATTGATAAGGCCATTCAGAACCTCTGCAAAGGCAGGACGGTCATTGTGGTAGCGCACAGGCTGAGCGCCTTGAAAATGTGCGACCGTGTGGCGGTGGTAGAGAATCATACGATCACCAGTGTCGGTACCCATGAGGAAGTGCGGAAAGAGAACGCTTATTATCGGAAAGCATGGGAGGACTACGAAACAGCGAGGGGAATTACTTATCAACTGGAAGGAGGCGGGCAGAATGAATCCAAATAACGTATGGAAGAAGAACCGGGAGTTTTATATTGGCGTTGCCGGGACTGTCCTGGAGGGGCTGTTCTCTGGTAGCCTGTTTATGCTGCTTTATTCCGTCATGCGGTTTTTATGGGACGGTCAGTTTGATATGAACCGTGTACTGGTCCTAACAGGTGTTATTGCATTTATCTTTCTGCTCCGTATTTTGATATACAGCTATGGCTATACCAAAGCACAGATCGGCGGCGCAAAAGTCAGTAAAAATATCCGCTTGTTTATGGGCGACCATCTCAAGCGTATCCCGCTTTCCCGGTTTACACAAGGTCAGACAGGCGATTATATCAACACCATTACCAGTGATGTAAATAACTATGAAAAAATTCTGACCCATAAGATCGGGGACATTGCAAAGAGCTTTGCCCTGTCGCTGATGTTGATTGTTTTTGTGATGACGATCTACTTTCCAGCCGGGCTGATCCTCCTGATTGCCGACCTGCTTTTGATCCCTGGATTATGGCTTTCTTTCCGGCAGGTAGCGAAGTATGGCAAAGAGAAGAACGATATTTGTGCAGAGAATGTCAGCAGCATTGTGGAGTATGTATCCGGTATCCAGACTTTCCGGGCCTATGGCGTTGGCGGTCTGAAAAACAAAACCGTGATCCATGCCATGCAGGAGTTTAGCAGGATCAGCTTTGTGTATGAAGCCAAGGTTCTCCCGATAGGTGCGGGATTTGGTATTTTGAGCTGGCTGTCCTGCCCGGTTGTGATCTGGACGGCCTATGGCCCCTGGGCAGCCGGAACTTTAGATACCGTGTCCTATCTTTTGATTTGTATGCTGCCTTTGTTCTGTGCGAAGCTGGCAAATTCCATTTTTGTAGACCTCACCAGCTATAAGAATCTGATGATCTCGAAAAATAAAATCATGGCTGTGATGAAGGAACCGGAAGAAACCGGCAGCATGGAGCCGCTACAGGCAGCCTCCCATGAGATTGTATTTGACCATGTGAACTTTTCTTATGTTCCCGGGGAACCGGTGTTAAAACAGGCTTCCTTTACTGTGCCGGATCAGAAGCTGACCGCCATTGTGGGGGATTCCGGCTCCGGCAAGTCTACCATCCTGAACCTGATTGCAAAATACTATGAAGTATCTGGCGGCACGATTTCCATAGGAGGCAGACCGATCAATCATGTAGCTGCGGAACGGGTATTAGACCAGATTTCTATGGTGGACCAGGATGTGTTCCTGTTTGATGATACAGTGCGGGAGAATATCCGCCATGCCCGTCCGGATGCTACGGACGCAGAAATTGAAGTGGCCTGCCGAGAGGCAAACTGTGACGGCTTTATCCGCAAGATGGAGAGGGGTTATGATACGCCGATTGGGGAAAATGGAAATCTCCTGTCCGGCGGCGAACGCCAGCGCCTTTCCATAGCACGTGCCATTTTGAAAAACAGCCCGATCCTGCTGCTTGACGAGGCGACGGCCTCCCTAGACATTGAGAATGAATTGGCGGTAAAGCAGGCGATTGCGAACCTACTGAAAGAGAAAAAAACCGTGGTGATGATCGCACATACCCTATCCATCGTAAAAAATGCCGATCAGATTCTGGTGGTTTCCGATGGTCGGATCACCGAAGCTGGTACACACGAAGAATTGTTAGCAAAGGATGGAAAGTACGCTGCCATGTGGAACGCAGAACAGCAGCTTTCCGCCTAAAAGGAGGCTACGATGAAGATTCATGCGTCCGGGGAGGATTATCTGGAGGCTGTGCTGATACTCCAAAAGAAGCAAGACATGGTCCGCTCCATTGACCTTGCCCGGCACATGGGCTTTAGCAAACCGAGTATCAGCCATGCGGTAGGCGTTTTGAAAAATGGAGGTTTTCTGACCGTGGATGATGATGGGTTCCTTCATCTGACCGTCATAGGTCGGGAGATTGCCGAGAAAATCTATGAACGCCATTTGTTTTTTATGGAGCAGTTTATCGCTGCTGGCGTCGATCAGGAAACAGCGGAACAAGATGCCTGCCGGATTGAACACGCCATCAGTGATACATCTTTCCGAAAGCTGAAGGAGAAAGTACAAGGAACCGATTAGCGCACATCGGCTCCGCTCTGCTCTGCATAATAAGTTATCTGCCCCGTCCGGGGAAAGAAAAAAACCGTTGACTGGGGCAGATAATTTCGTGCGCTATTTTAAGGTTTGAACTCAATCGGCGGTTTTGAAGGACAATTTCAGAGCCGCCGTTTCTTTGCGTTTACACAAACTAATGACGACTTGCAGGGACACGGTAGCCGCTTGGAGGTTAATTTGCCGTGTCTCTTTTGCTTTTTCAAAGCTCCCATGATCTACATCAATTAAAAAAAGCATTGCCCCTCCTCCGGGCAAGTATAGCATTGCATCGGCATTATCGTTCCATGTGATTCAGCATAATAATGACTGTTCTTGGTGCGCCAGTTTCCCATTGCGGGAATCTGGCGTTTTTTGTTGCCTTTTTTTCGGAGATAATCCGGCTGTATACCGGTGTCGTTCCCCACCTCCATTCGATTCACTCGTCAATCACCCGTGAATCGAATGGAGGTACATAATGAAGAAAATTAACCTTCGGGAACTTTATCCTGATGTTTATACAACAGACTTTTTTGTAGATGTGACAGAGGAAGTAATGGAGACTATTCGAGCAGCTGAACGTGCGGAGGCTGCGTATGAGCGAAAGATGTATCGTTATAAAGCACAGTATTCTCTGGATTGCGAGAATGGCATTGAAAATGCGGTGCTGTTGAAGCCGAAAACACCGGAGATGATTCTGGAGGAAAAACAGCTTCAGGAGCAGGTCTATTCTGCTGTGATGAATTTACCGGAAAAACAGGCAAAGAGGATTTATGCCCGATATTACCTGGGAATGACGGTAAATGAAATTGCCGGGGTAGAAGGTGTAGACCCAAGCCGTGTCCGAGACAGTATCCGGCGCGGCTTAAAGCAGCTCGGAAAATATTTTTGATAAAGTTTCGTTTGATGCGCCTGTTTTTTGCCTTTTTTGTCAGTGTTAATAAGAAGGACAAGTTTTCCTCCTTCATCTGCACATTGACAATCGAATAGACAGCACAACAGGTACATAAACAATGTGCTTTTCAGAAGTTTTGTAATACGGTGCTGCACAATGAAGCGTGTGACGCTCACAGGGAGCTGCACAGGCATAAGGCAAGGGAAGTCACCTTTTCCGATTTGCCCTTAGACGAAGCGCGGCAGCTTCATACCTTTGATGAATATTTCAAACGGGAAACCGCCGAAACCGTCTTTGAGAAAGCCGGGAAGAAAATCACGCCGAAGCTGCTTCTTGAAGCAATCCGTACTTTGCCGGAAGAAAAGCGCAAAGCCGTACTCCTGTACTATTTCGAGGGAATGAACGACACCGAGATTGCGAAGTTGTTCAATACATCGAGAAGCACGATACAGTACAGGCGGACAAGCTCTTTTGAGAAATTAAGAAAATATCTGGAGGAAAATGCTGATGAATGGGACGAATGGTAACGAACCCGGCTACCCGGAAAATGCCCTTGTTCCCTATCCTGTCATTGTGGCAGCGACAAAGGGTGACCCGGACGCCATGAAGATTGTCTTGCAGCATTTTAGCGGCTACATAGCCCGCCTCTCCATGCGGAAGCTGTACGACGAGCGCGGGAACGTCTATTTCGGCGTAGACCACGACATTCGGGAACGGCTGCAAGCAAAACTGATGATGGCTGTCCTCACCTTTAGGACAGAGGAATAACCGCAACGGCGGCGGGACGCTTTCTCTCACCCCCTTTTCCGTTCCGCTGTTGACGCGGGTAGCACAGCCATTTTGAACCTTGAAAAAGAAAGCGGCGCAAGATAACGGCGGCGCAGCATAGGGCAAATCGGATACGTTCCTTTTGCGTCGAGCCATACGGCGGGTGCGCCATGACGCTATCCGGGCGAGGTTATCACCGCCCGGACAGCCGAGCGACCAACACCGCGCCGGAAAGCAAGTGTAGCGGTTTGCGGGCAACGACACGCAGAATATACAATGATACTTCCTTACAGCCACAGTCCGAGCGTTAAGAGCGTCGCAGGCAATGGGTAGGGCTGCATGAGAACCATGCCGGGGTGAAATTCCCATGAGGTTATGCTAATAACCGTCCGATTAAAGCCTTTGTTTTATTGAATAGTGGACTTGCTGCTATTCATAGACTGTATTATATGTTTGCGAAAGAAAGGGGGATTTTCTTTGACGCAAAACCAAACGCCCGTTACCACAACGGAGCATAAAATCGGAAAAGTTACTTACCTTGTATGTTCGTCTGCAAGTGAACGCGCAACGGACACACTGGATAAAAAGATAAAAAAGCTCATTCGCAAAGACATGGAGCTGAACCCCGCAAACGCCCGAAAATAGGGCGTTTCTTCACATTTTATACATGACACAGGCAGCGGTATGTGGTATAATATAGACAGTACAAATACCATGCTTGTCTGTCGTCGGAAAGGAGGACAAAATGTTACAGACAGACAAGATTACCGCTTTATATTGCAGATTGAGCCAGGAAGATATGCAGGCCGGGGAAAGCGAGAGCATACAGAACCAAAAGCTGATTTTACAAAAGTACGCTGACGAACACCACTTTTTCAATACGCGCTTTTTTGTAGACGACGGATTTTCCGGCGTGAGTTTCGAGCGTGAGGGGCTTCAAGCCATGCTGCATGAGGTTGAAGCCGGGAACGTGGCGACCGTCATAACAAAAGACCTTTCCCGTCTGGGACGCAATTATCTGAAAACCGGCGAACTGATAGAGATTGTTTTCCCCGAATATGAAGTGCGCTACATTGCCATTAACGACGGTGTAGACACAGCGAGGGAAGATAACGAGTTTACCCCTCTGCGGAACTGGTTCAACGAGTTTTACGCCCGCGACACCTCAAAGAAAATCCGGGCTGTTAAACAGGCAAAGGCACAGAAAGGCGAGCGTGTCAACGGCGAAGTGCCGTATGGTTACATAGCCGACCCAAACGACCGCAATCATCTATTGCCCGACCCGGAAACGGCGCACATTGTAAAACAGATTTTCGCTATGTATGTGCGCGGCGACCGTATCTGCGAAATCCAGAACTGGCTACGGGAACATGAGGTACTTACTGTTTCAGAACTGCGCTACCGTCGTTCCGGCAGTTGCCGCCACCCGCGCCCGCACCCGACCTGTATTTATAACTGGCCGGATAAGACACTGTATGATATTCTTGGACGCAAAGAATATTTGGGGCATACCATTACGGGCAAGAGCTATAAGGTATCTTACAAATCGAAAAAGACGAAAAAGAACCCGGAGGAAAAGCAATACTTTTTCCCCAACACGCACGAACCTTTGATTGACGAAGAAACCTTTGACCTTGCACAGAAACGGATTGCTACCAAACACCGCCCTACAAAGGTTGATGAAATTGACATTTTTTCGGGACTTCTCTTTTGTGGGGATTGCGGCTATAAAATGTATCTGCAACAGGGAGCCGGGACACTGGAACGCAAACACGCCTACACTTGCGGAAAGTACCGAAACAGGATAAGGACTGGCGAGCTTTGCACTACCCATTATATCCGAAAGAGCGTCCTTAAAGAACTTGTCCTTGCTGATTTACAGAGGGTGCTGTCCTATGTGAAAGAGCATGAACAGGAGTTTATCGAAACCGCCAACGAGTGCAGCGCAAAGGCAGTACAAAAGACGCTGACACAGCAGCGGAAAGAGCTTGACAAGGCGCAGAGCCGCATTAGCGAGCTGAACATCTTATTCCGCAAGCTCTACGAGGACAACGCTTTAGGGAAACTTTCTGATGAACAGTTTGCTTTTCTGACTTCCGGCTATGATGAAGAAAAAAAGACGCTGACCCGGAGGATTGCGGAGCTGTCACAGGAAATCGACAACGCCACCGAGCGCAGCGCGGACGTGAAAAGGTTTGTCGCACTGGTACGCAGATACACCGCCATTACCGAACTGACCTACGAAAACGTCCATGAATTTATTGACCGTATTCTTATTCACGAACTGGATAAGGAAACGAACACCCGCAAAATCGAAATCTTTTATAGCTTTGTCGGCAGAGTTGATACGGGCGACAAGCCTACCGAAAGTATCTCCTATTTCAGACAGATAGGAGCCGACGTAAAGAGTTATGCTATCTAACATACATCAAAAAGAGGTAAGATAACGCCCTCTGCAAAAAAGGTTACGTTATCTTACCTCAACAAAGTTCGTCCCCGTATAACCGTCATCCACCAGAATTTTCAGGTTTGTATACCCGTGGTTACGGGCATATCGGGTTAAATACTCTCGCTGATTTGCGATACTGTTACTCTCTCCATCTTGGGCATCCTCATTGCTCAAACGACAGTAGAGAATGGTAATTTTCTGCTGATCCAACATAATATCCTCCTTCGGTTGTTGGTCAGCCGACAGTACCGTTGTGCATACTGGAATTATATCATGCTTTTGTGTCGCAGTCATTAACAAATCACCCCCTTGTCAGAAAAAATGAGCCGTTTTACCTTGTCGGCAAGCGGCTCATTCCCGTCACATTCTGTTTCAATCACATACCATGTGTTCCCGATCTTACGCTCAATGGTTTTGCGGAAAGAAGACTGCGCTGTTTCCCAATGCTTGCGGCATTCTTCCAAAAAATCAATGGGCGGCTCAAAAATCGGGTCGAAGCAGGAGTAAATATCAATATAGCCGATGGCATCATTGATTTCTTCCATCGGGGCATCTTCCATAATCATCTTGTTAATTTCCTCTACGGTTTTATTCATAGGCAAATAGTTCCTTTCTTAAATTTCCATATCCTGCCTACGCTTACGGGCAGGGTGCTTATGTTCCTGTGTTTCCTTTCCTCTGGCGAGAATGGCATGAACAAAAGCCCAAACCCTTTCAGACGCAATCTCTATCGCATCCAAGAAAGGCTGGGCTTTCTGTTTCAGTTCCATATATTTTTCGTTTACTGCTTCATACCGCTGTTTCCAGATGGAAATTGTTTTTTCAGCAGAAGCCAGTTTCTCTTTCAAACGCTTATTGTCAGCATTGGCAATAATGCCGTTGACCGCATAGCGTTTGAGTGTATCGCACTGATCCGGCGTGAGCGAGACATTTCCGGTGAGGGCATTTTTCTTGCCCATTTCCTCAATATCCTGCACCGTCAGCGCAATGGTCTTTGCTGCCTTGGTTTCCTTTTGCAGAGCTTCCAGTTTCTTTTTCTGCTTCTCCGTAGCAGCCTTGGCATCCGCCAAACTCTGCTCGGCCTGTTCCACCTGTCCGGTCACAGTTTCCAGGCGGTGCTGTTCGGCCTGTACCTTGAACTGTGTCACCGTCAGATGTTCCTCGGTACTGCCACGCTCTCCACGCTCCACATCGGTATATCCGGCGGCTCGCATGAAATTAAAAAAGTCATCCTGCAGCACACTGTAGGACGACTTCAAAATCTTTTTCCCTTTTGCGTTCAACATCGGATTGCCATCTTCATTGAGAACGGGTTTGGATTCCCATTTCTTACTGCGGCTGACCTGTGTGATCGTTTCTTTTACCGTTCCCCGGAGGAATTCATCCTTGCACCGCTTCGACCACAGGATTTGCTTTTCCACCACCGGGATATAAACCACATGGAGGTGGTAGTGATACACATCCTCGCCCAGGGCTTCGGACATTGCCCGGTTGCGCTCATCGGCGTGCATCACAGCGGAGAGGATATACTGCTCGCCGCCCACAATCTCCACGGCGGCTTTGTAGGCATCGGCATAGAACTGTTTGGCATATTCATAGCCGCCGTGGTTGTGGAAGTAGGCAGAGTTTACATCAAACAGCAGCTCCCCATATTTCACCGCATCGGCTTTCAGACCACGGGTGGAGATAACACCATCTGCAATCATCTGATCGAACATGGCGGCATAGCTGTCGGTAGGTTTCTTGAAGTGGACATTGCGGTGGGTCTGGGTGGTATCAATATCTTGATTGGAGTAGCTGTCTTTTTCTCGCTCGTTATGCTCCTGAACTTTCGCCACATCGTCGAGGGTGGGCAAGTCCTGGTTACGGGCAAAGGTACGGTCAATTCCATCGTTTCTTGCCATAGGTTTTTTCCTTTCTTTCGAGAGTAGCAGACGGGCGGGGCTGCGGGGATGCACTTCTGCGGAAGTGTAATAACCCACTATAACACTTTCATCCATTCTGGCTGCAAAGTGCCGTGGGCTCTCCCGAGGGGGTATGCGGTCACTGCGGTGACCTCTGCTGACCAAGGCAAAATGTCTGCAACTTTTCCCATGGTCAGCCCGTCTGCATGAAGCTGTTCTGCGGAACGTTTCTTGCAGACGTTGGCAGCGTCTTTCACTGCCATCCATAGGCAGCACTGCGGTGTGCCTATGGGGACGGGAGATGCGAGGGGCTGTTGCCGGGGGCATCACTTCTCCCGTCTTTGCTGCCATACAATGTCGCATCCCAGCACATCGGCAAGCTCCAATACTTCCTTGTATCGGATGCTTTCCCGCTGTAATTTTGCGGACAGGTTGGAAACGCTGTCGCTCCATCCGTACTCGTCCGAGAGCAGGTCAACAACTTCCTGCATGGTCATCCCAGCACGGATGATCTGTGCCTTGATTTCATTGCGTACATTCATATTGAAAAATCCTTCATAATTCTGTTTGTGGTTCGGTACAATCTCTGCACCCCAAAACGGAACAGATACACCGAACAGTGAAAAATCTGCAATCTCTGAAATCCGTTCAGAATTTTGCTTGTGATGTCCTGTCCATATATGACCATATCCCGCTTTACTGTTTCGTGTGATTTGGTCTGGAAAAATGAAAACATCTATTGTTCCGTGAACAGGGTACACGGTTCAGAGAAGCACGATTTCGTGAAATAGCTTCGTCCTGCGGTCAAAAACTTTGCTGTTTCCATTGCCATTGATTTTCAATACCCGAAAACAGGTTGTCTCTGAAAGCCGTTGTTTCCTATAATGGGAGAAAACAGGGGTAAATGCTGCGTACATACGTACAGAGCATGACTGGCAAAATCAATCCCGCCATTCCTCCGGTACGTACGTACATGACGAAACATCGTAAAACCCATTTATATGAGGTCTTGCCACAGCTTCCACACCCATAAATCCCCACACCCGCCGTCCGGCAGAGTTGGTGATGTTGTTGCAATGTTCCAGATTGAATCTCCCGGCATTGGCAATCATGGCGTCGCTGAAGCTGCGGGCTTTCAGCGGTGCAAGGGAATTTTCTTCGCACCACATCCGGTAGATTTCATAGAAATCCTTGGAGCTGATGGACGCATCCGCTTTGCACCGGATGTATCCCTCCGATTCCATGAAATCAAAGATATTATTATTGTCACGCTTGACCGCTTCCCGGTTTTCCCGGATACGGTCACTCTCTGTGAATTTGAAGTTGTTGGCAACAAGCCGCTGCAATCCCTCCAATGCCCACAGGAAGATGCCCTCGGCTTCGGCTTTCATCTTCTCCGCAAGGTCAGGATCATCAGCTCTATCCACAGGCTTTTCCTTGGTGGTCAGCACAAGCTGTCTGCGATAAAATCCGTCACTGCGATCATAAAGAGCTTGCAAATCACCGTTGCTGAACGCAAGCAGCCGGGCGAACATCCAGCCCTGATAACTCTGCTTGCCCTTGCGTTCCAAATCCATCTTGCCCTGTGCTGTCACGATGGATTTCACATAGTTGGTCTGGCGCAGAGCTTCCATCCGCATATCATCATCCACGCACAAGAGGATATGTTCCAGATCGGCACGGGCAAAGCGGTTTTCGGAAATCTTTCCGATGCTGCCGTCTTTCATATTCATGCCAAAGATTGCCGAAAGCACCGCACCGATTTGGGATTTACCCTCGCCGCCGTTGCCCTTAATCACCATCATGCGCTGTCCTTTGTTGGAGGGAATCAGGCAGTAGCCGATAAACTCCTGCAAAGTGGGAATGTCCTCTGTATGAAGCAGGTCATCCAGAAAGTTCAGCCAGACCACAGGAGCAGGAGCATCGGGATTGTAGGCAACAGGCAGACGGCTCCGCACGATAGCAGGTCTGCCCTCAGTGAATGTTCCGTTCTGCAGCAGCGTACCGTTGGCAACATGAATCCGATCCTGCTCCGGAGGAAAGTCAGGCACTTGTGCTTCCAGTTTCAGCACCTCCAGAATATTGGTGATCTTCCGGGGGATGTTGTTCACGGCACAGAATTTCAGCTTGTCGTAAATCTCACCCCGGAGAGGGAGATCGTCTGTTACCCGACCATCGGGCGTAAAAAAAGCTCCGTTTGCGAAGATGATTCTGCGCTCACGCAGAAATTCTTCACAGAACAGAGCTTCATTGATGTTCTGCCCGTCAAACCAGATCGGCAGATTCATATCCGGCATTTTACCTTTCTTCCCCATGGGACAACCCCTCCTTTCGTTTCCGTGCCACATAGTTCCGAAGGAAAGCAATCTTGCTCTCCTTCATTAGCTCGTCCACCACGGCAACCCGTTCTTCTAAATCACCGACTGTCAAAATATCTGCCAGATATTCGATATAATCAATCATCTGGCAGGCTTCCACAAAACGGTCATCCAGATCATCGTCCGGTGTTTTCGGTGCATATCGCACTTTCCAATCTTCCAGCAGATGCAGATAATCCATCAGCACCCGGAAGCACAGCATTTCGTCCTCCCGAAACTGACGGATATAGGGACGTTTGGGCTTGAGCATAGCTGCGGAAGTGGGCGGTTTCGGGTCAAGCCCAAAATCCGAAGCCAGCTTTTGTGCTGCTTCATAGCTGCTCAGATCGAACGACCTTGCCACGAAGTCGATCACATCCCCCTTGACTCCGCAGCCAAAGCAGAAGAAATAATCCTCATTCAGCCTCATGCTCGGATGCCTGTCATTGTGGAACGGGCAGCAAGCCATGCCGTTTCGGTTGACTTTCAGCCCGTAGTGTTCGGCGGCTTGCTTTACGCTGATTGCCACCTTGATGGTTTCATAGATTGTCATAGAAAACCTCCGTTCATAGTATTCAGAAAGCACGAAACACCCGCCGTGATTGGCAGGTGCTTCGCTCCGTCTACTATTGTTATGCCGGATTTTTCAAAAAACAGGCTAATCGGTGGACAACCCCATTTCAAAAAACAGGACAGCTTTTCGGAGGATGTAGATTTCTTCACATTTGCATGATATAATGAAAGAAATGAAAAAACAGGACAGGAGAGCAAGCATGAATCAAGAATTGATGACATTGGATTTTTGGCAGGATACAATCATATATGAGGACAAAGCACTTCCTATCGGCACTCTTGCCTGTGATGCGCTGAATGTTTCGGCGGATACTCTTGCCAAAATGAATGAACAATGCCAGAAAATTAATCTACTGCTTGGAATGCTGAACGCCGGACAGGACGCTTCTGCACTCTTTCCTATGGCAAGGGAAGCTGCATTGACAATGTTAGAGATTCTCAGCAAAACGCCGCCGTTCTCCTATATGGATATACCAAAGCACCGGGAACGGATAGAAAAGGTTTTTACTGCGGACAGCGCACAAAAATATGTGGAGTTTGCTACAAAAGCTGCAACCAATTCTTTACCGTTTGAAGAAGTTCCGAAATATGCTGATGCGGCGATGCTCCAACGTTATACCGCTGTATTCGGACATTTGGCATATTCTCTTAGGGAATACCAAACCGCAGTGCTTGATTTTGCGGAAAAATCAGACAGCAACGAAGCAGACCGTACCGCAGAGGGCTTTGCAAAAATGTTCGGCAGCTATTTCCCGCCGGAGTTTTCTATCACGGAGGGCAATGCCTGGATGTCTGTTGCGAACAACTCTATTCAGTATGTGACAACTGTCCGTCCCGGCGAGGATGTGGCGAAGCTCGTCAAACGGATGCACTATGTATCCTTTGTGGGAATGTTCCGTTCTGATCTCTTTGAGGGCTTGTGTGTTGGTCATGCACCGAAAAAATGCCGGATCTGCGGCAAATGGTTTCTGACCACCAACGCAAGGCACACCAAATACTGCGGCGGTTATGCACCGGGAGATAAGCTGCACCGCACTTGCCGGCAGATCGGCAATCTGAAAGGCAGAGAACAGCGGGAGCTTGCGGACGATCATCCGCTGAAACAGATTTATGAGAAGCGGCTGAACACCATAAACCGCTATGTGAAGCGTGGTACTCTGGACGCTGATCTTGCAGAGGTTATGAAGAAACTGGCGAAAGATAAAATGCTCCGGGCCTTGAGCAATGTTGCTTATGCCAAGGGCGATTATGAAAAGGAAATGGGACAGGCTGCCTTGAAAAAGGAAGCTTACAACAAAAAATGACAAGGAGATAATACATGGCACGAAAAGCTGATGTTAAAGGCGGTAATGGTGATGTGGTATTCGATACTGAAACCGGAACTGCGAGAAAATACCTTCGAAATACGTCTACCGTTGAAAAAGTCGCACGCTTCAAACGAGAACTTGCTGTATTTCAGGAATTATGCAAGAATCCAATTCCCAATGTTGTTGAGGTGACGGATGTTTATATTAACGAGGATAAAATTGCTGAATCTTATGTTGAAATGAAAAAATATGACGGTTCGGTATACGATATACTCGAAGTTACCAAAGGGAATGTTAAATTAGCATTTGAACTGCTTTTGCCGGTCATCAAAGCACTCTATACACTTTCAACCGGAAATCCGCCCTTGTATCACAGAGATATAAAGCCGGATAATATCTTGTTTTTGAAAAAAGGTGATGAATACACACTGTATCTTACAGATTTTGGAACGTGTTTTCTTAACGATGGGAGCGAACGACTGACACCGGAAACTATGGCAGTTGGTCCCAGGATGTATATTGCCCCAGAATACGAAACAGGTCGTGTAGAGGAAGTAACTGAAAAAGGAGATATATTTTCTTTGGGTAAAGTTCTTTGGTGTATGATCAATGGTGAGCCGGAGGACTTTATGCCTTCAAACTTCTGGTTTGTTGATGAATATGATTTGACCAAGCGTTTTCCCGGAAATGCTGATATGATTGTTGCTAATACAATTATTGCATCATGTTTGAATATTGCTCCTGATGAGCGCTGCGCATATTCAAGTTTGATTGGACAGATTGAGAACTTCATTGCAGAGGGCAATATGACGCCAGGGGAAGAAGAACAGTATCGAGTACGAGTATATCAAGAGAAACGGAATTTAGAACTCTTGGAGATAAAAGAAAAGAATCGGCTAATTGTAAATTCCTTTAGTCAGTATTATATAAAGGCGTTAGAAGAATTACTGAATACATACCCTGATTTTGAGCTGATTCAAAAACTCTACGATGAATACCGTAAAAATTCAAAGGATGGCATTGATTATACATCCGTAAATGTTGAAAACAATGCCAGCCATTATCTCTATAGCGGAACTTATGACCGAATCTATTTTTCAATTAATTATGAACCCGCTCGTGGAACTGATAGGTATTGCAGCATCACGATAAAATACACAATAGATAGTTGGAAGACGATACGGTTCTATTATTCCGAAGATGGTACGATTTTAAGTGACCATAACGGCGTAGTAAAGCTGATGTGCGTAGAATCATTGTATAATATTTTGAACTCCATAATCATGGAATACATTTCATAAAACAGAATGGCATACAGAAGGGAGGTGCGCTATGCTGAATGATTTTACATGGAATATGACCGGATACATACCAAAATACCAAGTCAATCCGCACGGTGACGGCATCATTCCCTATGTGGCAGAGCGCATCTTCCAACTGGAACCGGAGCCGCCATCAGTGGGCAATCTGAACGAATATATCCTGTCTGCTTTGCATGAAAAGAATTTGCTACATTTTTCGTTCTTTCTACATCACTACGAGCCGCAGCTTAATAAGCGCATCAAGAGCTTTCTTGGTGTGGATGGCGGCGATTTGTACGATACAGACCGTTTTCTGGATATAAAACTGTCCTGCCGGGAGCAAATGCTCCAAAAGCTGATGGACTATGATCCTGCCAAGGGTGCGGAGTATGCTACATACATTTTTCCGTTCATCCGGGATGCTATGCTCCGTTTCCGCATGGGCGAAGAAAAATGGTCGGTATCCTCTCTGACTAATTACAAAATGGTGCGGTCAATGGCTTGGCTGTACCACAATACCAAGGATGCGGTCAACGAGTTTTCCAAGAAATACAACTGTGATCTTGCTCTTGCCGAAGAATATCTGAAAGTTGTCCGAGGTATCCGCAATCAGCAGCCATTCTATGTGACAGACGAGGACGGCGAGGAAACTGGCGAAGATGTCGCCCTTGACGATAGTTGGAACTATACCGACATCCTCTGGAACGGCATACAGGCAGAAAAGGTGCAACGGGCATTTGAGAAACTGAATTACCGGGAGCAGACCTTGCTCGAAAAACGGTTAGCAATTTGCATGACCTGTGGGCGTGTTGGCTCATGGAAGAACCGCCCCACCTTTGAAGACCTGGCGGTTATGTTTGAGGGAAGCACAGCCAGCGGTGCAGAGCGGGCTTACCGGAAAGCGATGGATAAGCTGACAGAGCTTCTGGTTGCCGAGGGTGCTATCCATGCAGTCCGGCTGAAACAGAAATCCAAAACCAAGCGCAAAAAGAAAATCACCGCCGCAATCTACGAATACCAGGCAGACTGCGACGGCGAATGGGGCGAAATATCAGTTGATTTTGAGAACGGCACAGCAGAAATCATTCGGCTTGCTGATTGGGATACAATTAAAACGAACTGGTTTGCCAATGAGGCGATCCGGTATATTTTATCATTGTCGCCTGATGCTCTTAAAAAATATATGCTCGTCCCCCTTGAGCCGCCACTTATATCCTGAATCCTTACAACAACTGTAAGTGGTATTTGCTGTGTTCCCATGCTATCATTTTATTACAAATGATAGGAGGTATTCACATGAAACCCATTTTGAATATTGAAAATTTAACAAAAATCTATGGCAATGTGCCAAGTCAAACAAAGGCACTGAATGGGATCACCTTCCAGGTGATGCCGGGAGAGTTTCTCGGCATTATGGGAAGCAGTGGTTCCGGTAAATCCACGCTTCTCAACTGTATTGCAACTGTGATTCAGCCCACCGGTGGGAGCATTCAGGTGGAAGGCGATACTCTGCAATCCCTCAAGGGAAAGGCTCTTGCAGAGTACCGTGGCAAAAAAGTTGGTTATCTATTCCAGAACTTTGAATTGCTGGACAACCTGACTGGCAGGGAAAACATCCTGCTCCCGACTTCCTTGCATGGGGTATCCGAAGCAGAAAGCAGCCAGCGGCTGAAGCAGTTGGCTGACTATCTGGAAATCACTGATGTTCTGGATAAGTTTCCGTCCAAGATGTCCGGCGGCCAGCGTCAGCGTGTTGCGGCAGCAAGGGCTCTGATCTTACATCCCCAAATGATCCTTGCCGATGAACCGACAGGAGGTGCGTGGTTAGTAGAAACAAGATCATAAAAAAACAATATCCATTTCTCCGTCCTCGTGAACAGTGATTGACTGCACGAAGGACTTCCAAAACACATTCTTCTCCTGATCGCTGAAAGTATGATACACAGTTTCCCAATCATCAGAAAGCATCTTCTTTATGCTGTCAAGGTTACGAACCGGAGCAGCAGGACAACTTCTCAATTTGTCAATCTGCGACTGAAACTTCTCATATTCGTTTCTGTATGAAGCCTTGTCAATCAGATCATCCATGAAAAGGTCATACAGTTTCTTCATCTTACGTTCCACTTTCGCAATTTCAATGGCAGGGTCCTTTTTTGCAGCAGCGGCAGCAGTGACTTCAAAATCTGCAACATAAGAGGAAAGAGCAGGGCGGATATGCTGAAGCATATATTCTTCGACATACTCTTCGCGGTAATGCTTGGAACGGTCACAAAGTTTTGACTGCGCTTTAAAATTGCATCTGTAAGATTTATATGTCTTTTCTTTTCCATCTGCAAGCGTTCTATATGTGACAGTTCCGGTCATGTAATGATTACACGAAGAACAGATCAGAAGACCGGAAAAAATATAAAACTGTTGAGTGTGACGGATGCGGACATTCCTGATCGCAAGATTCTGTATATGTTCAAACCGCTCACGACTGATCGTCTTCTCACAAAATTCAGGGTCATCACGATACTGACCCATGAAAAGAGGGTTCCGAAGATAACGAACGACGGTATCATAACAAACACGGATGCCGTATTTCTCCTGAAGGAATAACTGCGTCCCTCTCTTGCTGCAAGTGGATTCAAAATGGTCGAACATATCAAGGGCGAACTGATGCCATTCAGGGTCAATGACAACGTGCTTCTCTGCATCCAACTTCAGGCCACGAGGGAGAGAACCGGAAAGATATGTTTTGTTCTTCAGTTTGTATGAAAACACATCTTTGATTCGATCACTGTCACGGTCGCACTCGTCCTGCGCTACGGACAGACGGATGTTGATGTGAAGACGGCCGTTCGTTGTTGTGGTGTCATAGGATTCAGTGATCGCCTTCCACTGAACTCCGTTCGCTTCAAGTATTTCCTGAATCTTGTGATAATCTCCGATGTTACGGAACCAGCGGTCGAGTTTGGTGAAAAGAATCATGTCAAAGTTGTGAGCACGGACACCATCGAGCAGACGGACGAACTCTTTCCTTCGTGTGAATTTCTTCCGGGCAGTCAGAGCCTCATCGACGAAAGTATCAACAAGAATCATGTGATTGACTTTGATGAACTCATCGAGGAGAGCGTCCTGCGCTTCCAGAGTGTCACCATGAAGGACCTGACCGTCATGGGAACAACGTATATATTTAACAACACGCAGGCCGAAGAGTTCCGGTTGCGGTCTGAAGTATGTACTGTTCATAAAAAACCTTCTTTCTACTGTAAAAAAGCGTAAAAAAATAAAGCTATGCAGCAGCACAACTTCGTGGTAGAATAAAGGTTGCGAATCAGTATTCTATGAAGTAATGCGCTGCATAGGAAACGATGGGGAAAGGCAGTTCTTGTCAGGGACTGTCTTTTTCTATGTTTAGATTTCAATATTGCATTTTATGGCAAGATAATACATATGCTTACAAGGAACTTTTCTTTTCTGGAAGTCAGGGCAGGTACAGCCGGATAAAGTGGTGCGATACTGTCCACCATCGGAACCTGCGAAAGTTCCTGTTTTTGCCTTCGGGTTAATATGTACAGGAGTGAGTTCACCATTCAGCGCACGACGTTTCCGCGCTTCAGCAGCTTCGCCGCATACGTCAGACCATTGACTCCACTCATTATTAGACCGGGAAGAAAAAGAGATGCACACATCTCGAATCCATCCGATACAGAATCCGCCGCAGGTGCAAGTGTACAACAGACCCATTCCGATCTCACCGGAAAGATACCGATGAAGACCAAACCATCCGCCGAACAAGGCGGCCCATTTATTATATTTTCTCATAGCAAACCCCACATAAAATTTTTCCTTGCCATCCTTCAAACCTCTTGGATGAATACATAATAGTTCACCACAAGGAGGAAATGATGGAAATACTAACATGGCAGGCAAGGACTGAAAAAAATGTAACACTGAAGCAGTTGGAAAAGATGACCGGAATCAGCAAAACGGCACTAAATACGATTGAGAACGGTCTGACATCTCCGACGCTCCGGCAACTGGAAGCCATAGCGATTGCACTTGACACGAAGATCAGTGCTCTCTATGACTCCGAATATAAATAAGTATATCACAGGAGCTGCGATGATACGCAGATCACAGAACGATTTCCGTAATTACGGAAACAGGAGCCGAACCCATTCACGAAGCCTGAAAAAAATGGTAATATTTTCAAAAGGAGGCGATGAAAATGGATATTCGGCAGAAAATAATCGGACTGCTGAACAAGATAGACTCTGAAACTCTCCTGAAGAGAATATATGAGTTTATCAAGTACATATACATATATCAGTAGCCGACACGAAGAGAAGGGAATCCAGATGGGTTCCCTTTTTATTTTTCCTCTTCTGAAGTATTCCTTTTCTGAATAAGGTCCTTCGCCCTCGCTTTTATGCCATCCCTCACATCCTTCGGAAGTCCGACATATAACTCGACGATGAATCGGTCGAGGTCATCCAGTTCGTACTGCGAGCAGAGTTCATCAAGAACTGTCTGCGGCAGATCGGAAAACATATCACCTTCTCCATCCATTAACCAGTCATAATTCACATTGTATTCTCGACAGATCAGTTTGACCATCTGGTCGGATAAGTTGACTTTATCTTTTTCTATTTTAGAAATCGCAGACTTCTGAACTCCCAACTTTTCCCCGAATTTATCCATTGTCAAACCTAATGCTTTTCGTATTTCAAGGACACGCTCGCCTTGCGTCATGTTGCTCACCTCTCTTTCTGTATTTCTTCTATAACAATACCACGCAAAAAATAAAAGGTCAATAACAAAAGTTGAATTAAGACACAAAAATATGTTGACAAAGTGGAGTTAAGACACTATAATATGTCTTGAAGACACAGAGAAACACACATCATCATAAAGGAGGCAACAACAGTGACAACGATTCAGGTATACAGAAATCGAAGGAACTCAAACAAATACATAGAAGTGCATAATGATGGACACTATCACAATTCATTAAAACAGTATCTGTACTGGGAAAGAAACGTCATTACAGGCGAACCGCTCCCGGAACCAGTGAAGAACATCACCGGAGACAGACGGCTCCATCGTTGGAGAAAAGCGAACCTGAAGGAACTGCTCGAAGATTACGAGCCAGTGACAGCATAAAGAAAGGAGGAACACACATGGCAGCAGCAACTCTTGAAATGGATAACAAGGAACTGAAGAAACAAACCGAAGACATTGAGGAAATGATTTCACTGCTGAAGCAGCTGACCAGCGGCGAGAAGCGTGAAGTCAAAGGAATCATGATCGGATTGCAGATGGCAAAGCAGGCAGGACTGACTGCATAGAACAGGCCCCGGCGGAAATGCCGGGGAGTACATA
This sequence comes from Blautia sp. AF17-9LB, assembly GCF_003479185.1. Lineage (NCBI taxonomy): Bacteria > Bacillati > Bacillota > Clostridia > Lachnospirales > Lachnospiraceae > Blautia > Blautia sp. AF17-9LB. Next base: position 279,245 of record NZ_QUGU01000002.1, read on the forward strand.
TAAGGAGAACAGACATGAAACTGAATAAAGAGAAATTCATGAAGACAGAAATGGGCGGCGAATTAGAAGAAACTATTCGCACATGGGACAAGGCCCTTGACGAAAGAAGAAAAGCAACACCGGGAATCGGAAATCCAGATCAGGGACTCGGCTTCAAATACTGGGACAACACTTGCAGAAGCTGTCAGGACAGATGGGAAGTGTTCAAACTGGCAATCAAGCAGTTTTATGGAATTGAATTTTTCTTCACAAGAACAGATGAATACTTCGGAGTGTGCAGCGAGGATGAGAGCATCTGGCTCATGAAAGAAGGGAGAGAAGAGAATGAATAAGATCAGAAGGAAACAGCTTCAGGAGGCATCTGAACTGATTGCGAAGGCACAGGGAATCATTGAGAGCGTGAAGGATGATGAGCAGGAGGCTCACGACAACCTCCCGGAAAGTATTCAGTACGGAGAAAAGGGACAGCAGATGGAGGAATACATTGATATGCTCGACGAAGCATACAGACAGTGCGATGATTTGATGTCAATTATTGATGAGATATAGGAGGAGCAGGCATGACAACGAAAGATCAGGAAAGACAGGCAATCGAAAAGATCAGAAAGATCGTGGAAGGACTCGGAGAAAACAGTTACGTCGGATTCGCGATGGAGGGAGTTCTGGAACTGGCAGAGGACAACATTCGAGAAGATACTGCGTGTAGCATGAAGAAAAGCGCAGAGATCGCGTGGGAGAGAGCAGACAAAGCAGAGACAGAGAACAAAGACCTGAAGAAAGAGGTTGAAGACCTGAAGAAGACCGTCGAGAAGAGAGGAGCAACCATTTCAGAACTGAATACGGAACTTTGCAATACGAGAGCAGAGGCAAAGGCAAACGAGATTCCTGAAGAACTGGTTCAGGAGATGTATTGCATGGCCTATGATAAGGAAGCAGAGTCAATCGGAAAGATGGAGAGGGCAGCAGATCAGATGACAGAAGCCACTATCGCCGGAGAAGATGCACATGGATTCGCAGAGGAGTACAAGAAGCAGAAAGAGAACCGGAACAGATACAGAAAAGTGATGGAGATGCTGGACCAGAGAGAAAGACGGAGGGCCGGAAGATGAAAAAGATAGATTTCAGACAGAGAGCAGCGAAAACAGAAGAAAGAAAACGTAAAAGCAAGTATGCGGATGTGATGGTCAGAGCGACGGTGATGGGCCTGATGAAACCGGATGAAGATGTGGACAGAATGATGGACATTGAAAGTGCAGATAAGAAGTTCAATATGCGTCTGGACGAGTGGCTAAATGCTGATGACTTCAATTTCGCCCATGATTTCTATGGAATCGTGAACAACATCAACAGAGAGAAAGGATTCCCGGCAACGGACTTCGGATTCTTCGTTCCGAGATTCGCCGGAAGATAAAGAAAGGAGAATAGAATGTTCATTTTATCACAGGACAAAACAAGGATTTTCAATATGCAAGGTCACATTGAGGGAATCGGATATGAGGAAGAGAACTTTAAGAAGGGGAAGAAAGAAGAGATCAGACACACGATTCAGGTGTTTGACGGATGCGCCGAAGAAATTGCCGAGTACGAATGCAAAGAAGATTGCCTGATCGTGCTGTATGCGATTTTCAAAGCGATAGAGCAGGGAAGTAAAACGGCAGAGCTTCCGGCACGGGAGGAAATGAAAGAACAGAGAGAAGCATTGAAACAGTATCTGGAATCAGGAAAGAAACTGACAGAGTGGACAGCAGAACTCCTGAAAGAATTGCTTGATATGTAATAAAAGCCGAAACAGGGCATCCGCCCTGTCTGAACACGACGGCAACGTGTTCACTGATGATGGCAAGCCGAAAGACATTATCGGAGCATCGTGAAAACATGGCGGCGCGTACAGTCTGCCAGAACACTGTATGGATGGATAACAGGTTTTAGCACTTTTTAAGGCGAAAAGGCAGACACGGTGAGAACGCTTGCCAGAAAGAAGGTGATACAGATGTTTAATGAACAGCGGCCAGTGCAAATTCTGGAACTGTTCGGAGGAATAGGGAGTCCGCGATGCGCGCTCCGCAACCTCGGCATCCCGACAAAGGCGATTGACTATGTGGAGATAGATGAGAAAGCCGTGAGGTCATACAATTCGATGTTCGCAGAGGAATTGCCGTACAAGACGCAGAGCGTTGTCGGGTGGAATCTGAAGCCAGACATCCTGATTCACGGAAGTCCATGTCAGGACATGAGCATTGCAGGACATCAGGGAAAAGCAAAGGCAGAGGACGGAAGAGTCAACAGAGGCAAAGGAGCCGATCAGGGAAGCGGAACACGGTCGAGCCTGATGTGGGAGACAATACATATCATCGAGCAGATGGGAAAGTGGAAACCAAAATACGTGATATGGGAGAATGTGCGAAATGTAACGAGCCGACACATGATCGCAAACTTCATCCGGTATCAGAAAGAGATGGAGCGCATGGGGTACACGAATAACTATGAGGTACTGGATGCCAGAGAGTTCGGACTGCCGCAGGCCAGAGAAAGAGTGTTCACAATATCCGTCCTCGGAGGAGAGAAGTTTCAGTTCGACGAACTGATTCGGACACCGATGCGGAGCATTGATGAGTTTCTGGAAAAGAACGAAGAAGTGCCGGAAGTGTACGATGTGACACAGCCATCCGTGAGAGAGGTGATCGGAGTGACTGGGAGCGTAAGAAGAGCAACGGTCATCGAAGACTATGCCTTCACGATCACGACTCGGCAGGATAGAACACCAGCGCAGGTGATTGACTGCGGAAAGGGAAGATACAGATACCTGACGGAGTTGGAGTGCTGGCGGTTGCAAGGCTACACGGACGAGGACTTCGAGAGAGCAAAGAAAGCACAGCAGAAGAAAGGGAGATACTACACGGCATTATATAAGCAGGCAGGGAACAGCATTGCAGTTCCAATCTTTGAAAGCATCTTCCGAAAAATAATCCTGAATGAAGTCAGAGAAAAGGAGAAACAAAGGTGAGCAACGGACCAATAGTGAGAAGAATTTCATTCGATATTCACGGAGAGTTCATCACGCAGCTTGCGAGAGAATGGTTTTATACCGGAGAAAAGAGCCATGAGAAAGTCATTGAGATTCTGATGGATAGCATGACCGGAACAGACACACCGGAGGCGCAGATCAGAAGATATGCAGAGGACATTCTGATCGGTCGCGCCGCCCTGAAGGGGAGCACGGCAGCAGGTACATATCATCTTGAAACATATGAACCGGGAGAAGAAGAGCAGATGCCGCAGAGCATGAACATCTGGAAAGAAGTCGAAAGACGGAAGAAAGCAGAGAAGGACCTGCGGAGGATGATTGAACGGTGGGACGTAGCAATGGCCCACATATCGGAAAGTACACAGAGAGAAATCAGAAAGGAACTCGGAGAAGAGACTGCGGAGGATAGACAGCAGGATTCACTCGACAGTTTCACGAAACGAATGATGGATGAAGAAAATCACACCACAGAGGATTATGGATGGTTAGAGCCGGACGGAACTTTTCATGGAGTGGAATGGGGAGCGCATCAGGAATGGGCGCAGAATTACATGAGCGAAAAATTCCCGGAGGAAGCAATGAACGGAGACATTGACTTGCAGACAAAATGCAATGTCGGCCTGATCGGAGCAGGAGACTGGCTCGTCGAAAGAGGGTGGGTTCTCTTACACAATCCGAGTCGAGGAATTGCTTTTCCGACAAAGAATCCGGTCAAAGAGTACACAAAGGCACAGAAAGAGTTCCTGTATGACTATTACATGGAAAGAGATTGCAAAAAGGAGGCGAACGCAATATGGCAAGAAGACGAGTGAGAAGCTTCATCACTCCGAAGTATGACTCCGATGCAGCACAGAGTCATCCGGTTCAGACACCGGGCAAGAGCACTTCGACAGTGGCTCATGAGGTCATCGCAGGTCAGTGGGGAAATGGAGATGCAAGAAAGAACGCTCTGAAGGCGGCAGGATATGACCCGGCAGTCATTCAGGCAGAGATCAACAAGATTCTGAACGGCTCCGCAGCAACTACAACCAAACCACAGCCAAAAGACCAGCCGATCACAAAGACCGTGAAGTCAACTTGCGAAGAGGAAAGAAGAATCAGAGCGGATGAAAGACTGCGAGAAGAACTGTCGAGAGGATGTGAGTATTCTGGAACGCAGGAGATCGTTCAGGAAACCTTCGAGGAAATGCGAGAACAGATCGGAATGGAGGGAGACTGGGACGAGATAGGTGTGACAGACACAGACAACAGAGAATTTGTTCTTCAGGATGTGATTGAACAGTTCTATGACCTGATGATCGAGAAAGTCCTGAATTATATCGGCGTGGAATGAGGAATAGTACATGAGAGCAATGAACATTAAAGACAGAGTGAACACAATCATTGAGCACCAGAGAGAAGTTCTTCGAGGAGAGATAGAAGAGTTCGAGGAGAAATTGAGAGGCACAATGGAATACTGGGGATGCGGAGGGCCGTACAACAGACAGGAAGAAGCCATCGAAAGACGGAAGAAACAACTGGACGAACTCGATGACTTTGCAATGCAGTTGAACAGAGCAAAGAAGCACGAAACAGTGAGAATGTGGATATTCGGATGCAGAAGCTGTGGAAGTATAACGATGGTGAACAGACAGCCTTTTGACGATTGGCATGAATGCCCTGTATGCAGGCAGATGGTCCATCTGAACAGCCTGCCGAGTAAAGAGTTTGAAATCGTGGATACAGGAGAAACATGGCAGGAACAGATCAAGAGAGCAGCAGAGGAGGGAAACTCATGGCAGTAAGAACACAACCGGATGCGCTGAAGGTATTCGCTGCGATCGCAATGATCGTCAACAGCAGGGAAGATTCAGCAAAAGTGAAATTGACAAGTGTAACCAGAAAGACAGAGAAAGAAGAAAAAAGAAGTGCATGAAATGAAAAAGCCTTCGGAATTGCTTGCGGGCTTCCGAAGGCGATTCGTTGACGTTCAGGTCAACACACATCTCGGTATTATTGTACTGCGAACGGCCTGAAAAGTCAATCAAAACAAGCGTCCCGAAGCGGTTCGGCGGACTTGTAATGGATAGTAACACTTCAACGATAAAGAGAAGTGACAGAGGTGATTCAGGATGGAGCAGAGCAGGAGACGGAGAAAGAAGAATGTCTATGTAGAGTATGACTATGAAGAGGCATATCAGAAACAGATTGAGAATCTGGAAGAGGACATCATCAAGAGGATGATGGATGGAAAGAAGATCAAGTATGTGTATGCCACAAAGGAAATCAAAGCAGGGGAGCAGTTGGAAGTCGAGATATATCCAGAGTTCACCAGAAAGAGAGTCGAAGAGATTCCAGAGGAGGGCAGAAGGAAGAAGGATAGACAGGCACAGAGGAACCTAAATGAGAAGAACAGCAGGAAGCAGTGTGAGAGGGTCATCAATGAGAACTTTGGTGACAGAGACATATGGGCCACGTTCACCTATTCAGCAGAGTACACACCTGCAAGCATGAAAGTGGCGAAGAGCCATATGCAGAACTACATCCGCCGCCTGAACTACCAGAGAAAGAAGAGAGGTCTTCCGAACGCTCGGTATGTGTATGTTACGGAGCAAGGAGACAAAGGCAGATGGCATCATCACATCGTACTCGACGGAGACATGGACATGGACACAGTGGAAAGTCTCTGGACATACGGAAAGAGGAATCAGGTTCGCCGCCTTCAGAAAGACGAAAACGGCCTCGTGGGGATGGCGAAATATGTGTCAAAGCCGAAGGGCAAGGGGAAGGACTCCGAAGAAGGAAAATATCAAAAAATTTGGACTCCATCGAAGAACCTGAAGAAACCGGATGAACACAAGAATCATTACAAAACAAAGCAGAGCCATGTGGACAAGATGGTCAACGGTATACTTCCAGTGCAGGAGCATCTGAACAAGTGGTACGCATCAGAGGGTTATGAGTACACGGAATCAGTGATCAAGTACAACAAGTGGAACGGCCAGTATTACATATATGCTCGAATGAGAAAACAGCAGGAGGAGAAAGGAGGGAAGAAGAGTGAGAAGACGAAGAAGAGCAAGGCGAAGAAAGGCGGTCAGAATCGCAAGAGCACTCGCAAGAGGGATTAACTGGAAGAGAGTGGCAGCAGTCGTGCTCTTGACCGGAGTTGCGGTGAGCATCGCAAGGTGCGGAAGAGAGAAAGAGATCAATGCACAGGTGATGGCGATGAAGGAAGAACAGACCAGACAGGAACTGCGGATGCAGCAGGAATATGGTTGCGACATCTATGGTCAGTATGAATACCCATACAACACGATGTCGCAGGATTGGAGCGGAGATCAGGTGGAAGGATTCTACTATCACGAAATAACTGAAGAGTGCAAGAAAGCAGGCGGTCAGTTCCCTGTCATCATGCAGGTGTACACATACATCATCTGCGAGCAGAACGATGTGGATTATGAGATGGTGTTTGCCCTGATCGAAAGGGAGAGCAAGTGCGTGTGGAACGCTGACGGAGGCGGCGGAGCATCTGTCGGACTCATGCAGATCGCAGAGAAATGGCAGCAGGAGCGCATGGAAGAACTGAACTGCACGGACCTGACGCAACCGTTCCAGAACGTGAGAGTCGGGGTGGACATCCTGTCAGAACTTCAGGAGAAGCTGAAGGGAACAGTTCCGGCGGAGCAGTTACCATATGACGTTCTGGCCGCGTATAACTACGGACTCCGGGGAGCACAGAAAAATCTATGGGCCTATGGGGTGCATGAGTACGAATACAACAGAGCCATTCTGAAAAGGGCGCAGGAACTGAAACAGGAGACGAAGGAAGCAAAGGAGGAAAAGCAGTGAAAGAGGGATATGTGCTGAAAGCAGATGCGGCGAAGTACCTGACACCGGAGCCGATCACATACGCAGCGATGAAGAGAAAGAGCGAAAAAGCTGCACAGACCGCATTGAAAGATGCGAAGGCGAGTATCTTGAACGCAGCAGGAATCGGAAAGGTTGAGGCATACTGCATCAATACCGTGCTTGCAGAACTGAAGCGCAAGGGACTCACACCGGAGCAGGAAGAGTATAAACGCATCAGCAGAGAGACGGCCAGAATGGTCATCAGGGACCGAAAAGGAATCTGGACAAGATACTATACCGACAAAGAAGGTCTGAAAGACTGGCTCCTCTGGAAGCTGGGACTGAAGAAAGAGACAGTATTTGACCGGATGAAGCGAATGGGAGTGACCGGAGATGTTCTTCAGGACATGGAACTCCTGACAGGAGGGAAGAAGAGATGAAGACGAAAGAGTTGATTGAGTACCTTCAGGGGTTCGATGCAGAATCCGAAGTGGTGGTCATTGCGGCGAATCCGAAGGAACGGAAGAAGTATGACGGAGAGATGTTCGGAATCACGGACGGAGGGCAGCCGATCTTCTGCATTGAGATCAGCAACGAGTCCGATCTGGATGAGAAAGAGATCGCGGCAGCAGTACAGGATGAAAGAGAGGAAAAACAGAGATGAATTTGAGATACGCAAAGCGAAGCGAGGACACGGAGCAGATCAACGTGACATCGTGGGCGGCTTGGAACGAGAGACAGTACCCGGAACTGAAGTGGCTGCATCACATACCAAACGGAGGCAGCAGAAACAAGGCAGAGGCGGTCAAGCTGAAGCAGATGGGAGTGAAGGCAGGTGTCTCCGATCTCTGCCTGCCGTACCCAAAAGGAATTTACTGCGGATTGTACATCGAGATGAAGTTCGGAGACGGAAAGCACCAGAAGTCGCAGAAAGAGTTCCTGACCGATATGGCAGCAGTCGGACACTACGTCGCAACCTGCTACACATCAGAGGACGCGGTGAACGTGTTGAGAGAGTATTGCGAGCTATTATCTCCGCAGTGGATGAAAGAGCCGAACAACAGCGTCTGGAAAGAAGGTACGATTTCACCACTGAAGAAAAAGTGAGGACAGGAACATGGACGAATATGCAGCAGTAGTCAGAAAGTTCTATGAGGTGTACAGGCCTATCGGGAGAAAATACAACTTGCGTGTTCACAGCAGATTCTCCATGAACAGGCCCGGATTCATCAAGGTTTATCAGGGAGACGGTCCCGATCGGAAACAGATCATCAAAGTCGAAGAGGACGATGACGTTGCTTGCTACAAGAGAGCGATTGATGAACTGGAAAGCTGGGCGAGGAGCCGGGAAGACGAAAACGCGAGATACAGAACAGCATGAGACGAAGCGATTGCGCTTTTCCGTGCGGAAGATGCCTCTGCAACCATTGTGCAAACAACGTGGAAACGATAGACAACTGTACCGGAGAAGCAAAAGAACCTTGCTTCGTCTGCGATGAGTGCAGATGGTACGACGGAGACACAAGGCACAAGGATATGTGGAGGCAGGAGTGCGGAGAGTATATTGTGACGAATGAACACGCAGAACGCTTGCGAAGAAAATTGAAATTGATAACAGGAGGACACACATCATGAAAATTATTGCAGTTATGACACAGAAGGGCGGAGTCGGAAAGACGATGACAGCATCATCGCTGGCATACATCCTCGGAGTGGAGCATGGAAAGAGAGTGCTCATCGCTGACGCAGATCAGCAGGGGAACATCTCAATGTTGTACGGCAGATTTGAGCCGCAGGGCATCGGAATGTCAGAGTTATTAGAAAAGCACCGGGCGATCGGTGGTACATATAGCACAGAGCAGTTGATTGACGAGACACCATACGAAAACATTAGTATCATTCCGGCGAACGGATTCCTGATGAGAACGAACATGACACTGCTCCTCTTGGAACAGGACAACCAGATTCTCCGTTTCAAGATGGCGATGGAGGAGATTCAGGACAGATACGATTATTGCATCGTGGACTGCGGACTCCTGATGGATATGACAGTGACGAATGTTCTGGTGGCAGCAGACCTCGTGATTCTTCCGGTGAAGGTCGGAGGGTTCGAGATCGAGGCGATTGTGAACATGGAGGAACAGTTGGAAGACCTGCGAGGATTCAATCCAGACATCAGGATGAAACTGCTCATGACGATGCGTCAGAAGAACATGACAAGTCTTCAGGTTGAGGAGTGGTTGAAAGCGTCATCCGGTCAGGATTGCTTCCAGACGGCAATCAGACGCTCGATCGTGGCAGAGAAGGCAACAATGGAGCGCGTACCTCTGCCGAAGTTCTCAAAGAGCGGAATCGTCGCAAAGGATTACAGAGAAGTGGCAGAAGAGTTGCTGAAAGACATGGAGGGATAAAGGATGATGGTCGAATCAAGAAACAGCAGAAAAGGAGGTAGACGGCATGGAAGGAACGGCAACGATTAGTCTGGACACGCTGGACGAGTTGAGAAAGAAGGCAGAAGAAGCAGAGACGGAGAAGAAACGAAGCGATTGGTTTGTAAAGAAACTGATGAACTGCTACGGATTCGATACAGAAGCATATGACAAAGCACTGAAGGAGATTGACAACAAAAGGAACCTGACAGACAAGCAGTGCTCAAAACTGGTCAGAGAAGCAATGGCGAAGCACCTGAAGATCGTGATTGACCCGGAGGAACTGAAAGAACTGATTCAGGAGTACATCGACGAGGAAGCATCGGACGAGCATCTGGACATTGCGAAAGCAAGCCAGAAGGAACTGAAGCAGATTCAGGTGGTGCTGAAAGAGTAGTTATCCCGGCAGGAAATGTGGATATTGTGGATAAGTCATCAGATACAGAGACGAAGGAGGATAAGTGATGGCAGCAGGATGGAGCGTCATGGACGCAATCAACCGGAACAGCAAAGCGGCAGCAGAAGACAGACCGAAGGCGCGGTTCAGAACCAGAGACATCAGCGTGAAGAAGATGTACAGCAACGACATGAATTTCTATTCAAGGCAGGATATTGAGGAGTTGTCGAACCTCATTCTCGCCGTGGGACTGATTGAGAATATGGCAGTTACATATGACCCTTGCGAGAAAGGAGAGTACAGAATTATCTCTGGTGAAATGAGATGGAGAGCATTGAACCTTCTGCTCGAAAAAGGGTATTCAGAGTTCGAGGTGGCAACGTGTCAGATTCTGACACCTGCCGAAGAACACGAGGAGATGGTGCAGATCATCGTTGCGAACTCATACAGAACGAAGAACATCAAAGATCAGCTTGAAGAAGCGCAGAAGCTGAAAGAGTCCTTGCAGTACATGAAAGAGCACGGACTGACACTTCAGGGAATGAAACTGGACGGAAAGAAGATCAGAGACGTTGTGGCGAATATCATGAAACTGTCAGGAACGAAGGTGGCGCAGATTGATGGAATCAACAGTAATTTGTTGCCGGAGTTCGTGGAGCAGTTGAAAGAAGGCAAGCTGACGTTCTCTGCTGCATATGAACTCTCTGGAATGCCGAAAGAAGATCAGGAGGAGATGCTGAAGGCACACGAGGAGGGTGAGGCTCCGACATGGAAAGAAGTCAGAGAAGCGAAGCGGACAGAACCGGAAGAGATGTCAGAGTCTGACACGTTACCGGGACAGATGGAATATCCGAAGGACTATGAGAAACCGGAGGACGAAGAAGAGTCCGATCAGGGAGAAGAACCGGAGCAGGAGGAAGAATGGGAGCAGGCGCATCCAGAGAGTATCACATCATTGTGCTACTCATGCAAGAGATACGCAGAATGCAACGTGAAGACAGGAACCTGCGAGAACTGCGATCAGTATGTCAACAAGGCAGAGGCGGAGAAAACAGACGAGCAGAGGTACGATGAGGAGCAGGCAGCAATCGACAGAGAGACGGCCAGAAAGCTGCGCGAGCAGGAACAGGAAGAGAAGATGAACAATCTCCCATCTGATAGCAGGGAGGAAAAGGAGTACATCAGACTCTCCACGGACACCTTCGAGGATGTGATCGCCGGAAGAAGACCATACCTGATTCTGAAAAATGACAAGATCAGAACTGGAATGATCGTGAGCGCGCTTGAATTTATACAGGGCAGAGCAACCGGAAGAGAACTGGCACTGGAAATCGTCTGCATGGACGATGCAGGAACATCATCAGCACTGGAAGACGGATATTGTGTCGTAGGCATCCGGCAGCAGGAGATTCTGAAAGAAGCAGGAGCAGATGCAGCAGAGTATGCAGATCAGCCTGCTATGCAGTACGGAGCATAAGGAGGAAAACATGATTTTTATAAATTCACCATTCGCGATTCTGGATGAGGCTTTTCGGAGCCTCTATCCAGACAAGAAATACAAAGCCTGCATTGGACCGAGCATAAAAGACGATGAAGGAAACCGAGTGTTCGGGTTCACGCAGTTCAGCAAAGGAGAGACACCAGTCATCGCAATCAGCGCAGAATTGAACATCATGGACGCGACGGAGATATTCGCACATGAACTGGCTCATGTGGCAGCAGGCGAGGGAGCAGGCCTCGGAGAAAGATGGGACGAGGAGTTCCAGAGGATATTCGATGAGTACAACCGGATAGGAAAGGAACGGTTCAGAGAAGACGGAAAAGAGATCGAGACAGCACCGGAGTACAGAGGCGGATGGATTCGATCAGAAGACCGGATGCCGGAGGAAGGCGAAGATGTGCTCGTGTGGTTTGAGTATTTCCGGTTCGGGAACTATCAGAGATTATTCCAGACGGTAGGTATCAGTTGCGCATGGAGAGGCGAGTGGTCAGAGTTCGTGAATGGTTCGAGCGGTTGGAGAGATTTGAGAATTATCGCATGGCAGCCATTACCGGAACCATACAGAGAGGAGCAGGAAGACAATGGCGAAGAAAATGAGTGACGAAGAGATGTTGGAAGCAATGGAAGGGGCAGTGAAGATGCACTTCATGGCATTTCAGCAATTTATGAAGCAGACAGGCGGAGACATCGGCCTGTCACTGCAACTGACAACCAGTTACATGGCGGCGATGCTTAAAGGTTCACAAGAGCAGAACGAGAAGGAAGAGAAACTGTTAAAATTGTTGCTTCCGTCGGGGGAAAGCAATCTGACGAACTAAAGGGAGGAATTGACATGGCACTATTAAACGGATTCAAAGAAACAGAGACAGAGCAGCAGTACAGAAGAGGCGAAATCTATTACATCAACAACGCAAGCAAGGAACACGTCGGAAGTGAGATGAAAAAGGACAGACCTGCGGTGATCGTCTCCTGCGATGCGAACAACAAGCACAGCGATGTGCTCGAAGTGGTTTTCCTGACATCAGCACCGAAGAAAGACCTTCCGACGCACGTTACGATCAGGAGCACCGGAAGAAAGTCAGAGGCATTATGCGAACAGCCGACTCCGGTGTCTGTGGAGAGAATCAACAACTTCGTCGGTAAGGCATCAGAGAAGGAAATGGAGCAGATTGACATTGCGCTCCTGATCGGACTCGGCATCAAACTGGAAGGAGCCGAAAATCAATCGGGGGGGGGGCCTCACGGAAATCTGAACAGCAGATTCAGAGCAGCGTGAAGGACAGAAGCAAGGAAGAATCGGAGAAAATGGCCGAAGAGAACCAGATGCTTCGAGAAGAACTGAAAAAGCAGCAGGAGAGCACAATCCGATCAGAGGCGGAGTGCTCTGCATATAAAGCAATGCACGAACAACTGCTGAAAAAGCTAATGGAGAGGAGGGAATGAGATGCACAAGCTGGCACTACTGATGGAGGACATCGCAAGAGCAAGCGTGTCGGCAGTGGTTGGCCTGTTCATGTTAGGAGTCGCAATCGTGATCGGAATCATCGTTCTGGTCACGATTATGACCGTGTTGAAAATGGCAATCAATGACATCAGCGAGTTTTTCAAGAAAATAGCAAGGAGAAGATGATGAACAAAGCAATTTTGATGGGCCGCCTGACAAGGGAGCCGGAAATCCGGTATTCAAACGGACCGGAGCAGACAGCGGTGGGAAGATTTAGGCTCGCCGTGGACAGAAGAGGACAGAGACAGGGAAATCAGCAGAACGCAGACTTCATTCCGTGCGTTGCCTTCGGGAAGAAGGCGGAGTTTGTGGAGAAATACACGCACAAGGGAACAAAGGTGATCGTCGAGGGAGAAATCCGAACAGGAAGCTACACGAACCGGGAAGGGAGAAAGGTGTACACCACAGAAATCTATGTCAGTGACATTGAGTTCGCAGAAAGCAAGGCGGCAGCAGAACAGAACCAGAACCGGAACGACGATCAGTACGGAATGACAGGTGATGACGGATTCATGAACATTCCAGACGGCGAAGAGTTACCGCCTTTCAACTAAAGGGCGAGAAAGAAGGTGAAGAGATGAGATTGAGAGACGCAGCAAAGTGGATTAAAGAGAAAATCACAGGAAAGAAAGCAGAGGAGACTCCTGTTCTGACACCGATGATCGCAACAGAGGAAGACATCGAGAGGGCAAAGAAAATGGACAGGGAAATCGAGGAGATGGAAAAGAAATCAGCACTCATGGCCCCGGTTGTTACCTCGCAGGCAGAAATGGAACGTCTGAAAAGATTCGAGGCAGGTTCAAAGCAGATCGCAGAGATGACAGGGAAGCCACACGAAGAAGTGGCAGAAGCAATCCTGAAGGTCACAACAGAGACATCTGCATCACTGGAAGAAGCAACCGAACAGGTACGCGAAAGAATGGAGTTGCAGGCAGAGGTTGCAGCAGAGACGAAAGAAGAGTCAGACACTCCGTTCGTTCAGAGATGGGCGGAAGCGAAAGGAATGACAGTTCAGGAACTGGAACAGGAAACCGGATGGACGGCGGAGCAGTTGGAGCAGAACATCATTGACAGCAGCAGGATTATCACAACTGAACTCGTCAAAGCACAGAGACTCATGAAAATACTCATGACCAACAACAGCCGGAGACGAAAAGGGATTCCGATGGTGAGACGGCAGCAGTTACTGCGAGCAGAACGGAACCAGAGGAGGAGAAGGAGTGAGAACAGGAAAGAATCATGAAGGATATTCAGACCCGACGGCGAGTTGTGCTGTCGGGCATCTGACACATGAGGAGAAACAGAGGGAGAAGAAACGAAAGGAGGAAAAGAAGCGTGATAAAAGCAGTGTGCTGGGGAGTGCTCATTCTGATTCTTCTGGCAGTCGCAGCACTGGCACTGTACATCGTCGGGATGGCCCTGTACTTCCATTACCAGCTAAAGGACGGCAGGACAAGAAGAGAGTACACAGAGGAGCAGAAGAGGGCAGACGAAGAACAGATTCAGGCAATCAGGGAAATGCAGGCAAGGAGAGAAGAAAAGCGTCAGAAGAGGCGGCAAAGAAAGAGTAAAGCAAACAGGAGGTAACAGAGATGGATGCAACGAACAACGAGAAGGCGGATGTCCTGAAATGGATGCTCGGCCAGATTTACCGGGCAGAGAAGAGAAAGAAGCAGCTTGACGAGAGGCTGGTCAGGATTGCGGAAGAGAGGGACGCTCCGATCGGTGGTGTCGGATATAGACCACTGCCACGATCGTCTTCAGGAGAAGGGAATGGAGCAGCAAGCATCATCCTGAAGATGTCAGACATCGAGGAGAGAATCTACACACAGAAGGAAGAAGTGGAGAAAGCAATCGTCCGCGTGATGGACATTCTGGATTATCTGCCGCAGGATAGTCTGGAAAGAGAAATCTGCGAATTGCGACACATCGACATGAAACCGTGGAAGGATATTCAGGAGAGCATCCCGATGTCACGGAGCCAGTGCAACAAGAGATATAACAAAGCGATTGAGATGTTGCTGAATAAGGGACGCATTGAGCGAATGATCGAGGAGAACGAGGAAGCATACACGGACTGGAAGTTGGACAAGGAATGGAAGATGCTGAAGAAATCCCCTGAAAAACAAAGTGGGGGTATAGAGTCGGGAAACAAATCTGGAAAATATTTTCAGGAAAATCAGAAAGTAAAAGCGGTTAGCAATGCGGACAGAATTGATCGCAGAAAGAAGAAGGGAATGAAGACACAGAGGACATGATGAACGCACGGCAGCAGGAGCCGCATTCATCGCATCTGCATGGAGCAGGTCACAACACATCCATCTCACGGCAGCGGAGAACCACGAAAAAACAAGGTGGGGTATTCGTTGCCGTTTTCTTTTCTGGAAATATCAGATGGCCAGATCGGGAGCAGATCAGAGAGCCGGAGCAGATGCAGGTGTCAGACTCTGACACGCAGGAGATCAGAGCAGGAGCATCGGCAGCAGTACATACATAGCAGGACAGACAAGAGAAACCAGAGGCAGAGGACAGGCAGTGGAGCGCACGGAGGCAGTGAGAGCCAGTACAGAAGGACAGGAGAGCAGAGACAGCAGAGGAGACGGAGGCGGCGGCAGGAGGCGCGAGAGGGCGGCAAGGACACACAGGAGGAGCAGAGTGGACAGACACGACAGGGAGCAGAGGCAGGGCAGAGAGAAACATGAGACACAATGAGACATTCAAGTGTGCTATGATGGTAGCATGGACAAGCGGACGAGTGAGAGCGAAGCAACGTGACCGCACCACATAGTACAAGAGCGAGAGCACAGGGAGACACTGACGAGGTGATCTCCCTGTTTTTGTGTCCTGCGACTGCTGCAACGATGGCGGCAGGGCGCAAGGTACTTCCACAGGGGGGCCACGAATGCGGGGCGCGGAAGGTCCGGTATTTTTGCCTGTAAAGTCAAAAAAAATACGGCACTTCCTTCCTCTTTTGCCGCTGAAATGGAGGTGAAAATCAGAAAATGGATGTAAATCAGAAAGAACTCGCCGCCATTTTAGGCATCACAGACCGTCGTGTCCGGCAATTAAAGAACGAGTTCGGCTTGTTTTCAAAGGGTTTGTCGAGTGAAAAGAAACAAAAAAACTATGTTTTGGAAAAATGCGTCCCTGAATACATCAATTACAAGCTGGAAGCGGAAGTGCAGCAGGGTACAGGCTACAACAAAGAAAAGGAACAGGCCGAGCACGAGCAGATCAAGAAGAAAATCTCAATCCTGAAGCTGCGGAAGCTGAAAAGAGAGCTTCATGAGGCAGACGATGTGGAGGAGTTTCTGACAGATATGCTTGTGAATTTCAAGAACAGGCTTTTGTCCGTTCCGCAGAAGGTCGCACCTCTGATCGTGTCAGAGGATGATGTGAATGTCATTCTGGACATTCTGGAAAGAGAAATTTTTCAAACATTGGAGGAGTTGTCGGAATATGACCCATTGAAAATAGACAAAGATACCACATCACAGATACTGGAAGAGATGGACGAGGAAGAGGACGAGGACGAAAGCGAGTAAAGGGGTGAAAGAGTTTGTCATCGTCTGAACGACAGCGTTCCCGGCAACGGACGAGAAATTTATTTGTAAACACAATTAAAGCCACACTGAAGAAACCGGAAAAGCTGACCGTTTCACAGTGGGCGGAAAAATACAGAATACTGGATGAGTCCAGCAACTTCTCCGGCCAGTGGTCGAATGACATCACTCCGTATCTGGTCGGAATCATGGATGCGTTTAATGACCCATATATTCAGGAGATCAATTTCTGCAAGCCGACGCAGGTCGGCGGAACAGAAGCGATGCTCAATATGCTCGGATGGATAATCATGGATAGTCCATCACCGACGATGATTGTATATCCGAGCGATGATCTGGCAAAGGACACATCAAATGACAGAATCAAGCCGTCTCTGACAAAGACACCAGAGATCAAGGAGAGATTCTATGAACACTCATCGAAGGAACTGAACCTGAAGTTCCGGGGGATGAAGATATACCTTCGAGGTTCCGGTTCTCCCGGAAAACTGGCATCAAAGTCAATCAAGTACCTGTTTTTCGATGAGATTGACAAGATGGACGGTGCATCGAAAAAAGAGGCATCGCCTTACAATCTGGCGAAGGAGAGAACCAGAACATTCACATACAGCAAGAAGATATACACTTGCTCAACACCGACGCTGAAGACGAACTATGTCTGGCAGATTCACGAAGATGCAGACGAGCAGAGGCATTATTTCATGCCGTGTCCGCACTGCGGAGAGTATATCACGTTCGCGTTCAAACAGATTCATTTTCCGAGCGGAGAAGGGATGACAAACGCAGAGAGGGCAAAAGAGGCCGTCTATGTGTGTCAGGAGTGCGGATGCGAGATTACCGACAAGGACAAAATCAAGATGCTTCGGCAGGGCGAGTGGAGAGATGTGAAAGGAACCTGCATCGGAAAGCCGAGAAAGGTGTCATACTGGCTCAATGCTCTGTATTCACGATTCCTGTCATGGGCGGAGATTGTGAAAGAGTTCCTTGACTCAAAGGATGACCCGGAGAAACTGCAAAACTTCGTCAACTCGTGGCTGGCGGAGCCGTGGGAGGACACGAAACTGAAGACAACGGCAGACACAGTGGCTGAAAGACAGACTGATCTGCCAGAACTTGCAGTGCCGGGATGGGCGAGGATGCTGACTGGTGGTGTCGATGTGCAGGAAACGTGCTTATATTGGACTATAAGAGCATGGGGAGATCATATCACCTCGCAAAATATCGCGCATGGACAGGCAATGTCTTTTGCGGATATTGAAAGAGTGATGAATCTGGCATATGAGCGAGAAGACGGTCAGAAACTGGTTGTGTGCTTGTGCCTGATTGACTCTGGATATGATTCAGACGGAACATATGACTTCTGCGCGAACAATTCAGACTGGGCCTTGCCAGTCAAAGGCTCGAACAATCCCATGATGTCGCATTTCAAGATGTCAAAAATCAATAAACCGACAAGCGCAGCGCACGGAATGAATCTGGTGCTCGTTGACGGTGACAAGTACAAGGACATGATCGCGGCCAGAATGAAAAAACCAAACGGTCGAGGCTCATGGATGGTATACGAGGGATGCGATACTGAATACGCAGAGCAGGTGACTGCGGAGCATAAGATAAACACGAAGTCGGGAAAGAAAACGATTCAGAAATGGGTTCCGAAGCGTTCTCACATCGACAACCATTACCTCGACGCAGAAGTGTACGCGCTGGCAGCGGCAGACATCAGAGGAGTTCGCTCGATGCACTTGGACAGTGAGGAAGAACCAGAACAGCCGCAGCAGGAGGAAAAGCAGTACGCTCCTGAAGAAGCGTGGATAAAAGCAAATGAAAACTGGGTATAGGAGGAAAGTCGATGGAAGAAATGGAACAAATGAACACCGAAGAGTTGCTAAAGCAAGTCAACACAGCAATCCGAACGGTCCTGATCGGAGGCCAGTCATACCAGATCGGAAGCCGAAAACTGACCAGAGCAGACCTGTCACTTCTGCGACAGATGCAGAAGGAACTTCAGGCAGAAGTGAACGCGCAGGAGGCATCTGGACTTCTGGATGATACATACGTTGCCTTCTTTGATGGGAGGTGAGAACGGTGAACTGGTTGGATGCAGCAATCGCATTCGTGTCTCCTGAATGGGGCGCACGAAGAGTTGCGTGGAGAAACGAACTGCGGAACTATGATGCAGGAAACGACGCAAGGTTGAATGCCGGGTGGAGAGTTGCAAACTATTCGGCAGAGGCAACCGACAGAGGAAACCGAGAGTATGTGCGAGCACGAGCAAGGGACCTTGAACGAAACTCTGATGTGATGAACTCCGTGCTTGGAGCATACAAGAGAAACGTTGTCGGAACCGGATTTCAGCTTCGATCAATGACGAAGAAGAACGCGGTCAACAAGGAACTGGAACGATTGTGGAAAATCTGGTGCAAGGCCAGAAACTGCGATGTGACAGGACAGCAGAGCCTGAACCAGATTCTGCGAATGGCCGTCGTGAGAAAGAAAGTGGACGGAGGAATCCTGTTCGTGAAGAGATACACACGAGACGGAATCCTGCCGTTTTCTCTTCAGATGCTCGAAGTGGATGAACTGGACTCAATGCACGTTATGCCGGAGAAAAACGGAAATCGTGTGGTCGGCGGCATCGAATACAACACCTACAATCGCCCGGTCGGGTATTGGATAAGACAGTACCAGATTGACGGATATACAATCGGGAACCCGGTGTATCTGAAGGCATCCGATGTCATTTTCTACTACACGAAGAAACGTCCGAGCCAGATCAGAGAGATGTCTGACATGAGTCCGACAGTGACAAGGATTCGAGATGTCAATGAGTTCATCACGGCAGTATCGGTCAAAGAGAGAATTGCCGCCTGTCTGTCGGTCTTCATCAAGAAGGCCCTTCCGGTGTCTGGTATCGGAAGAAACGTCGCAGCATCGCAGGACAAGGCGAATTATGACGGAAAGACCCTGACTCCGGGCATGATTAAAGAACTGAACGCAGGAGACGAAGTGCAGGTCGTAAACCCGACAGGACAGGCAGCAGACGCAACTTCATTCGTGAAGCTGCAACAGCGTCTCGTCGGAGCAGGACAGGGCATTTCCTACGAAGCAACGAGCCGCGATATGTCCGAGACAAATTATTCATCTGCGCGTCAGGGAGCCATTGAGGACGAATTGACGTTTGCGGAAGAAGAAGAACAGATTCTGGCCGTACTGGATGAGATATACGAAACCTTCGTGATCTCCTGCGTGTTGGCAGGAAAGGTGGATATTGCAGACTTCTGGGAAAGAAAAGAGGAATATCTGCAACACGAATGGATTAAACAGCCGAAGAAATGGATTGACCCGGTGAAAGAGTCAAATGCAACAAAGACGGCGATGCAGACCGGGCAGAAGACGTTCAAACAGATCGCGGCAGAGAACGGTCGAGACTGGCAGACACAGATCGACGATATGGCGGAAGTCCTGAAATATGGACAGAAGAAAGGAATTGATTTAGGAGGTGTGGTTTTCGGTGGCAAAGTGCAGAAAAAAGAAAAAAATAGCACAGGTCAGAATGACAATGGCACAGATGGCGGAAGCGAAGAGAAGACCCCTGTCAAGGGAGGAACCGGAGCAGAAGCAGGAAAGAAATAAAGGCATCAGAGCACTCGTGGACTGCCAGATCAGAGCAGTCGAGGGTGAAGGGAACGAAAGGACATTCGTGCTCTCGTTCTCTTCGGAAGCACCATATACAAGATGGTTCGGACAGGAGATTCTGGACCATACAGGGGAATGCGCGGACCTGACAAGACTCAATTCAATCGGTGTCGTTCTCTATAATCACAAGAGAGACAAGGTTATCGGGAAAATTAACAAGGCATGGATTGAAGATCAGAGAGGTTATGCAGAGATCACGTTTGACTCTGACGCAGAATCCGAAGTCATTTACCAGAAAGTGAAATCCGGGACTCTGAAAGGAGTGTCCGTCGGTTACATGGTAGAGGACTGGGAAGAAGTAGCACCGAACAAGGTGTCAATGGATGGACGTTTCACTGGTCCGTGCTCGATCGCAAAGCGGTGGATTCCGTATGAAATCAGCATCGTGAGCGTTCCGGCAGACCCTACGGTCGGAGTAGGCCGTTCAATGACGGCAGATGAGGCGGCGGCATGGAATGAAACCTATGCTCGGCAGTTACAGTATAACAAAAACATCGCAAGAGGAGGAAAAAGCAGATGACAAGAGAACAGATGCTGGCTCGGCAGAACGAAATCTTGCAGGCAGCGAGAGCGGAAAGCAGAGCAATGACAGCAGAAGAGAGGGCGGAGTTTGACACCTTGCAGCGTTCAATCGAAGCACTCGACAGAGCAGGAGCCACAGCAGGCGGCGAGGGAAGTTCCAGAGGCGCGGCAGCAGGTGAGGGCGAAGGAAATGGAGACGAAGGCGGAGAAGGCAACGGAGACGGAGCAAGAAGCGCAGTCGAGAATGAAAGAGCCAGAATCAGACAGATCGAGGAGATGTGCCGCGATTTCGGAATGAATGAGCAGGTCAGAGGGTTCATCGACAACGGAACAACAGTGGAGCAGGTGAGAGCAGCAGTTATCGAGCACATGAGACAGGCATCCGCACCAGTTCACACCGGAGTAAGCGTCGGAGACAGCGCAGAGGACAAGTTCAGAAGAGCAGCAGTTGACTCTCTGCTCCTGAAGGCAGGTCTTCAGATCGAGAACCCGGCAGACGGAGCGAGACAGATGATCGGTATGCGTATGCGTGATCTTGCAATCGAGTGTCTTCAGATGGACGGAACAAGCGAGAGAGGACTGAACAGAAGAAACTCCGACGAACTGTATTCTCTCCTGTCCAGAGGGTTCTACAATCCAGAGGCAGCGTTCCCGGCAATCTTAGACCAGACGATCGAGAAAGCATACAGAGAGGGACACAAGAAGGTTGCAGTCACCTTCGACAGATTCACGAAGAAAGGAAGTCTCCCGGACTTCAAGACCCACGACAATTATTATGTTGCAGGCCCGGTCGGAGAGTTTCTGGAAGTGCCGGAGAATGGCGAGCTGAAGCATGATGTATTCACCGATGACAAGCTGCCGCAGAGAAAACTGAAGACATACGGAAGACAGTTCACCCTGTCCAGAAAAGCCTTCATCGACGATGACATTTCTCTGGTGACATCCCTTCCGGCTCGTTACGCAGCAGCAGCGAGAAAGACCATCAACAAGCAGGTATTCCAGATTCTTGTCAATAACCCGGCAATCTATGACGGAACTGCTCTGTTCGGCTCAAACCACAAGAACCTCCTGAAGACAGGAACAGGAGTGACACAGGCAGCAATGCAGACGATGATTATGGCACTGGCGAACCAGAAAGATCAGTTCGGAGAAGCAATCATCATCAATCCTGCACAGATCGTCGTTCCTTCCGGCATGAAGTTTGATATGTACACACTGTTCAACTCACCGACGATCAACACCACAGACAATACACAGGCAGTCAACCCACTGTACCAGTACAGAGATCAGATCGAGGTCGTGGAAGACCCGACAATCAATGCACTCTGCGGTGGCATGGGTAACGTGATGCCGTGGTGGTTATTCGGAGCAGCCGGAGACTGCGACGGAATCGAAGTTGATTACCTGAACGGTCAGGAAATCCCGAACATTCGTCGTATGGAAGCACCGGGTCAGCTTGGATTCGTGTGGGACATCTTCCTTGACTGGGGCATCTCCGTCATGGATTACAGAGGCATGGTGAAGAATCCGGGTGTCAAAGTAGAGACAAAACTGGAACTGGCATAAGAGAAGGGAGGCAAACGCAATGAGTAAAGCAGAATACTGGCAGCGCGGAGAGTCTATTGACTACAAGAACACAGGAAGCAGTGCCATCGAAGCAAATTCCGTGATCGTTCTCGGAAAGAGAGTCGGTGTGGCAGGCATGACAATCCAGCCGGGAGAGACTGGAAGCCTTCATGTGAAAGGTGTGTTCCGATTCGAGAAAGATGACAGCGAGATCACGGCAGGGGCAGAGGTATATGTCACTGCGGCAGGCAAGATGACAACAACTGCATCAGGAAATACTGCGGCCGGATTCGCAACAGAAGCGGCAAAGGCAGCAGAAACATCAGTGCTCGTCAATATCAACGCATGAGAGAACTGATTGCGCTTCGCCCTGTACTGTACCACGCACATCAGTATAGTACAGGCGAAAGCCTTCCGGTGAACGATCAGGAAATGACAGAATTGTGGCTCAAAGCAGGAACTGCAATGTGGAAGGAAGACGAGCCAGAACCACAGGCAGCGCAGGCAATTCCGGTGACAGCAGTTGCAGGTATGCCGGGAATGAGCGATGCAGGTACTGATGGACTGATCGGACGCATTCCAGAGACACCGGAAAGAAAGACCACTCCTGCAAAGAAAACGACAAGAACCACAACGAGAAAGAAGAAAGCATGACCTTCAAAGACATCATAAAGAGGGATGTGCAGCAGACTTTTTTGAACGTGGATGAGTTCTCGGAGATACACACAGTCAACGGAAAGCCGATGGCAGTGCAGATCGACAACAACGAGCAGATTGAACGAGAGAAGAGATACAGTCAGCACATGGACGGAATATACGTCAAACAGGTGCTCATGTATGTATCTGCGGAAGATTATGGACCGCTCCCGAAGCAGGGAACAGCCGTGAGTCTGGACAAGAGATCATACAGAGTGGCCGATGCGATTGCTGAAGATGGAATCTATTCGATCACGTTGGAGGCGAACAGAGGATGATTACCTATGAGGTAAACAGGGCAGAACTGGAACTGGTTGAGAAGAAACTGGGAGACATGAAGAGCAAGGCCCCACAGGTATTCAAGAATGCCGTGAACAAGACTGCAAGGCAGGCAAGGAAACGAATCGCGCAAAGCGCAAAAGGAGCCTATACAGTTAAGCAGGTCGGATTCAATAGTCACATGAAGATCAAAAATGCGTCAACAGGAAACCTCACGGCATCGGTGGATGCGGATGGAAAGCCTCTGACACTCGTGCGATTTAAGAACCGGGCAGGCAGACCGAAAAAAGGCGGAGCGGCCGCGGCAGCAGACATCGTGAACAGCGGTATGAAGCAACTGGTCAGTTCGCAAGGCGGAAAAGCGTTCAAGCGCAACGGACTGGTGATGCAGAGGGAAGGCAAAGACAGACTCCCGGTCAAAGTGTTCCATTCAAACTCCGTTCCCAAAATGGTTGAAAAAGTATATCAGGGAGAGAGAGGAATGGCAGGAGCACTCAAAGAGCCGATACAGTCAGATCTTCGCAAGAACCTCGAAGCAGAGATCAAGAAGATTGTGGGGTAAGCAATGACAGCAGCAGAACTTCAGAGGGACCTTGTGGAAGAAATGAAGAAACTTTTTCAGGGAATCACGACGGAGAATACGTCAGGGGAAACTGTGACAGGGGTGAATGTGTACGAACAGAACCTTCCAGTTGTGACAGATGATGAAGAAGATGAATCGCAGTTCTTTCCATACGCTCTCGTAAAATTAGAAACAGGAAAAACTGCGGACGATGATAGTCCGTGGGTGGTTGCAACAGAGATTCACTTCGGGATATGCGATCACTCAAAGAAGAATATCGGTCACAGACACATCATGAACATGATTCAGGATGTGGTGGACAGATTTGCAGCAGAGCCTCTTCTGAACCAGAAGTTCAGAGCGGAGCAGGACATCGAATGGGCCGTTCAGGATGAAGACACATATCCGTTCTACTTCGGAGGAGTTGCGATCTCATTCAACGTGCCGAAGATAGGAAGGAGGGAACCGAAGCATTATGCCGAGGAAGACAGATACTGCTGAAGCAGTAAAAGAGACTGAAACACAGACAGCAGCCGAAGAGGTGAAACAGGAAAATCTGATGTATGTGGGGCCTACGATTCCGGGCATCGGAATCCAGAACAGAGTATACACAGAGATTCCTGAAGCAGCAAAAGAAGCCTGCAAAGACGTACCGGAAATGAGAAACCTGTTCATTCCGGTCATCAAATATCCGATTGCAGAGAAGATGCTGCGTGAAAGAAAAGGATATATCTTCAGTGCGTTCAGAAAAGCACTGGAATATAAAACAGAAGGAGGAAAATAAACAATGAGCAAACATGGAGTTTTTGTGCAGGAAGAAGCAACTGCGCTGACCGCGCCGATCACTGGTTCCTGCTCAATTCCGGTCGTTGTGGGAACTGCCCCGGTCAATATGGTGCAGAACCCGGAAGAAGTAATCAACACACCGATTCTCGCGAACTCGGCAGCAGAGGCGATGGCTGCACTGGGATATGTGGACGACTTTGAAAACTATACCTTGTGTCAGATGATGTATGCGACGAACAACATCTATCAGGTGTCACCTGCGGTCTATATCAACGTACTTGACCCAACAAAGCACAAGAAAGCACTGACGGAAACAACTGCAACAGTGAGCCAGATGCAGGCGAAGATCAGCACGAAGGGAATCATCCCGAAAGGACTGGTTGTGAAAGCTGCATCAGCAACACTGACAGCAGGAACTGACTATACAACAGAGTTCGACACTGACGGAAGCCTGATCGTCAATCTGATTGAAGGAGGAAAGGGAGCATCCGCAACATCTATCACAGTATCAGGAAATGTGCTTGACCCGTCCATGATTACAAAGACGGACATCGTTGGAGCGTATAACGCATCCACAGGAAAAGAAAGCGGTCTGGAAGTAGTAAGACAGGTATATCCAAAACTCGGAGTTGTTCCGGGATTGATTGTTGCTCCGGGATGGTCACAGATTCCAGAAGTCGGAATCGCAATGTCCGCAAAGGCGGCGAACATCAACGGAGTGTTCAAGGCGGTTGCTCTGGTCGATCTGGACACAACGAAGGCAACAAAATACACGGACTGCAAGAAGACAAAAGAGGACAGCGGATTCACTTCTGCGTTCTGTTATCCGACATGGCCGTGCGTAAAGGTTGGAGATTATGAGCTGGACGAGGACGGCAACCGTATCCGAGACGCAGACGGAAAGTTTGTGTTCAACGCCGTTCCCACTACCGACTGGGGCAGTCCCGAAACGCTGGAACATTGGCGTGAAGCATGGGCGGAGCTATGCAATGCCAAGTTTGCGGAAAAAGGTATTGATGTTCGTATCGACCACCGGAGCTATGAGCGTCAGGGCGTGGAGCTTTTTCCCACCGTCCATGAGGGCGCAACCGTCCAGGCAATGGAGAAGAAAGGCATACGCACCGAGAAAGGCGAGTTCAACCGCTGGATCAGAGCCACCAATGCCGTTATCCGGGACATCAAG
Organism: Blautia sp. AF17-9LB; assembly: GCF_003479185.1. Taxonomy (NCBI): domain Bacteria; kingdom Bacillati; phylum Bacillota; class Clostridia; order Lachnospirales; family Lachnospiraceae; genus Blautia; species Blautia sp. AF17-9LB. The sequence continues at coordinate 304,785 of NZ_QUGU01000002.1, forward strand.
AAGAAAATCGCTCTCCTGTTTGATTGGATTGCCGAAGCAAAAGCGGAGCTTGCCAAGCCGCAGGCACCCGACCTTGTTTCGCTGCTGAGCGCCTATTACACCCAGCGCAGAGCCGGGGCATATTCGCAGAAAGGCAAGGTCAGCAATCTAAAGGAGATGAACGAGACTTTCAATTATCTCCGGGCAAACGGCATTTACTCCCTTGAAGATTTGGAAAGCCGTGTCAGCGAACACAGTGCTGCCACAGAGAGCTTGAAGAAAACGCTGGACGAACAGACCGCCCGAATGAAAGCAATTAAGCAACTCTATGACAGCTCCGCCGCTTTCCAGAACTTGAAGCCTGTCTATGACGGCTTGCAGAAAATCAAGTTTGAGAAGCCCAGAGCCAAGTACAAGGCAGAGCATGAAGCGGAACTGATACAGTTCTACGCCGCCAGACGAAAGCTGACCGAGGAGTTCCCGGACGGCAAGGTGGATATGAAAAAGCTGTCCGACGAGTATGACGAGCTGGAACAGGCACACGAAAGCACCTACGGCGAGTTTAAGGCTGTCAGAGACGATTTACACCGCCTTTGGAAGGTCAAGTCATGTGTAGATACTGCCGCCCGATTTAACGAGCGTACAGAGGAACAAAAGCTCCAAAATCGACCCCAAACACGACAGAAAAAGGAGGAACTATCCCGATGAATTATACCCAAGCGCAGATTGACCGGGCAAATGCCGTCAGTCTGGAAGATTTTCTCCGCACACAGGGAGAGACACTGATAAAAAGCGGACGAGAATACCGCTGGAAAGAACATGACAGTCTGACCGTCCGGGGAAACAAGTGGTTTCGCCACAGCCAGAGCAAGGGCGGCTATCCCATTGATTTTGTCATAGAGTTTTACGGCAAGTCCTTTCCCGAAAGCTGACAATTATCCAGGGTAATCCCGGCGAGGGCAAGACCTACTTTGCCATGCGCCTTGCGGCGGCTTGCACCAATCGAAAGCCTTTGCCCGGTATGGAGACACTTGAACCTTTCAATATCATCTATCAGACCGCCGAGGACGGTCTGGGCGATACGGTCAAGCCCCGATTGATGGAAGCAGACGTAGCCCTTGCGCTGTAATTCTTTTTCAAGTTTTCTGCGTTCTTTCTCAGAATCCTTAAGTTCGCGGTTAAGCCGGGAAGCTTCTTTAGCGATGCCACCATTGGCATTCATGCAGGCATCTTTCCAGGCTTTGATCTGCTCGATATAAAGACCTTTTTTACGGGCATACTCGGCAAGTTCCGTTTCATTCATACTTGCTGTTTCAACAACAACTAAAAATTTATCCTGTGTACTCCAGTCATCAGGAACCGCATCCGTACCAGGAGCAGCATAGCCTTCCTTTCTGGCTTTATCCCGCCAGTTACGAAGTGTCTGTTCAGAGATTCCTTCTTCTCTGGATATCTTGGTAATAGATTCATTGTTTGGTGGAAGCATCCTCCTGAGGAGTGCATCCTTTAATTCTGGACTATCCTTTCGACATTTGCCCTGTCTCTTTTTTTACCAATACCATAGACAGTTTTCTTTCATTTGCTGTTGTCTCCAATCTCCATACACTGATATGGATAAAGCCTGCCAAGTATCATGCTGATACAGCACCCGGCAGTGCTTTCTGAAAATATGGTTTCTCTGTACTTTTTCTTATCACCCCAGAGATGTAGGATTTCTCACAGGCGGCAGTGTGCTTCACTGCTCCATTGGAAGTTGTCACTCTGTCAGTCAATTCTCCTCGCCCCAGACACAGAGCTGATCCAGCACAGTCATCAGCGTTTTTCCTCGTTCCGAAAGCGTATATTCCACCTTCGGCGGAATCTGCGGATACTCGGTGCGGACGATCAGTTTATCCGCTTCCAGCTCCTTGACAGTCTACATCTGCATTTTTAAAAATATGCGTTTCAAGATTTTTTGAAAGTAAGCGCAAAATAATTCGACGGATTGTGTTGCCCTAAAAATCAATTCATAATAATCATTAGAGAATGCAAGCATTTCACTTCATTTTCTCTTGCTTGAAATGATAGATGCGAGCATTTTACTCTATTCAAGTTATCCCTGTGTGTTAGGATAGTTGTCAGTGAAAGATAATTACTTTTGTGGTAGTATGTAGCTATCACAGGAAGGGAGCTTTCGCTATGAACTATGACGAAGAAGGCGATGGATAAACTGATTACAAGGAAGGAAGCAGCCAGTATACTGGGAATCAGCGTAAAAACACTGGATGCTGTAAGAACAGACGGTTTGATCTCCTATGTTCAGTATGTGGAAAACGGCTGCTGATGCAGTCAGCACAGATTAGGATGACAACGCTGATTGACTATACATCAAAAGTGAAGAACTTGGCTTTGTTGGCAGTAGTCTACCAGAATTTTTCATTACAGTGTTTTGCTAAAGGAATCCGATGGAGCTATACCCTGGATTTTTCTGTATTCTCTGGGTGACATTTTGACTATAGACTGAAAAGCGCTTGAAAATTTCCCCTGGGTTTGGTAGCCTACCTGGGAAGCAATATCCGCGATAGTGTCATTTGTTTCCCGTAATAATTTCATAGCCTGACGCACTCGAAATTCCTTCATATAGGTGGCGATAGGCTGGCCGTAGACTGCCTTGAATATCTCCTTTAGAGTGGAGGTATTTATCAAATACTGTTTGGAAAGTTCTGCGATCGTAAATCGTTGATCCAAGTGCTCTGTCAACTGTTGATGAATTTCTTTTATCAATTCGGTTTGCTGGGAGAAGTATTGAGTCAATTCTTTATGCTCCGATTTCATGTTGCTCAAATAAATCAAAATTTCCAGCACCTTCAATTTCAAGAGGGAAATTCGAACGGATACAGGAGCAGAAAAGAGTGGGGCAAAAATGTGCTCTAAATCGGAACAGGACGGGATTGCGGATGGCTTTCCGGAGCAAAATCGATCCCGTAACTGGTCTGCCTCCACACCGGCATTCTTTAAAACTTCCGGGCAAATGGAAGAGAGCTGTTTCAGATCCACGGAAATGGAAATTCCCTCTGAATATCCTAGGGGAAACATCATGGCGGAATCCGCGCAGCAGGCCATACTATGTGCTGTCACATCACCTGTACCTAAATAGACGGCAGTACCGTCTTGCATATTCCAACCCACGCGACCACTGCGACAATAGTAAATTTCTAAAACAGAATCCGAAGCATCATGCTGAAACTTGATCTCTGAAGCAAGAAAAACATTGAAGGATACCTCTATTCCAGGAAAAGTTTCATATGCCTCCATAACCCCTTTTCCAGCGGTAACCGCTCGAAACTGTTCTCCAAAGAGTGTGGTACCCGTTCCGCCAGCACGGCAATGCTTCAAGGCGAGGGTGCCGTTTGGAATCTTTTGAAATTTTTGAGCGATAACTTTGGATTCTTCTTTTTTCATGGCGTTCCTTTTTGTTTTTCTACTTGCGACGGACAGGCGATTTTTACAAGCCACTCAATCATGTGATGGAAATTTCGGGCCTGCTCGGTATCGGCCGCTTTATAATAGACCTCTTTTCCGTCCCGGCGGCTAACGATCAGACCTGCTGATTTCAACTGCTTGAGATGGTGAGAAACTGCAGGACTGCTCATATTTACCATGGCTGAAAGATTGATAACACATTCCTCACAGTGGCAAAGCAACCAAAAAATGCGAATACGGCTGCCATCCCCCAGCTGCTTGAAAATATCAGCTACGGTTTGAAAGTTTTCTACGCGGGGCATATGTTCCAGTTCCTGCTCGATAGTTTGTCCGTGGTCGTGTGGTAAGGGGTTCTGAATCATTTAGCACTCCTCCTTAAAGTCTATCTTACCATAGGCTGAAGGAAAAAGAAACTTTACTTCTGAAATATTTCTGGTTCAGGACCAGCGTCATGGGTGTAATCCAAGATACGGACACCATCACCTATCTCTTTCTGCACCAGCTCCCGCATACGTTTGGCAAAAGGACAGGGGTAACCAATGGGAGTCATGTGATATTGTTCCAGCACATCTTTCAACGTGATTCCTCGCATTCTTTGTTCCGCTGCTTTTTGAATGTCCAAGTAAAAATCCCGCAGCACCAGTTGAATATTTACACCCACGCCACAGGCAGGATTGGTGTGGATGTCCTGATGGAGCAGGGGCTTGTTGCCCTCTACTGCCCGATAGGCATCCAGCAGAGTGATTTTCTCCGGCTCACGAGCCAGAGCAGGTCGGGGATGTCCCTTCACGCTGACCAGCAGTCCTCCCTTCCGCAGGGCGGACATGAGCTGGCGCACATAGGCAGGATTCGTCTGAATGCTCTCTGCCAGCTTGTTACTGGTCAGGTCGCAGTCTGGGTACAGAGCGATAAAAGCCAGAATATGAACAGCATCGCTAAGGCGGGTAGAATATTTCATAGCCTGATCTCCTTTTTTGTTTTGATGTTATTTTTATTATAACAACATATTGACAGTGACGCAAGAGGATGCTAAAATAATTTGAAGTAAGAATAAAAATAACACCCACTTGAAAGGAATGGTGACAATGAACTTCTATGATGATCTGGTCATGCAGACCCAGATGAATTATTCCAGGCACTATCATATCTATGCTTCCGGCGGTACGCCTTATCAGCTGACTGACAAAAAGCCGCTGCCGTATAGCGAACAGATCCATCGTTTGGTACAGGAGGTAAAGGAAGCTGACTGTGTGGTAGTGGGCGGGGCCTCCGGCCTGTCCGCTGCCGGTGGTGGAGATTTTTACTACGAGGACAACGACTCTTACCGCAAATACTTCCGCCCTTTTGCCGAGAAGTACCACTTCAAAGGTGCTTTTGCAGGGATGATGCACCCCTGGAAGACAAGGGAAGAGTATTGGGGGTATCTCGCCACATTCCTTCACACCACCCAGACCGCACCTGTGCGTCATTCCTATTTGGATTTAGACGCTTTGCTGAAAGGCAAGGACTTCTTCATCCTCACCACGAACCAGGATACCCAGTTTGTCAAACTCTACCCGGAGGAGAAGGTGGCAGAGATTCAGGGGGATCACCGCTTCTTCCAGTGTGCCGCCTGTTGTACCGATGACACTTGGGATGCGGTAAAGCCGGTGGCTGATATGGTAGCCGCTATGGGGAGTGACACGAAGATTCCCACGGATCTCATTCCCCGGTGCCCTCACTGCGGCGGTGAGGCATTCCCTTGGGTGCGAGGATATGGGAATTTTCTGCAAGGAAAGAAATACGAAGAACAGTACGAAAAAATTTCTCGCTATGTGCTGGAACACAAAGACAGCAAAATTCTGTTCCTGGAGCTGGGCGTTGGCCGAATGACTCCCATGTTTATCCAAGAACCTTTCTGGAACATGACCCTCAGCTTTCCCCATGCTCGATATATTGCTGTCAACAACAAGTATAACTTCCTGCCCAAGCAGTTGGAGGACAAGGGCATGACCATTGTGGCCGACATTGCTCAAGTGCTACGGGATGCACGGGATACCATGGACAGCGGAGATAACGATCGATGAGGGTTGGAAACCAAGCGACGCTTCAGGAACTTGCTGAGCGTATTGATCAAGCAGATGCCGTTGTGATCGGAGGCGGCTCCGGCCTGTCAAGCGCGGCTGGATACGACCACTACCATTGGTCCCCGGCACTTTCGGAGGCATTGGCTCCCTTTCGCGAACAGTATGGCTTTACCTCTCCGCTGGCTGGATTCTACCATTGCTTTTCCAGCTATGGGGAACAGTGGGGGTATTACAGTCAATATATCCGCTTCATGTGGGAAGCCCCTACTGGGAAGCCCTATCTGGACCTGCAGGCGCTTGTTGCGGACAAACCTGCTTTTGTTCTGACCACCAATGTGGATCAGCAGTTTTTTCGAGTATTTCCCCAGAAACAAATTTGCGCCTTTCAGGGAGACTTTAGCTACTGCCAATGCAGTCAGCCCTGCCGGGATGATATTGGGGAAAACCGCGAACTGGTGAAGGAACTGACTGGTTGCCTGGCAGGTGTTCGCCTGCCGGAGGAGGCTGTTCCTCGTTGCCCGGATTGCGGGCGGGTGCTGGTGCCCTGGGTACGAGATGATACCTTTCTGGAGGGAACCTTCTGGCAGGATAGTCTGCATCGCTACCATAGATTCCTGCGACACTGGATAATGGATCAGTCCGACAAAAAAGTCCTGCTGTTGGAACTTGGCGTGGGTGAGATGACACCCAGTATCATCAAATTGCCCTTCTGGGAACTTACTGCCAAAAACGAAAACGTCTTTTATGCATGTCTTAATCGAGAGGCAGCTCATAGGCCAGAGCATCTGCGGGGACGCAGCCTGTATCTGCAAGGAGATTTGGCGGAAACTCTGGCTGCCCTCCGGCAGGAGCGATCCATCGCAGCAACCATAAAATAGAAAGGAGCGAATAAATATGATTGATTGGAACCCTATTGCGAAAAAATTCAGAGAAGCGGACGCTATCCTGATCGGAGCCAGTAACGGCCTGTCCATCACCGAAGGACTGCATTTGTTTGCGGACAATGCGACTTTTGAAAGACTGTTTGGGGATTTCAAACAAAAATACGGCTTACGTTGTATTTTGCAGGGCATGATGGCCGGATGGCCCAGCGAGGAGGAAAAATGGGCCTTCTGGGCCCGGCTCATCCATCGTTACTGTGGGCAGTACCAGCCTATGCCGGTGATGAACGATTTGAAGGCCATTGTAGGAGAAAAAGATTACTTTGTCGTCACATCAAACGGAGAAGGTCACTTTGAACTGTGTGGCTTCGATCCGACGAAAATCTATGAGATTGAGGGCAACTGGATTACTATGCAGTGTGCCCGCCCCTGCCACGATACCCTCTATTCAAGTTTAGAGGTGGCCGAAAAATTATCGGCTGCCGAACAGGGCGGCCATGTGCCTACAGAGTTGGTGCCGCGTTGTCCCAAGTGCGGAGGTCCCATGGACATCCACATGGGCGCGGGTCAGAGAATGATCCCGGATGCCGCTGCCCAGGCACGGTTCCAAAACTTTCTGAAAACCTACCACGGAAAGAAACTGGTGGTTCTGGAGCTGGGCATTGGCTGGCGCAATCAGCTGATCAAGGCCCCGATGATGCGCCTGGTGGCCGGCGAGCCAAACGCCACTTATGTGACCATCAATCTGGGGGAGATCTACATTGCGGACAATATCAAAGAGAAGTCCTTCGGACTGGACGGGCGGCTGGATGAGCTGCTGCCTGCTCTCCGGGAGGCGTGCGAGGTATGACGATTTCGGAGCAGGTTCAAAATGACTATACAAATGCATAAACTCTCATGAATCAGGTTGCTTCCTGAATCCTTTGCAGCAGTAGAGAATGCATAAAAAGCCGGGAAGTTGACTCAAATTGTCAATGCCTCCCGGCTATTATCAGGCAGATATTAATATAGTTAGAATCATGGTATATATTTCATTCCCCATTGGGAAATGGCGTAAAAGACCGGCAGCAGGTCCCGCCCTTTTTCGGTGAGGGAGTACTCCACTCGCAGAGGCATTTCATTATATTGGATACGCTGAACCAATTCGTCCGCTTCCAGCTCTTTCAGCGCGTTGGTCAGAGCTGTGTTGGTAATGGGTTTGAGAACTTTTTTCAGTTCCCCAAACCGCATAGGACACTTGATGCACAGTTCATAGAGAATTTGGAGTTTCCATTTGCCCTGCAGCATTTGAACCACCGGCGTGACCGGGCAGTTTCCCTCGCCGGTTAGAATGACACTGCCAACCTTTTCTTTGAATTCTTCATAAGTCATAATTGGATCGTTCCTCGTCTTTTGCAGTATATTTTTTGATACCAGGTATAAATAATTTGCGTACTTGAACAAAAATTACTATCAAATATAATAAATATATCACTGGTTGGACATACAGTCAACGACTGAAATCTCTTAGAAAGGTCTGAATTTTATGAAAGAACTGAACATTATGGAGGCTACTGTTCTGACCTCCCCCAATCCGCTGACACTGATCTGCTCTAAAAAGGAGGATGGTTCTACGAACCTGGCTCCCATTTGCTTTGTGTCTTACCTCTCCTTCAATCCGCCTATGGTGGGCTTCGCCACTGGCAAACAGTCCCACACCGGCAAGCGTGTGCGTGAGACCGGCAAAGTCATTGTCACTGTTCCCGGTGAGAGTCTGGCAGGCGCAGTAATGGCCTGCGGAGCATCTACCGGTGCCGAGACCGACAAGGTGGCCGCCAACAACATCGAGATGATGGCTGTGGAGGGCAGCGATATCCAGATTCCGGCGGACACCCGGCTGGCGATGGTGGCTATCTTGCAGCAGTCGGTGGAGGTGGGCGACCATATCCTGCACATCTGTCAGGTGGACAAGTTCCTGGGCGATGAGGACAAGAAGGGCCTGTATGCCTGGAACGGCTTCGGGAAAGTTGCACCTGCGGCAGAAGGCTAAATCTTAAAACGGTAAGGAGGCATCAGCGGTGGCTGTTTGTATTAAATTGAGTGGATCGTCATTGGGACTGAGACCGGACATAGGAAGGGCAAAGCCGTATCGAAACCGGAATGGGTGTGGAACCTGACACATCAGGCCCATTCGCTTGGCATCCCTGTATTTATGAAGGAAGATCTGCTTCCTATCATGGGCGAGGCACAGATGGTACAAGAATTTCCCCTGGCTTTTTACCGGGTATTGGAGGAACAGAAGACATGACAGAAGTAAAAGAGAGCAGCATTCTGATTCAGGATGTAGAAACCAAAAATATTATGACAAAATCCGCCCTGCCGGTGGGAGGCTATTCCGTCAATCCTTATGTGGGCTGTACCCATGGCTGCAAATACTGCTACGCCTCGTTTATGAAGCGATTTACCGGGCACACCGAACCGTGGGGGACATTCCTGGATGTGAAACATTGGCCAGCAATCAAAAATCCGCAAAAATACAAAGGGCAGCGCGTAGTCATCGGTTCAGTGACCGATGGATATCTGCCCCAGGAGGCTCAGTTTCAGAACACCCGAAAGCTTCTTGAACAGCTCCGGGGCAGTGAGGCAGAAATTCTCATCTGTACCAAGTCGGATTTGGTAATCCGTGACATCGACCTTCTGAAAAAATTGGGAAAGGTCACGGTCTCTTGGTCGATCAATACATTGGACGAAGGCTTTAAAAATGATATGGACAATGCCGTCAGCATCAAGCGACGGCTGGATGCCATGAAGCAGATCTATGATGCGGGCATTCGCACCGTCTGCTTTATTGCCCCTGTCTTTCCGGGTATCACGGATTTTGAGGCTATCTTCCATCAGGTCAGAAATCAATGCGACCTGATATGGTTAGAAAATCTAAATCTGCGAGGCGGATTCAAAAAAGACATCATGGACTATATTTGTAAAAAATATCCTGACTTGGTTCCGCTGTACGACGCTATCTACAACAAGGGAGACAGAAGCTACTTCCGTGGTTTGGAGGATCAAGCGGAACGGCTGGCGAAAGAAAACAGCTGTCCCTTCGTGGACAACGAGCTGCCCTACGGCCGGGCAGAGCCTGGGCACCCGGTCATTGTGAATTACTTTTACCATGAGGAAGTGCGTGGCTCGGAAAACAGCGGGCGACGCAACCCAAAAAAATAATTTGTGAAATAAATGGGTTCTGACATGGAGCTGTGCTTCAATGTCAGAACCTTTTTTAGCACTGTTTACCCATTCAGAAGTTTTCTTATCCCTCTTGGAAGGACTTGTACTCCGTCCATTGTTTTTCGATTTTCCCCGCTCTACAATGTAGACAGAACGATTAAATGATAGGTGTTTATCAAGTTTTACATAAAATTATATTACCGGTAAGCATACGATGAGCAGATGTTTTTTATTGCCTTTCGAGTATAGATACGTTATAATATACTTATTAAGCATGATGAATTTGGGAGGTATTTTTCGTGGAAATTAGAGTTCTTCGATATTTTCTGACTGTAGTAAGGGAAGAAAGTATCACAAAAGCCTCAGAAGTTTTACATATCACGCAGCCGACACTTTCACGTCAGCTTGCACAGATGGAGGAAGATATTGGTGTAAAGCTGTTTGATAGAGGGACACGGAAAATCAAATTGACAAATGAAGGAATACTTCTTCGCCGTCGTGCGGAAGAAATTTTGCAGCTTGTAGATAAGACAGAAAAAGAATTAGTGGAGCAAGAGGAACAGGTGGAAGGTAAAATTTCCATTGGGTGTGGAGAAATTGCTGCTGTACAACTTCTTCCTAAAATAATTGAGTCCTTTCGTCGGAAATATCCCCGTGTTACTTTTGACATTTTTACAGCCACAGCAGATTTGGTAAAGGAACAAATGGAGAAGGGACTACTGGATATTGGTTTGCTTCTTGAGCCGGTTGATATGGAAAAATATGAATTTATTCGCTTGAATATAAGGGAAAAATGGGTGGTTCTGATGAAATCGGATGATCCACTCTCCAAGAAAGAAACGGTAAGCGCAAAAGATTTGTCTGTACTGCCTTTGATTCTTCCTAGGCGTATGAATGTGCAGAGTGAGTTGGCAAGTTGGTTTGGCAACTACTATGAGAAACTGGATATTGTTTTTACCAGCAATTTAAGTACGAACAGCGCAATTATGGTGAATGGAGGCTTGGCATATTCATTGGTGATTGAAGGGGCTGTACCGTTCTGGAATCAATCAAAGGTTACATTCAGACCGCTTGATCCGCCACTTACAGCAACAAGTGTATTAGCATGGAAACGTGGTCAGCCGTTTAGCTTAGCAACCACAAAATTCATCAAACATATTCAATGCTTTTTAGGCATGGACAAACCATAAAAACTAAGTATTTGATATAATTCAATTAGAAAATTATAATATAGGTGTAGAGATAAAGCAAACAGCTTTAATTTCTGCACCTATATTTTTTATTGAGGAGGGAGTGCCATTTCATGAAACCGGATTATGATTCCCGTATAAACGCCGGATTAAGCAAAGAAGAAATCGCAAAAATTTCAGGATGCGAAGATCAAGAAATGCAGATAAGGATGTTGCGAAAATATCGGTACAAATTGCTTGATGAGGTACATGAAAAGCAGCAGTCACTTGATGCAATCGATTATATGATCTGTAAAACAAAAAAATAACAATAAGAGGAGGAAAAGGCGTGAATCAGCAAACAACTCTGTTTTCAAACGAGAAGTTGATGGCTATGATTATTCCCCTGTTTTTAGAGCAGCTGCTGATAATGCTTGTAGGGATGGCGGACACACTGGTGGTCAGCTACGCAGGAGAAGCGGCAGTATCCGGTGTTTCACTGGTAAATCAGTTCAATACTATTTTTATTTATCTGTTTACAGCATTGGCATCTGGAGGGGCGGTTGTGATCAGCCAGTATATTGGTAGAAAGAAAAATGATGACGCTGGAGAATCCGCCAGTCAGCTTCTTTCATTTTCTGCGATTTTTTCCATACTGATCGTAGTGATGGTTCTAATTGGAAATGAAGGGATGCTTCGTCTGATGTTCGGTAAAGTGGAAGATTCTGTGATGCACTCTTGTATTACATACCTTAGGATTTCTGCATATTCCTATCCGGCATTGGCGGTTTACAATGCTGGCGCTGCCCTTTTTCGCAGTATTGGAAAAACCAGTGTGACCATGTATTTGTCGGTAATTTCCAATATCATCAATGTTATTGGAAATTTCATTGGTGTACTTGTTTTGCGTGCAGGTGTTGCAGGTGTTGCATACCCTTCACTGATCGCTCGGACATTTTCAGCCGTGATGATTACAGTACTTTGTTTTCAGAGAAAAAATGAAGTGTTCTATCGCTGCAAGTGGATTTTCCGGTGGAATGTGGATTTCATGAAACAAATTCTAAAAATCGCTATTCCAAATGGGATGGAAAACGGTATATTCCAGTTAGTCAAAGTAGCATTAAGCGGTATCGTTGCACTTTTTGGAACATATCAGATTGCTGCAAATGGTGTTGCACAAAGTATCTGGTCATTGGCTGCGCTGGCGGGAGTCGCTATGGGTCCCGTATTTATAACGGTCATTGGACAGTGTATGGGAAATGGGGATGCAGATGCTGCGGAGCATTATTTTAAGAGATTGACAAGAATCACATTGCTGATTTCATCGGCATGGAATCTTTTGATTTTTCTTCTGACTCCATTCTTTATGAAATTTTATGCTTTGCAGCCGGAGACCAAACGGCTTGTAATCTGGCTGGTTTTAATCCATAACGTGTTTAATGCAGCAGCATATCCCTTTTCCGGTGCGCTTAGTAATGGGCTGCGGGCAGCGGGTGATGTGAAATTTACCATGTATGTTTCGGTTATCTCCACGATAGCGGTGCGTCTGCTTTTATCATGGCTCTTGGGAATTGTTTTGAAAATGGGCGTGATCGGGATTGCTATTGCAATGGTTTGTGACTGGAGCATTCGGGCGGTCATTTTCTTCTGGAGGCAGAAGTCCGGAAAATGGAAAACATTTCAGGTGATATAGATTCATTTATAATAAGTTCAATATCGGTATATTATGCCTTATGGTCTTAGCAAGTTTTGCCGTTTTGCTGTGAATGTGTGGGAGGTCAATCCTGCTGGAAAAGCTGATGAACAGGTTGCCAGAGAAGGGCTTTCCTGTATGGAAGTTTGGATGAAAGAACTGGGACTTACAATGAATCTCCATGAGTTGGGGGCAACAGAAGAAATGTTGCATGGTATTGCAAATGGAACCATCATCATGGAAGGTGGATATAAGGTGTTGAATCATGATGAGGTATTGGAGATTTTGAAGAACAGTTTGTAAGCATTCAAGTAGGAGCTTTTATAACGATAATATAATAGAAAAAGGCAAGTGCTGTGAAAGAAATTTTTCTTTGATGTTGCTTGTCTTTTTTTAATTCATCACTTGACATTGTGGCAAAGAAATCCTGAAAGGGGACGAGTAGAAAAAAGAGCAGCTGCATGAGCAGGAAGAAGAAAATAGACAGAGCAGTTGATGATGTGGAATGTCCGGTGCAGTGTGGGTGTAATGCTCATGCTACACCGGACTTTTTTCGAAAATGATTTTTAATAATGTTGATTTTCAACTACTTTTAACTCAAATATTGCATCTTAACTTAAAAAGAGTTAAGATTGCAAGTAATGACATGGAATATCTCGATAAAGTTCCTGGAGTCAAGAATCAAAGTGTTTTTAAAGAAGCTTATGTTAGGGGATATTCTATTTACTAATGTTGATTTTCAACTGCTGAACGAATGGGAGGGGTGCTTCATGCCGTTGCAAATAATCAGAAACGATATTACAAAAATGAACGTTGACGCAATCGTCAATGCTGCCAACACGTCCCTTTTGGGCGGCGGTGGTGTGGACGGTTGCATTCATCGTGCGGCCGGACCGGAACTGCTTGCAGAATGCAGTACGCTGCATGGCTGCGAAACCGGCAGTGCAAAAATTACAAAGGGATACCGCCTGCCCTGCAAATATGTGATCCACGCAGTCGGTCCGCGCTGGAGGGATGGCAGGCATCGGGAGCAGGAGCTTCTGGAATCCTGTTATCGGACATCTTTGAATCTGGCGAAAGAAAATGGCTGTCAGTCTGTAGCCTTTCCGCTGATTTCCTCCGGTGTTTACGGCTATCCAAAAGACCAGGCTCTGAAGGTTGCAGTCGATACCATCAGCGAATTTCTGCTGGAAAACGAGATGATGGTCTATATCGTTATTTTTGACCGAAAGACATATCAGATTAGCGGAAAGCTGTTTGATGACATCGCAGTGTACATAGATGACAGGTATGTGGAAGAACATACCGACAGGAGGGCAGAACAGAGTCGGTGTTCCGAAGCATGGCAAGAGGAATCCTGCTTTGAAGCTGCATCTGTCCCGCTGCCGCCCGAAGCAATCTGTAAATCCTGCAGTAGTCAGTCTCTGGAAGAGGCGCTGGGGCAGATGGATGAGAGCTTTTCAGAAATGCTGCTTCGAAAGATTGAGGAAAGCGGTATGACGGATGCACAGTGCTACAAGAAAGCAAATATTGACAGGAAGCTCTTCTCAAAAATCCGTTCGGATAGATTCTATAAGCCATCCAAACCTACGGTGCTGGCATTTGCCCTCGCTTTGGAGCTACCGCTTGCCCAGATGCAGGAGATGCTCGGCAAGGCAGGATTCACATTGTCCCATTCGAGTAAATTTGACATCATTGTAGAATATTTTGTCGAACGGGGAAACTATAATGTGTATGAAATTAACGAGGCACTGTTTGCCTTTGACCAGAGTCTGATCGGAGCATAAGGAAAAAGAAATGTCGCTTTCCATGCGACCACTCCGCAAAAGAAAATCGCTATACTATGGCTGTAAGGTACGAAATCGAGCAGTCATTTGCGTGAGGAATGAGCCAAAGCTCGAGCTTGCTCGAAACCTTGGCGAATACTGCGACAGCGAGCCCGTAAGGGCGAGATCTTTTAGGAGGATAAGCATATGAGAAAGAATTTAACAGAGATCGTTTTTATCTTAGACCGCAGCGGATCCATGAACGGACTGGAACGGGACACCATCGGCGGATTCAATTCCATGATTGAGCAGCAGAAAAAAACAGAGGGCGAAGCACTGATTTCAACGGTACTGTTTGATAATGTGAGTGAAGTCCTGCACGACCGTGTAGATGTAAAGGACATCCGACCAATGACTGACCGGGATTATACGGTTCGCGGATGCACGGCACTCTTAGATGCCATCGGCGGTGCGATTCATCACATTGGAAATATTCATAAGTACGCACGACCGGAAGATGTCCCGGAGCATACCATGTTTGTAATCACTACGGACGGAATGGAAAATGCCAGCCGCCGGTATGACAGCGAAAAAGTGAAGCAGATGATCGAGCGGCAGAAAGCGAAATACGGTTGGGAGTTTTTGTTCCTCGGTGCAAATATTGACGCGGTAGAGACTGCAAGCCAGTTCGGAATCGGTGCAGACCGTGCAGTCAACTATCAGTGCGACAGCGAAGGAACTGCGTTGAATTATGAAGTGGTCAGCGAAGCAATCAGCTCTGTCCGGTGCAGTGCCCCGTTGAATGCAGACTGGAAAAAACGTATAGACGAGGATTATAAAAAACGTGGAGGAAAATAGAAATATGCAGGCGTATACCTACGTTTCAAAAGGAAAATTCGAATTAAGAGAGAAGCCAAAACCGACCCTGATGCAGGAGCGGGATGCTATTGTCAAAGTGACACTCGCCAGCATTTGCTCCAGCGATCTGCATATCAAGCATGGCAGCGTTCCGCGGGCAGTACCTGGGATCACGGTTGGCCATGAGATGGTGGGGATTGTGGAAGAGGTTGGAAAGGCAGTTACCAGGGTAAAACCGGGAGATCGGGTGACAGTAAACGTGGAGACCTTCTGCGGTGAATGCTTTTTCTGCAAGAAAGGGTATGTGAATAACTGTACAGATGAAAATGGCGGTTGGGCGCTGGGCTGCCGGATCGATGGCGGCCAGGCGGAATATGTGCGTGTACCCTTTGCAGATCAGGGACTGAATAAGATTCCGGATGGCGTTACGGATCGACAGGCATTGCTGGTGGGCGATGTTCTGGCTACCGGTTACTGGGCAGCGCGTATTTCAGAGATCTCAGAGCAGGACACGGTGCTGATCATCGGAGCCGGCCCCACCGGTATCTGTACCCTGCTTTCGGTAATGCTGAAAAAACCAAGACGGATTATTGTGTGTGAAAAGGATAAAAATCGTCTGCAGTTTATCCGACAGCATTATCCGGAGATTTTGTTGGTTTCTCCGGAGAAGTGTGAAGCGTTTGTACGGGCAAACAGCGATCATGGGGGAGCTGACGTTGTGCTGGAGGTTGCGGGGGCGGAAGCTACCTTCCGTCTGGCCTGGGAATGCGCGAGACCCAATGGTCTGGTGACGGTGGTTGCTCTTTATGATCAGGCACAGATCCTGCCGCTTCCGGATATGTATGGAAAAAATCTTACCTTTAAAACCGGAGGAGTGGATGGCTGTGACTGTGAAGAAACATTACGGTTGATTGCAGAGGGAAAACTGAACACAGAGCCGCTTATCACCCACACCTATCCCTTAGAAAGGATAGAGGAAGCTTATGAACTCTTTGAAGGTAAGAGAGATGGTGTAATTAAGGTAGCAGTAGAATGCTAAAAGAAGATATAGATAATTCCAATCATTAATGTACTATATATGATCAATCAGCCGAAGCGAGGAATAAACTTACGGATGAGGAAAAACGGTTAATGCAGTGCTTTTGAGGGGCAAACTTTCGTGCATTCATAGCAGAGAATACACTCTGTTCCGTTTTTCCGCTTGCGGGTTTCCTTATTAACCTCCACGTTCATGGGGCAGACCTGCAGACACTTCCCGCAATGGACGCACTTATCCTCATCGCAGTGGACGCGCAGAAGAGAGAAATAGCTCATAGGTTTGAGAAAAACCGTAATGGGACACAGGTACTTGCAGAATGCCCGGTTATCTTGAAACAGGAAGGCGAACACAATACCGACAAGGTAATAAAGCGCATTTCCGGCCAGGAAAAGCCAGAACATGATTTGCTCCAGATGTGCCACCTGCATCAGAAACAGCCCGGACACCAACGCCAGAGACAGAAGAAACATCACATAGCGAAGGAAGCCCAGCTTTTCTTTTCGTGGCTTCTGCGGCTGATTGTAGGGCAGAAAGTCCAGCACCATAGCTGTCCAGCAGGCGTAACCGCACCAGCCACGCCCAAAAAGCAACGGTCCGAAAATTTTTGCAACCGCGTAGTGGATAGTTGCTGCTTCGAAAACGCCGAGAAACAGGTAGTACCAGAACCCTTCGATCTGCATATTTTCACGGGAAATCACGCCAAGGTACAGCAACATATAGCTGCCCACCGCCAACTGGACGAAATGCCGGGCATACCGTTTCCCGGCGGTAAACAGTGCCGTTCCAAGCCCAAGGCAGGCTCCGATGTAGCTGAAATTCAGCAGATAGAAAAAATTGTCCTTTGTGAGCCACAGCGTAACTGCCACTGCTTCAAACAGCAGAAACAGCAGCATAGATGGCACGTATTTGTGAAGTCTGTTTGGGATTTTCGTCATCTCTTTGATCCTCTGCTTTCTTATTTTTTCTCAATGCACGGACTGCCAGGCCGGTGCAAGAGCGTGTCTGGTATCTTAGCATAAGTATAGCAGAGAAATAAAAAAATAGTAATCAGATTCTTATAAAACATCTGCAAAAAAAGTGAAACGACTACAGGCGCAGACGGTTATGACCGCCTGCGCCTGTAATCGTTTGGAGTCATGCCAGACTGTTTTTAAAAGCTGTCTGGAAATGGCCTGGACTGGAAAAGTTTGATGTATTCCTATGCATAGGGTATAATGTCTTTAGAAAAAAAGATATGATTACGAAAACAAAATATTCCGCAAACATGATAGAGAAAGCAGGTATGCTATGAAAAGAAAAATTATGATTGCTGCAGTGGCAGCTGCTGTGATTTTTGCGGTGATTGCGATCCTTTCCGTTTTGGCGCAGACACCGGCATTAATCTGAGAAATCGAAATGATCTGCTGTGAAATTTCCGGCGGATCATGGAAGGATGGGAAAACTGGCGTTTTGCAAATGATTTTGCCTACTTTCATACAAAAAATACTTTGAATATCAAGAAATCTATGCTACACTGATACTGCATGACAAAATAAAAGAAAGTGGGGATTGTAGTATGAGTGGTCTGTTTCGGGCTCTTCATCGGAC
Organism: Blautia sp. AF17-9LB; assembly: GCF_003479185.1. Taxonomy (NCBI): domain Bacteria; kingdom Bacillati; phylum Bacillota; class Clostridia; order Lachnospirales; family Lachnospiraceae; genus Blautia; species Blautia sp. AF17-9LB. The sequence continues at coordinate 322,489 of NZ_QUGU01000002.1, forward strand.
AAAAGTGTTTCGAAATCTGACGGAGCAGGAGTTTGCATGGGTTTTATATGATGTGGGAAATTCGGCATTTATTATGCTTGCCTGTTCGCTGATTCCGATCTGGTTTAAGAGTCTGGCAATCGGTACAGGGCCGGGAAAAATCAGTTCGGATCAGGCGACGGCGTACTATTCGATTGCCATTTCCATTGTTACGGTGGTGGTGGCACTGATCGGTCCTGTCTGCGGTGTGCTGGCGGATCGTAAGGATAAGAAAAAGATCTTTTTTACCACAACGGCAGGTCTTGGCATCACAGGATGTGTGCTGAATGGCGTTGCAACGAGCTGGGTGCTGTTTCTGGTCATTTATATTGTGACAAGAGTCTGCTATAATGCATCGCTGACGATTTACGATTCCATGCTGAATGATGTGACAACGGAGGAACGTATGGATGAGGTATCCTCCTATGGCTATGCGTGGGGATACCTGGGATCCTGCATTCCGTTTCTTGTAGCACTGATTGCTTACATTCTGGGGCCGGATATGGTCGGGGTGCTGCCGGATTTTGTCTCTAAGATGATTGGCTTTGGCGTGACGGCTCTCTGGTGGCTGGTGGTGACGCTGCCGTTGCTGAAGGAGTATCGGCAGAAGAATTACGTGGAAATGAGAACGGTTACCGTCGGTCAGACATTTGGAAAAATATTCAGAACCCTGAAAAAAATCGCAGTTTCGGACCGGAAAGTATTTTTCTTTCTGATTGGATTCTTTCTCTATATTGATGGGGTAGGAACCATCATTGACAACTGCATCAACATCGGAACCGATCTGAACCTGAATACGGTCGGACAGGTTGTTTTCCTGCTTGCCACGCAGGTTGTCGCTTTTGGAGGATCTCTGTTTTTTGCAAAACTGTCGCGGAAAAAAGATACGGTATCCCTGATTCTGATCTGCATCGCAGGCTATTTTGTCATCTGCCTCTATGCGCTGACACTGCGGACGCTGGTGCACTTTGCGATTCTGGCATTTGGAGTGGGATGCTTTCAGGGATCAATTCAATCGTTGTCGCGTTCGTATTATTCTAAAATTATTCCGGCGGAGAATTCGGGAGAATATTTTGGCATCTACGATATTTTTGCCAAGGGCGCTTCCTTCCTTGGATCTGTAGTCATTGCAGTTGTAAAGCTGGCGGGAGGAACGATCAACGTAGCGGTTGCATGTCTGGCGGTTTTCTTTGCACTTGGATTTGTTTTTCTGAAAATTGCAGACCATCAGCCGATGGCGGGTGAAAAATAAAAGATACACAGCATAAAAAAATCTCAAAACCAGGAGAACAAGAGCAACTGGTTTTGAGATTTTTTGCTTTTGACTCCGGGGTTTCACAAAGAGAGGTTACGTGTTACGATAATCAGTGAGTCGGGCTGCCGGGAATGTGGCTGCCTGAAAAAAGCACAGACAGGCCAGATCCGGAAAGCCGGAAGAGTCGATCACAAGGATGCGTCTCTGGACACCGAGGAGCTGCACATTGGTACCAGACCCCATTACACTTCTATCTGCAGACCCCGATTGCACAGATTCATGATTACAGCATGGCGCAGTTTGAGCATTGGACGAAAGAAACATTCTCTGCCAATTTTCGCAAAATGCTGACGCTGGAACAATACCGCGATCCAAAACTTGCGCAGCTTCATCATGATTATCTGGCGGGCGGACCATTGAAATATATGGCGGTGATTTTTCGTAAGCTGGCGGATTCTGATGAAACGGCCATGCAGCTGGCGTTGGAGTTTTATCTGTGACAAGAACCCGGAAGCTTTTGAAAAATTTGAAGCCGCATTCCTCAAAAAGGAAAAGCTGAAACTGCTGGGGCAGCTGTTCTGATTCGAGCGATAAAGTTTGGCAGCAGAACGATGCTGAGGGGTAAGCAGGTGTGTGATAAAAGGATAACAGGACAATGGGGGAATCCCGTGTCCTGTTTTTTTGCCCCTGAAAAGTGGAAATTTCCTATCCCCTCTGCATACAATACAGGTAGAGTATCTTTTCAAACCCGTTCAGAAAGGATGATCATTATGACGAAAGGCATTGTAAAAATAAAGAAAAACCGTGCATTTGTAGAGCAGCAGAACGGCGAGGTGGAAGTGGCTTCCGGGCAGTATGTGTATCTGAAAGTGGAAAATTGCTGGATTCCGGTGGTGGTGCGGTATTCGGCGCGGAGGAAGAAGTGGTATTTTAAGTATCTCGAGGAAATCCCGGTCTGCGGGCAGAAGGTGCTGCTGAAGGCGTAGCCGGTAAAGGGCGTTTCACGCATGTTTAACATGTGTTTAATCTTTCTGAGTCAGAAATTCATTATGCAGCTCCTGGATTCTGCGCTGTTCGGCAGCTTCCTGTTTTTCACGCTCCGATCGATACGAAGATCCCGCAAGCAGAGCGCAGATCAGCGTCAGACCGAAAACAAGAAGAAAAGAATAAAGATATGGATGACCGGGATGATTTTCATGATTCATAGGAAGCCTGGCTTTCTGAATGTAAAATTCGTAGATAAGGATTTTCTGTGTCTAAAATTCAGTATAGCAAACGGAATTTTTCGCGTCAATGGAAAGGATTGGTTTCTCGATTCCCAAATTCATCATTTACGCCGTCCCCAAAGTCTGCTAAGATAAAGAAAACTTGTTACCAAACGAGAAAACAGGAGTGATTTACATTGAAAAAGATTTTATTTATCGCAACCGGCGGCACAATTGCTTCGAAGAAGACGGAAAATGGTTTGACTCCGCAGATTACGCCGGAGGAGTTATTGTCTTATATTCCGGAGGTGGAAGGCCTCTGTGAGATTACGGCGGTGAATCCGTTTAATCTGGACAGCTCGAATGTGGTTCCGGAGAACTGGAGCACGCTGGTGAAAGTGGCGAAGGAGCATTACGAGGATTACGACGGTTTCGTCATCGCGCACGGAACTGATACGATGGCGTACACCGCGGCGGCGCTTTCCTATATGATTCAGAATTCGGAAAAGCCGATCGTCATCACCGGAGCACAGCGACCGATCAATTTGGATATCACGGATGCAAAGACAAACCTGTCCGATAGCTTTTATTACGCCTGTGATGATGCATCCCAGGGTGTACAGATTGTGTTCGACGGAAAAGTCATCGCGGGAACGCGCGCGAAGAAGGTGCGGACGAAGAGCTACAATGCCTTTTCCAGCATCGATTTCCCGTACCTTGCGGTAATACAGGACCGCAGGATTCTGCGGTATCTGCCGATGCTGCCGTATGAAAAGCCGGTTCGTTTTTATGAAAACTTAAGCGATAACGTTTTTCTCTTGAAACTGATCCCGGGAATCAGCCCGGTATTGCTTCCGGCGATTTTTGAGCACTACGATGCGATCATTGTGGAGAGCTTCGGTGTCGGCGGTATTCCGGCGAGCATCAAGGAGCCGTTTTACGAGCTCTGCCAGAAGTACCCGGAAAAACTCATCATCATGTGTACCCAGGTTTCTCACGAGGGAAGCGATATGACCGTCTATGAAGTCGGCCATGAGATGAAAACCCTGTGCAACATTCTCGAGTCATACGATATGACCCCGGAGGCAGTCGCAACTAAAACCATGTGGCTTCTCGGCAACCGTCCGGATGATCATGAGAGCCGGGAAAAAGCATTCTATAAACCGATCAACTACGATACGGTCTGGAAATAAGAAAAAGAAAGACGGCAAAAAGGCTGTCACGGTCCGCAGGAAAGAAATGTTTCTGCTGGCTGTGAACGCCTCTTTTTCTTTTTGAGGAAAAAGAAATTTTCTGCAAAATTTTCAGACAGTACGGACGCAAAATTGATTTTTATTGGAAGAATTGTGCAAATTTCATAGAAAAATCAGAAACAGGTTGATATCTTTTGAACATTTTAGTAGAATTGAATTCATGATGCAGTGCGGAAAACGGCGGATTTTGGATGACGAATCCAACCGCTGGTTACAGTTACAACATATGTCGATATCGAGGAGACACCGACCGGCATCCGCTTAAAGAAGTATATGGAGAAATATTTCGATCCACGGATTTATATCGCAGGAGAGCTTGGCATCGGACTGAATTCGTGCTCGAACTGCCTCGGCAACTGCTACATTGAGGATGAATCCGCGTATGGAACTTTCCACGTAGGGCTTGGACGCAATATCGCGCTCGGCGGCGTGCAGAATGCGAAAGGCCACTTCGACCTGGTCTGCCGGGAACCCGATATTTTTACCGATAACCGTCAGATTATGGACCGGGGAAAGATTATTGCACCCGAGCCTGTGTTATACTAAAGGACAGAACCAGGAGACAAAAATTAAGAGACAAAAGGAGAAAAGACGATGAAAGTTTTATTAACAGGATTTGACCCATTTGGAGGAGAGAGCGTGAACCCGGCATTCGAGGCCATCAAACTTCTGCCGGATACCATCGCCGGAGCAGAGATCGTAAAAGTTGAGATCCCGACCGAGTTTACCAGAAGTATTTCCTGCGTGGAAGCAGCCATCAAAGAGCACAATCCGGACGTTGTCATCGATGTCGGACAGGCAGGCGGACGCGCATGCGTAACCGTAGAGAAAGTCGGCATCAACCTTGCAGACGCAAGAATCCCGGACAACGCCGGAGAGCAGCCGTCCGATGAACCGCTGCAGGCAGACGGCCCGACCGCATACTTTGCAACGATTCCGGTCAAAGCAATGGTTCAGAACGTCCGCGAACACGGCCTTCCGTGCCACGTATCCTTCACCGCAGGCACCTACGTATGCAACTGCGTCATGTACAATGTGCTTCACCTGTGCGCAACGAAATATCCGAACATCCGCGCAGGCTTCATCCACGTACCGTTCGCATGCGAGCAGGTAGTCGGAAAAGCAAGCACCATGGCAAGCATGCCGCTGGAAACGATTGCAAAATCTCTGGAATACTGCATCGAGGCAGTCGTAACCAACAAAGAAGAAGTAGAAGAAGCAATGGGAACTACCCACTAAAACAGACTTTCAGACCGTCGTACCGGAATTTTGGTGCGGCGGTCTGCTTTTTTTGCTATTTTCTCTTTTGCAAACTATATCTTTTGTGATACAATAAGATTCGTCAGAATTTTTATGCGAAAGGAACGAAAGAAAGAAAATGGAACAGGGTAAAATTTTTAAATTTCATAATGACCTTGATACAGACCAGATCATCGCATCCCAGTATCTGCTTCTGCCGAATCTGGATGAGATGAAAGGTCATGCGTTTGAATCGTTAGATCCGGACTTTGCAAAAAAAGTAAAACCGGGAGATTTTGTCGTAGGAGGAGAAAACTTTGGCTGTGGTTCCTCAAGAGAGCAGGCACCGGGCGTTTTAAAGGCACTTGGTGTACAGGCTGTTATCGCAAAATCCTTTGCCAGAATCTTTTTCCGCAACGCCATCAACATCGGTCTGCCGGCGATTGTCTGTAAAGACCTGCCGGATGCCGTAGAAGACGGGGACACCATGGTCCTCCATATGTCCGAGGGAACCGCAGAGGTGAACGGCAAAACGTACACCTGCACCAAACTGCCGGAATATATGCAGAACATACTGAATCAGGGAGGCTTGATTGCCTCTTTGAACCGCGAGGAGGAGTAAGAACCATGGGAATGACAATTGCAGAGAAAATTATCGCCGCTGCAGCCGGCGTTCCGGAAGTAAAACCGGGAGATATCCACACCGTAACACTGGATCGTCTGATGAGCAACGACGGAACAACTCATCTGACGGTTGATATGTACCGCAACAAATTAAACCACCCGCACATTGCGGATCCGAAAAAGCTCGTTTTCATCGTCGACCACAACGTGCCGTCCGACAGCCCGAAAACAGCAGCATCCCAGAAAAAGATGCGTGATTTTGCAAGAGAGAACAACATTGACTTCTGGGAAGGAAAAGGCGTATGCCATCAGGTGATGATCGAGAACTATGTCCGCCCGGGCGAGCTGATCTTCGGCGCTGACAGCCATACCTGCTCTTACGGAGCACTCGGCGCATTCGGCACCGGTGTCGGCTGTACCGATTTCCTGTACGGCATGGTAACGGGAACTTCCTGGGTACTCGTACCGGAAAGCGTAAAATTCAATCTTGTAGGAAAACTGCCGGAGGGCGTTTATGCGAGAGACCTGATCCTCACCATCATCGGCGAGGTCGGCGCAAACGGATGCAACTACCAGGTGATGGAGTTTACCGGTGAGGGTGCAAAAACGCTGAGCATCAGTGACCGTATGGCACTTTGTAATATGGCAGTCGAAGCCGGCGCCAAGACCGGTATCTTTGAGGCAGATGAGAAAGCCATGGAATACCTGAAAGAGCACGGAAGAGAGCCAAAAGAAGTCTTCCACAGCGACCCGGATGCAAAATACGTCCGAGAGTATACCTTTGACCTCTCCAAAGTCCGCCCGGTTGTTGCAAAGCCAGACTTTGTGGACCGCGTTGTTCCGGCAGAGGAAACGTGCGGAACGCCAATCAATGAGGCATTCCTTGGTTCCTGCAACAACGGAAGAATCGAAGACCTCCGTGTCGGCGCAGAGATCATCCGCGGAAAGAAGGTCGCAGAGGGTGTCCGTTTCCTCGTTGTTCCGGCAAGCCAGACGATCTACCGTCAGGCATTAAAAGAAGGCATCATCGACACCTTCATGGAGGCCGGAGCCATCGTCATGAACCCGAACTGCAGCGTCTGCTGGGGAAGCTGCCAGGGTGTCATCGGCGAGAACGAAGTGCTGATCAGCACCGGAACCCGTAACTTCAAGGGCCGTGCCGGTCATCCAAGCTCCAAAGTATACCTGGGATCCGCTGCTACGGTAACCGCATCCGCGATTGCCGGAAAGATTGCGACGGCAGATCAGATCTGACCATTTTCTTTGAGGGATACATAATATTTTTGGGAGAATAAACATATGGAAGCATTTACAGGAAAAGTATGGGTGCTTGGAGACGATATTGATACCGATATCATTATCCCGACCGAGTATCTTGCTTTAAAGACAATTGACGATATGAAACAGTACGGCTTTTCCCCGCTCCGCCCGGAACTGGCCGGACAGATTGAAAAGGGCGACATCATCGTGGCAGGAAAGAACTTCGGCTGCGGCTCCTCGAGAGAGCAGGCACCGGAGATCATCAAGGCGCTCGGCATTTCCTGCGTCATCGCGAAGTCCTTTGCCCGGATCTTTTTCCGCAACTCTATCAACAACGGTCTTCTTCTGATCGAGCAGCCGGATCTGCACGACGATATCAAAGAGGGCGACACCATCACCGTCAAGATGAATGAGCATGTCGATTACAACGGAAAAACATACCCGATCGCAGCTCTGCCGGAGAACCTGATGGATATCATTCAGGCAGGCGGCCTGGTAAAGGCAATGCGCAAGCGCAACGGACTGGACTAAGAGCGGGAGGAAGAAACGATGGGCAATACAGTAATTGAAAAAATCATCCGCCACAACACCGGAAAAGACGTAAAACCGGGCGACATTGTGACGGTCAACGTGGACAGAGTCATGATTCATGATATCTTCATCCCGTTTGTCGGCGATAAATTCGAGGAGATGGGCTTTACCAAACTGTGGGACCCGGATAAAGTCGTTCTGATCTACGACCACCTCGTTCCGGCAAGCCAGGTGGACGATACGAGACATTTCCACAAAGGCGATGAATTTGCAAAGAAATATGGCATGAAAAACGTACACAGAAGCGACGGAATCTGCCATCAGTTAATGACAGAGGCAGGTTACGTAAAACCGGGCGACGTTGTTTTCGGAACCGACAGCCACACGACGACATACGGCTGTGTCGGTGCATTCTCTTCCGGAATCGGCTACACAGAGATGGCGAGCATCCTTGGAACAGGTACGATGTGGATCAAAGTGCCGGAGACGATCAAAGTTGTCATCGAAGGCGAGCTGCCGAAAAATGTGATGTCAAAAGACATTATCCTGCGTCTGATCGGTGACCTCGGTGCAGACGGCGCAACGTACCGCGCACTGGAGTTCTCAGGAAGCACCGTAGAAAATATGACCGTGGCAAGCCGTATGACGATTGCCAACATGGCGATCGAGGCAGGTGCCAAATGTGCACTTTTTACCCCGGATGAGAAGACCGCAGAATACTGCGAGATCGAACTCAATGACTATCAGAAGAGCTTAAAAGGCGATGAGGATGCGAAATATCTGCGCACTATCACTTACCGTGCTGAGGACTTCGTGCCGGTGATGGCATGCCCGTCCCAGGTAGACAAGATCCGTGATACCAGCGTTCTCGAGGGAACCCCGATCGATCAGGTCTTCATCGGTTCCTGTACGAACGGCCGTCTCGAGGATCTGCAGGCGGCAGCCGAGGTTTTAAAAGGCAAAAAAGTAGCCGACTACGTAAAACTGATCGTAACACCGGCAAGCCGCAAGATTTATCTGCAGGCAAGCAAAATGGGCATTCTCGATACACTGGCAGAGGCAGGCGCCATGATTACACATCCAGGCTGCGGTCTGTGCTGCGGAAGAGCGGGCGGAATCCTCTCTGACGGCGAGCGTGTTGTAGCAACGAACAACCGAAACTTTCTTGGAAGAATGGGTACTTCTAAAGTTGAAATTTATCTGGCATCTCCAAAGACAGCGGCAGCATGTGCAGTAGCTGGAAAAATTGTGACGCCGGAAGTGTAAACGAACTTAACAGCAGAAAGGGAAAACAGACGACATGAATGGTTCAATGTTTATCGGAACCTGGTGGGCACTCGTCCCGCCGCTGCTTGCAATTCTGCTTGCATTTGTAACAAAAGAAGTTTACAGTTCCCTGTTCATCGGATCGGCAGTCGGTGTCCTTTTGTACACCGGCTTCCATCCGTGGGATGCGTTCACAAGCTTCTTTGAAATTTTACGGAACAGCATGAACATCAACATTCTGATCTTCGATATCCTGCTTGGCATGGTTGTCGTGCTGATGGCGAAATCCGGCGGCTCGGCGGCGTATGGAAAATGGGCGGGGACGAAGATCAAAACGAAGCGGAGTGCGCTTCTGGCAACGATGGGGCTTGGTGTTCTGATTTTTGTGGATGACTATTTCAACTGTCTGACAGTCGGCTCTGTCATGCGCCCGGTCACGGACAGCCACAAGGTTTCCCGCGCGAAACTCGCATACATCATCGACTCCACCGCAGCGCCGATCTGCATTATCGCGCCGATCTCAAGCTGGGCGGCAGCCGTCAACTCGTATGTGCCGGCGGATGCGGGAATCAGCGGATTCCAGCTGTTTCTGCGGACAATTCCGTATAACCTGTATGCGATCCTTACAATTGCGATGGTCTTTTACATCTGCTACACCGGCTTTGATTTTGGTCAGATGAAGCTCCACGAGGATAATGCCGCCAAAGGTGATCTTTTCACGACCGGAGGCGAGGAGTTTGAGCAGGTTTCCGAGCAGGAGGTCAATCCGAACGGAAAAGTCATCGACCTCGTGCTCCCAGTTGCCGTGCTGATTGTATCAGCGATTGGAGCGATGGTTTACACTGGCTTCCTCGGCGGCGCGGACAATGTGATTTCCGCGTTCGCAGGATGTGATGCAGAAACGAGTCTGATTTTTGCCTCCGTCGTGACGATCCTGTTTATGATGGCGCTGTATCTGCCGCGGAAGGTCATCACCTTCAAGAGCTTTATGGACAGCCTGTCCGAGGGCTTCAAGCTGATGGTTCCGGCGGTTACGATTCTCGTCTTTGCGTGGACCTTAAAAGGCGTCGGTGATGCGATGGGCCTGGCCCAGTTTGTCGGAAGCGTCGTGGGAGACCATGCATCCGCAAGTATTTTTATCCCGGTGGTGCTGTTCGCCGTGGCGGTGTTCCTTTCCTTTTCGACGGGAACCTCCTGGGGAACGTTCGCGATTCTTGTGCCGATTGCAACGGGCATGTTCGCCGCCGGAACAAATCTGGAGATGATGATTATCTCGGTATCCGCCGTCCTGGCAGGGGCGGTCTGCGGTGACCATATTTCGCCGATCTCGGATACGACGGTTATGTCAAGTGCGGGTGCGCAGAGCAACCATCTGAACCACGTATCGACGCAGATGCAGTATGCGGCCGTTACAGCGTGTGTCTGCCTGGTGGGATATCTGATTGCAGCCGTGACCAGAACGTGGTGGATCACACTTGGCGTCAGCCTTCTTCTTCTTTTGGGTGTTTTAACCGGAATGCGCAGATTTTGCGCAAAAAAAGCGGAAAACGGCAAAAAATAAAAAAGAAAACAGAAAAACGCGTGAAATGCTTGACGGGAGAGAAAAAGAACCGTATACTAAAAAATAGAACAAACATTCACAGGACAACGGTGTCCTGCAAAGAAGAAGCGGAACGCTTTTGGAGCAGGAATGTGAATTGGAACAGAAGGAATTGGATTTTTCAAAGTCCAGTTCCTTCTGTTTATCTCTGTTAAAATTGCATCGGAGCTGTGAAATGCAGGAGAAGAAAGGAGGCATTCCGGGGCGAAAACGCTTTGGAAAAGGGAAGGACTGTTATGGTCAGAAAGATCATAGCAGACAATGGCAAAAACAAAAAGAGGGAGAAAATATATGATATTTGGAAAGTACATTAACAAATACTACCTGAAGAATGCGCCCATTCTGATTCTCGGTCTTGCAGCGCTGATTCTCGTAGATTATTTCCAGCTTTTCATACCGGAGCTGTACCGCATGGTCATCAACGGCATGAACGGCGACCCTGTTCTGGTCAACGGCCAGGCGGCGGTGTTTGATATGGAATTTCTGCTGGATCAGGTCTGCCGGCCCATGATTATTACCATTATCGTCATGGTAGTCGGCCGTTTCCTGTGGCGAGTCTGCTTTTTCGGCTCCGCAATCCGCGTGGTGACCGATCTTCGTACCTGCATGTTCGCGCACAGCAAGGAGCTGTCCCAGGAGTATTATCAGGTCAACAAAGTCGGAAACCTGATGAGTCTTTACACGAACGATCTCGATACCGTGCAGGAGTGCTTCGGCGACGGTATTCTGATGTTCTGCGATGCGCTGTTTTTAGGCCTGCTTGCCGTGATCAAAATGTGGCGCATGAACCACTTCCTGACCGGCCTTTCCATGATCCCGATGGCATTTCTGATGGCCGCCGGTACAACGCTCGGCAAATACCTGATGAAAAAGTGGGAAGAGCGCCAGGCGGCTTTTTCCGAGCTGTCCGATTTCGCGCAGGAAAACTATTCCGGTCTTGCTGTCATCAAAGCATTCGTCAAAGAGACGAAAGAGCTGATGATGTTCCGTAGACTGAACCGCGAGAACGAGGACATCAACGTAGAATATACCAAAATTTCCACACTGCTGAACATTATGGTAACGCTGTTCGTCGAGTCCGTTATCTGCGTAATCTTAGGCTACGGCGGCTATCTCGTTTACTGCGGAAGCTTCGACGCCGGCCAGCTTGTCGAGTATATCGGCTATTTCTCGGCCGTTGTATGGCCGATCATGGCGGTTTCCATGCTGATTGAGAAGACATCCCGTGGAAAAGCGTCCTTAAACCGTATTACGGAACTGCTTGACGCAAAAGTCGATGTGAAGGACCGCGGCGGTGTGCAGGATCTGCCGTCCATCCATGGAAAAATCGAGTTCCGCAATCTGACCTTCCGCTATCCAGACGGGGAGTACGATGTGCTGAAAAACGTATCGTTTACCATTGAGCCGGGCGAGAGTGTCGGCATCGTCGGAAAGACCGGTTCCGGAAAAACGACCATCGTCGATCTGCTGCTCCGCACCTACAACGTGCCGGACGGAACGCTGTTCATTGATGACCACGATGTCAACACCGTTTCCATCCACTCCGTGCGTGAGGGCTGTGCCTACGTGCCGCAGGACAACTTCCTGTTCTCCGACACGATTTCCGGCAATATTTCTTTCGCCTTTGATGACGAAAACCAGGAGGCCATTGAGGATGCGGCGATGATGTCCGATGTCCATGACAATATCGCAGAGTTCAAAGAGGGCTACCGCACCGTTCTTGGCGAGCGCGGTGTGACGGTTTCCGGCGGACAGAAGCAGCGAATCTCGATTGCGCGTGCGCTGATGAAACACGCACCGATTCTGATTCTCGATGATTCCGTCTCTGCGGTCGATACCAGAACAGAGCGCACGATTCTCGACAATCTCAAAAAACGTGAGGGACTGACGACAATTCTGATCGCACACCGGATTTCAACGGTGGAGCAGATGGACAAGATCGTGTTCGTCGAGGACGGAGAAGTCCATGCAGTCGGAAAACACGAGGATCTGTACCGGACCTGCACGGCGTACCGCAAGATGGTCGATCTGCAGAAACTTGAAGAGGAAGCGGGGGAGGAGTAGAAATGCACAATTATTATCCGATTCTCTGGGTCGGCGCGATCATCGGCGTGATTTCCACCCTGCTGATTGTGGCCGCGTTTGTAGTGAAAGATGGAGAAAAAGAAACCGGCTTTGAGCGGAACATGAAAGACAGTGAAATCATGCAGCGTCTGATGGATTACGCAAAGCCGTTTTACCGCCAGTTTATCGTTGTTGGTTTTCTGATGCTGTTTTCGATCGCGTACGATATCATTTCGCCGCTGATCGTCGGCAAAATTGAGGAGCTCGTCGTTGGAAAATTCGCGCTGAATGCCCTGTTTCTGTGGGTAGCGGGCTATGCGGCAATCCTTCTTGTCTCGATGGCGTGCACGTATTTCCAGGCCGTGATTCTGCAGAAGACGGGTCAGAAAATTATTTCCAATATGAGGGAGGATCTGTTCGTCCACATCGAGCGCCTTTCCCACGAGCAGTTAAATGAGATTCCGGTCGGAAAGCTTGTCACGAGAACGACAAACGATACGAACGCGATTTCACTGATGTTCACCAACCTTCTGGTCAATCTTCTGAAGAACTTCTTCGTGATCATCGGTATTCTGATTGCGATGCTGTTTCTGAACTATGAGCTAACGCTGATGGTGCTCTGCTTCGTGCCGTTTATCGTGCTGTTCTCGATTATTTTCCGCAAATTCTCGCGAAGAGCACACCGAAAAGTAAAAGACTGTACTACGGACATCAATACGTATCTGTCGGAGAACCTTTCCGGTATGAAAATCACACAGATCTTCAACCGCGAGGATGCCAAGATGCGCGAGTTTACCGACAAGAGCAACGCACTCGGCCGCGCACAGCAGGAGCAGATTTTCGTGTTTGGTATTTTCCGTCCGCTCGTCTACATGCTGTATATCAGCTCCGTGCTCTGCCTTTTGTATTTAGGCGGCAAGGGCTATCTGGAGGGAATGTCGTTCCTCGGCCAGACGCTTACCAGCGGTATGATCGTCAGCTTTTACATGTATATTTCAAAATTCTTCAACCCGATCCAGAACCTGGCGGAGCAGTTCAACTGGCTGCAGTCCGCATTTGCATCCGCCGAGAAAGTATTCTCGATTCTGGATCTCGAGCCAAAAATGCAGGATGCGCCGGATGCGATCGAGCTTACCGACATCAGGGGCGAAATTGAGTTCCGCGACGTATGGTTTTCCTATATCCCGGGCGAGTGGGTGTTAAAAGGCGTTTCATTCCACGTCAACCCGAAAGAGACAATCGCATTTGTGGGTTCCACCGGTTCCGGAAAATCGACGATTCTTTCCCTGATCTGCCGGAACTACGAGTTCCAGAAGGGTGAGATTCTGATCGACGGCATCGACATCCGAAAGATCAAGATCGATTCCCTGCGGAAAAAATTCGGCCAGATGCTGCAGGATGTCTTCCTGTTCTCGGGAACGATCCGTAGCAACATTATTCTCCGTGAGGAGGGGATTTCCGATGAGGAGATCATGGACGTCTGCCATTACGTGAATGCTGACCAGTTTATCAACAAGCTGGATCACGGCCTCGACGAGCCGGTGCGGGAGAGAGGAAACAACTTCTCCGCCGGACAGCGCCAGCTTCTCTCGTTTGCGCGTACCATCATCCATAAGCCTTCGGTCATGATCCTTGACGAGGCGACGGCGAACATCGACACCGAAACCGAGCTTCTGATCCAGGATTCCATGGAAAAGATGAAGAACATCGGAACGATGCTGATCGTAGCGCACCGTCTTTCGACGATCCAGCATGCGGATGAGATTATCGTACTGTCCCACGGAAAAATCGTGGAGCATGGAACGCATCAGGAGCTTTTAACAGCGCAGGGAAGATATTACCAGCTCTACACGCTGCAGTACCACCGCGAGCAGAGTGAGAAACAGAGAGGAAGAAAGTAAGAAAATTTTAGAACAATAAAGACAATTTACAAAAAGGGAGAAATTTTGTTTGTGCAAAGTGACAAAATTTCTCCATTTTTTACGGTGTATCATATTAAAATGATTTTAAATCAATATAGTCATATGAAAAATATATGAGCATAATACGATATCCGTTTTTCCATCTCAAAAAGCGGGCGGTTATAATAAGGGAAGCAAAACGGCAGGCACCAAAAAGCCGGGCCGTCTGTTGAAAGAAAGGGAAAATTTATGGAAAAGAAAGCAAGCCTTGTAGGACGCCTGCTCTCGGAAAATCAGATGTCGGAAGCATTTATCAACAGTATGTTTCTGGCGCTGTCCGGCGGTTTTCAGGATGCCTACACGTACAATTGCAGAGATGAAGTATTCTCAAATGCCCAGACGGGAAACGTTGTGCTGATGAGCCAGAATTTTCTGGAAGGAAACTTTACGGCAGGCCTTCGGTATCTCTTCCCGATCCTCTTTTTTGCGATGGGTGTATTTCTGGCAGAAAATTTCCAGGAGCATTACCGGTATGCAAAGAGGCTGCACTGGCGGCAGGTACTTCTCGCGGCGGAAATTGTGATCCTTGCGATCGTCGGATTTATTCCGTCTTCTTATAATATGCTCGCGGCGATGCTTGTATCGTTTGCGTGCGCGATTCAGGTACAGACCTTCCGCAAGGTCGGCGGTTATTCGTATGCAAGCACCATGTGCATCGGAAACCTGCGAAGCGGAACCGCAGCGCTGTCTATGTATATGCGGGATAAGAAAAAAGAACAGCTCCGTCAGGCCGGATACTATTTCGGCGTGATTCTGGCTTTCGCCATCGGCGCCGGAATCGGAGGCGTGTTCTCCATGCTGTATGGAATCCATGTAATCTGGATTTCCTGCGGACTTCTTCTGGTGAGCTTCCTTCTGATGTCACTGGAAAAGTACCGCTGAGAAATAAGAGAGAGTGAAGAAAGAAGGCTGAAAAAATGGAAGTATTTCTGGAGTGCTGTATGACACTATTCTTTTCAGCGGCCATGCTGCTGCTGATCGTCCGCCTGGCAAAGGGTGAGGAGAAAAACATGATGTTTGCGCGTGTGTTCTCCCTGGCGTCCAACGTCGGTTTCTGGATTGGAATTGTCCGCATCGCTGTGCTGAACCGGAGCGGATTTCTGATGTTCTTCTACATCACAGGCGCAATGCTTTCCTACACGGCGATGGTATTTGCCATGCCGCATAAAAAAGAGCAGATTGCCGGACAGCAGGCATAAATAAAAAAGAGACCCTGTATACGGGAAGGATGGAGCAGCGATGTTCCGTTCGCCGGTAGACAGGGTCTTTTTCTGTTTCAAACAAAAGTTCATAAAATCTTATACGCGTTCCAGAAGCTCCTCGATCAGCTCTTTTGCCGCCGCGTTCTGGTGCTGCCGCGGGTTGATGATAAGACAGATTTCACGTTTGGGGGCCTCCTCGATGAGCGGAATCCGACAGACGGTACGGCTCTTTAAGGCATCGCGTGCCAGCTCCTCCGGATAAAATCCGATGCCGAGGTTATACTCGACCATAGGAAGAATCTGATCCGTCGTCGCCGCCTCCATATCGGGGTGGAAGGCGAGGTTGTGATTCAGAAAGTACTCGGCGTACAGCTCCCGCGTGCCGGTGTCTTTGGCAAGCGAGATAAAAGGATATTCTGACAATTCGCCGAGATGATGCGGCTCTGCGGAAAGGGATGCATATTTCGATCCGCCGATCAGAATTTCCTGGAATGGGAAAATCGGGATCTTGTGCAGCGGTTTGCGGATTTCCACCGGGCTTGTGACGACTGCGAAGTCGACCAGACCGTTTTCGAGCGCCTGGATGGCCTGCGGCGTCGAGTGGTTGGAGATGCGCAGGCGGACGTGCGGATAGCGGGTGTGGAAGTGCTCCAGGCGGGAGAGCAGCATCAGACGAAGTGCCGTCTCGCTCGCACCGATTGTGATAAGGCCGCTCTCAAGAGACCGCTCAAGAGCCAGCTCCTCCTCAACCGTGCGGAGCTGTTCGTAGGCAACGGCCACACGCTCATACACCTTTTCGCCCTCCGCTGTCAGTGTGACACCCTGGTGGGAACGGATAAAAAGTTTGCAGCCAAGCTCACTTTCCAGATTGTTCATGCACCGTGTGATGTTGGGCTGGTTGTTTTTCAGAATTTCCGCGGCTTTTGTAAAGCTGTGATATTGTGCTACGAAGTAAAAAATGCGATAATAATCATATGTAATCATAAAAACCTCCGAAGGATGAAGAAGAAAAAATCATCCATGATTGCTTCAATATAAAATACATGCGCCGGGTTGTCAAGGGATTTCTGAGGATGGTCCGGCCGGATTGTGCGGGGGATGGCAGAAGAGAAGTGGAAATTTTTTGAAAAAACACTTGCAAAATACCCGGACAGGGTATATAGTGTAGAAGAAAACAAGATACCCCATTAGGGTATATGAAATAGAAAATCCAGAACTACAGAAAGGAAGACATACGATGGAACAGTACAATGTAACCGGCATGAGCTGCGCCGCCTGCCAGACCCGTGTCGAAAAAGCCGTGTCAAAGGTACCCGGTGTCACATCCTGCGCAGTCAGCCTTCTGACAAATTCCATGGGCGTGGAGGGAACGGCCTCCCCGGCAGAGATTATTGCCGCCGTGGAAAATGCAGGATACGGTGCGTCGAAAAAAGGCGAGAAGGGAAGCACATCACAGTCGGCTTCCACAGCAGAATACGAAGAGATGCTGAAAGACAAGGAAACACCGGTCATGAAACGCCGTCTGTTGAGCTCCGTTCTTCTTTTGATTCCGCTCATGTATTTCTCCATGGGCCATATGATGTGGGGATGGCCGCTGCCGAAATTCTTTGAAGGAAACCACATCGCAATGGGACTGGTACAGCTCCTGCTTACCATTGCGGTCATGGTCATCAACCAGAAATTCTTTATCAGCGGTTTCAAGAGTCTCTGGCATAAAGCACCGAACATGGACACACTGGTAGCGCTTGGTTCTACCGCATCGTTTGTATACAGCGTCTACGCCCTGTTTGCCATGACGGGAGCGCAGGTACAGGGGGACATGGATGCAGTCATGAGCTATATGCATGAATTTTACTTCGAGTCCGCAGCCATGATTCTGACCCTGATTACCGTCGGAAAAATGCTGGAGTCGATTTCCAAAGGAAAAACGACCGATGCGTTAAAGAGTCTGATGAAGCTGGCTCCGAAGACCGCCGTTCTCTTAAGAGACGGAAAAGAAGTGGAAGTCGGCATTGATCAGGTGAAAAAGGGCGATCATTTCATCGTCCGCCCGGGCGAAAATATTCCGGTGGACGGCGTTGTCCTGGAGGGAACGAGTGCCGTCAACGAATCCGCGCTGACTGGCGAGAGTATTCCGGTGGATAAAGAGGCCGGCGACCGCGTATCGGCGGCGACCTTAAACCAGTCCGGTTTCCTGACCTGTGAGGCGACGAGAGTCGGAGAAGACACAACACTCTCCCAGATCATTCAGATGGTCAGCGATGCGGCAGCGACAAAAGCGCCGATCGCCAAAGTGGCCGATAAAGTTTCCGGTATTTTTGTGCCGGCCGTTATCTGCATTGCACTTGCTACGATTGTGATCTGGCTGTTTGCAGGAGAGAGCGTCGGCTTTGCTCTTGCAAGAGGTATTTCCGTTCTCGTTATCAGCTGCCCGTGTGCGCTCGGCCTTGCAACACCGGTTGCGATCATGGTCGGAAACGGAATGGGAGCAAAACACGGAACGATGTTCAAAACCGCAGTTTCTCTCGAGGAGACAGGAAAAACACAGATCGTTGCACTCGATAAGACTGGAACCATCACAAGCGGAGAGCCGCAGGTAACCGATCTTGTCCCGGCGGACGGTGTAAGTGAGGAGGAGCTTTTAAAAGGTGCCTTTGCACTGGAGCAGAAAAGTGAGCATCCGCTGGCCCGTGCGATTCTTGCACTTGCAGAGGAAAAAGGCCTGGCCCGCGAAGAAGTCAGTGATTTCTCTGCGCTTCCTGGAAACGGTCTTGTGGCAAAACGGAACGGAAAAGAGCTCTGCGGAGGCAACCGCGCACTGATTACGAAAAAAGCGGTTCTCGCGAAACAGATGGAAGAGCAGGCAGCAAAACTTTCCGAAGAAGGAAAGACACCGCTGTTCTTCAGTGAAGACGGAAAGATGCTCGGTATGATCGCGGTTGCGGATGTCATCAAAGAGGACAGCCCGCGTGCGGTGAAAGAGCTGCAGAATATGGGAATCCGTGTCGTGATGCTGACCGGAGACAATGAGCGCACCGCGCGTGCCATCGGCGCTGAGGCAGGTGTGGACGAAGTCATCGCAGGCGTTCTGCCGGATGGAAAAGAAGCGGTCATCAGCCGCCTGAAAGAAAAAGGAAAAGTAGCGATGGTAGGAGACGGCATCAACGATGCACCGGCTCTGACCAGTGCGGATATCGGTATTGCCATCGGAGCAGGAACCGATATCGCGATCGATGCGGCAGACGTTGTCCTGATGAAGAGCCGCCTCTCCGATGTACCGGCAGCGATCCGCTTAAGCCGTGCGACCCTCAGGAACATTCACGAGAATTTGTTCTGGGCCTTCATTTACAATATCATCGGTATTCCGCTGGCTGCGGGCGTATGGATCCCGCTGTTCGGCTGGAAGCTGAACCCGATGTTCGGTGCGGCGGCGATGAGCCTTTCGAGCTTCTGCGTTGTGACAAACGCCCTGCGTCTGAATCTGTTTCGGATGCACGACGCGTCAAAAGATAAAAGAATCAAAAACGAAATTCTAAAGGAGGATCTGAACATGACAACAGAACAGGGAATGGTAAAAACCATGACAATCGAGGGCATGATGTGCGGCCACTGCGAGGCAAGAGTGAAGAAAACACTTGAGGCAATCGAGGGTGTTGCATCCGCAGAAGTAAGCCATGAAAAAGGAACAGCCGTTGTAACACTGACAGCTCCTGTATCAGACGATGTGCTGAAAACAGCCGTAGAGGCACAGGATTACACCGTAAAAGGAATCCAGTAAAACAGGAAACGTTGAGAAAAGGGAAACGCGCCTGGAATGAAAATTTCCGGGCGCGTTTCTTTTTTTTACCAGATATAGCAAAAATATTGCAATTTGTTCGGAATTTTCGTGACAAAAGGACAAAAATCCGTTAGGATAGAGAAAAAGAAGAGCAAAAACAAAAGGGTTTTTAGGATCAGGAGGTTTTTACATTATGACAGAGTACAGACTTGCAAAGCCGGAAGAGTGGGAGGACTGCATCGAACTTGCAAACTACGTGTTCAGCACGGCACACCGTCCGCACGACTTTGAGCAGTTAATTCCAAGGGTTTATCAGGCAGGACCGGAAATGGCACGGATCCACCGCGTCGCTGTTGCGGAAAACGGCAGACTCCGGGCCGAGATTGCGGTGCTTCCGCAGCAAATGGCAGCAGGGGGTAAGCTGCTCCGCGCAGGATATGTGGGAAGCGTTTCCGTGCATCCAAAGGCAAGGGGCGAAGGCCACATGAAGCGTCTTCTTGGCGACTGGATTACGGATCTGGAAGGAACGTGTGATCTTCTGGCACTGGACGGCCAGAGACAGCGGTATGCCTACTTTGGCTTTACGCCGGGAAGTGAAAAATACACGTTTTACCTGGATGTGGCAAATGTGCGCCATACCTGGAAAAACGGGGAACTCTCCGCTTACACCTTTGCGCCGCTGTTTCCGGAAAACGGCGAAGCGGACGAAGAGGCGGCAGCCTTTGCAAAGAAGCTGAATGAGGAAAAACCGCTTTACGTGGTAAGAGAGGATGTGAAAGCCTGCCTGAAAACGTTCGGCGAGCAGGCAATTGCAATCTGGAAAAACGGTGAGCGGATCGGATATCTGGCACTTTGCGGCGGAAACCAGGTTGTGGAAGCAGAAGTGTTGGAGGAACAGGATTTCGTTCCTGCACTTGCCGCTTATTTAAAAGAAAATGCGCTTGACTCTCTTTTCATTTCCATTCCGGTGTATGAGACCGGAAAAGCAGCAGCGTTATCGGAAGTCTGCGAAAGCTTCACAAAAGAGCGCTGCGGTTCCGCGATGTACCGTATTTTCCAATTTGCAGACGTCATCGAGGCAATGCTGACCATGAAAGCAGAGACGATGGGCATCAGCGATGGAACGTGGTCTGCTGTACTGGAGGGACAGCCGGTGACCGTGACGGTAAAAGATGGAACTGTGACCGTGACAGGGGAAGCCCATCCGGGGGCAGATGTACTCAACCGGGAGCAGGCGCAGGAACTGCTTCTTTCACCGCTGGCAAGTAAGGGAAGCAAGGTTCCATCTGAAATCTGGAAGAACATTCCATCCGACTGGTTCCCGCTTCCGCTGTACTGTGCGACGGCAGACGAATTTTAGGCAATGACTGTTGGGAGGCAGAGAAATATGAACGAGACAGCGAAACGAGACAGAAGAGACGAAAAAGAAGAAATCCGGTACCATGTGATTTTCTACGGCCAGGTGCAGGGCGTGGGGTTCCGTTACCGGGCGTATTATGCTGCCTACCAGCTCGGGCTGACAGGCTGGGTGAGAAACTGCTGGGATGAGACGGTGGAGATGGAGGTGCAGGGTGATGAGGAGACGATCACGGAGATGATCAAAAGGATCCGCACCTCCAGCTACATCGAAATCACGGATGCAAAATGGACGAAGATTCCGCTGGAATCGGAATTCGGTTTTCATATCCGTTGATCAGGGCTGTTTTTTCTCTTTTTCCGGAATTTCGACGAGAATGATATCGTTGCCGATCTGGCAGATGCGGTCCCATGGGATCACAAAATCCTCGCCGTGGCAGAAAAAGCCGCAGAATTTCACAGGACCCGGAAGAACGAGTCCGGTAAGATGTCCCGTTTTTGGATTGAATTCCACATCAATCGGACAGCCGAGCGTTTTGCAGGTGCAGATATTGATAACTTCTTTCTGGCGGAGATCTACAACGCGCATGCGGTGCTCCTTTTTACTGATTCCTATGGAAAAACATATGCGAAAATGTTGCTGCAGTTGACTTGAATTTCACGGAAAAATGCGTATACTGTAAAAGTAGAAAACTTTCCGAAATACTTATTTAGAAACGAGGACGAAAGATATGAGATGTCCATTTTGTAATCAGGATAATACCCGGGTTGTGGATTCACGCCCGATTGAAGACAGCAATGCGATCCGCCGCCGCCGGATGTGCGATGTCTGCGGCAGACGCTTTACGACATACGAAAAAGTGGAGACGATCCCTTTGATCGTCATCAAAAAAGATATGAACCGCGAGCAGTATGACCGCTCGAAAATCGAGACCGGTATCCTGCGCGCCTGCCACAAACGGCCGGTGTCCGCCGAGAAGATCAACGAGATGGTCAACAAGGTGGAGACGGAGCTTTTCAACGGCGAGGAACGCGAGATTCCAAGCTCTGTGATCGGAGAGAAGGTCATGCATTACTTAAAAGACCTGGATCAGGTGGCGTACGTCCGCTTTGCGTCGATTTACCGTGAGTTCAAGGACGTCAACACGTTCATGGACGAGCTGAAAAAGATGCTCGACAAATAGCGGGAGGCAAAAAAATGGAAGTGTCGAACTATATTAAAATGCGTGATCAGATGCAGGAACGTTTTCTGACATACGATCAGAAGGAGATCGAAGGAAAGTATGGCTTTGCGTTTGATGGCGATTATTTCTATGTGCCGTATCTTTTTGAAGAATGGAGAGTGAACCGCCATACCGGCGTTGTAGAGGGATCAAAAGACCATTTTCTTCATGTACATCAGGGCAGTTTCAATGAGACGCTGACGATTTTCGACCTGCTCTGCTGCGGAAAGAAGGAGATTGTGCTCGCCGGCACGTATGCGCGTACCAATTCCTTAAAGGGAACGATCAAAGGCCGCACGATTGCGTCCGGCGTTCACGACAGCCGCGCCGCACGGTATGACGGGCATGTGGAACAGCTGAAAAAAGCATGCGTTTCCCTTGGCGGAAAACCATATTTCCCGGGAGACGCTGCTTTTGTTTTTCATGTCTTTCCGTTTCTGCCGCTCGTCTTCCAGTTCTGGGAGTCCGATGAGGAATTCCCGCCGGTGCTGAAGTTTATGTGGGATGAAAACGTCCTCGATTATCTGCGGTTTGAGACGCTGTATTACGTGATGGGAGATTTCCTGGACGCACTGGATCAAGCCTTCGATGCATGTAAAACAGAAGCCTGATACCTTTTGTGAGACAAAATCTTACGAAAATTTTTCGAATGTTTATAAAAATTTCAGTATACGAATCCCTTGGTTTAATGCTATAATGAGCGAAAGTGAGTAAAAAAAGAGAAGAGAAAGGGGAATGCATATGGCTTTTAGCATGAAAGTAACACCGGAAATAGAGGAACTGACAAACATCTGTCTGGATAACTCCAAAATGGATGTTTCGCTGTATGGGCAATACGATGTAAAACGCGGACTGCGCGATGTCAACGGCGTTGGCGTCCTTGCGGGACTGACACAGATTTCAAACGTTGTGTCTTCGGATATCATTGACGGCGTCAAAACACCGTGTGACGGACGTCTGTACTACCGCGGCATCAACGTGGAAAAACTGACCCAGGGATTTTTGAGTGAAAACCGTATGGGATTTGAAGAAGTCGCTTATCTGCTCCTGTTTGGAAATCTGCCGAATGAAGAGCAGCTTAAGCATTTTAAGACGATTTTAAAACAGCAGCAGTCCCTGCCGAAGAACTTTGTGCGTGACGTTGTTATGAAAGCGCCGACCAAGGACATGATGAACACTCTGTCCCGAAGCGTTCTGACCCTGTACGCGTACGACAACCACGCAGATGATACCTCCCTTCCGAATGTGCTTCGCCAGTGCATTAACCTGATTTCTGTTTTCCCGATGCTGTCCGTCTATGGCTATCAGGCGTACAACCATTATATCAAGGGAAAAAGTTTATATATCCACAATCCGTCGAAGAAGCTTTCCACCGCAGAAAACATTCTGCTGATGCTCCGCCCGGATCAGAAATACACCCCGCTGGAGGCGAAGATCCTCGATCTTGCCCTCGTCCTCCACATGGAGCACGGCGGCGGTAACAACTCAACCTTTACAACACATGTTGTTTCTTCTTCCGGAACCGATACGTACTCCGCAATTGCAGCGGCGCTCGGCTCCTTAAAGGGACCGAAGCACGGCGGTGCAAACATCAAGGTTGTGCGGATGTTCGACGATATGAAGTCACACGTCAAAGACTGGACGGATGAGGAAGAAGTATCGAATTACTTAAGAAAGCTGCTGCACAAAGAGGCGTTCGACCAGAAAGGTCTGATTTACGGTATGGGCCATGCGGTTTACTCCATTTCCGACCCGCGTGCGCGCATCTTCAAGACCTTCGTTGAGCAGCTGGCAAAAGAAAAACACAGAGAGAAAGATTACCGGCTGTACGCTATGGTCGAGGAACTGGCTCCGAAGATCATCGGCGAGGAGCGCCATATTTACAAAGGTGTATCCGCAAACGTCGACTTCTACAGCGGCTTCGTTTACAGCATGCTGGATCTTCCGCTGGAGCTCTACACCCCGATGTTCGCCTGCGCGCGTATCGTCGGCTGGAGTGCACACCGGATGGAGGAACTGATCAACACCGACAAGATCATCCGCCCGGCGTACAAGAGTGTCAAAGATGAAGTGGACTATGTTCCGCTGGAAAACAGATAAAACAGGCAGAAGGGCCGGAGCGTGTCGGGATTTTCCGATCTGCTCCGGCATTGCTCTGTGCAGGAAGTAATGTGTCATTGTGAAAAATAGGAGAGTGCAGGAGAATGAATGAGACAAAAAATTACAGCATAACAAAATCCGGAGCAGTCATATTGGAAGGAGGGGCCAATCGCGGCGTCTTTACAGCAGGAGCGCTGGACTTTCTGATGGAGCAGGAGTATTATATCCCTCATGTGATCGGCGTTTCCGCCGGAGCCTGCAATGCGCTGGACTATGTATCGCGCCAGATTGGCAGAACGAGGGACTGTATGATTGTCACGGATGAGAAAAACCGCTACGTCAATAAGAATATCAAGACAATCGTTGAGAAAAAAGCACTGCTCGACATGGATATGGTGTTCGAACGGTATCCGTATGAGATTTTTCCATTTGATTTTGATACGTATTTTGCATCGCCGCAGACGTGTGAGCTGGTTGTGACAAACTGTGAGACGGGACGCGCGGAATATCTGGATGACCGCGAAAATAAAGAACGTCTGCTTGCAATTGGCCGTGCATCATCGAGCATGCCGATCGCCTGCCCGATGGTGGAGATCGACGGAAACGAGTACGTCGACGGCGGTGTTGCCGATTCGATCCCGATTATCCGTTCCTTAAAGACGGGACACCGAAAAAATGTCATTATTCTGACACGGAATTTCGGTTACCGCAAAAAAGAGGGAACGAGAGGCTGGGAGCTGTATGTGGCGGCATTCCGCAAATACCCGAATCTCGTGCGTGCGCTTGTAAACCGCGCGAAACATTATAACCAGGTACTCGAATGCATCGAAAAATGGGAAGAAGAAGGCTCCGTCTTTGTGATCCGCCCGGAGATACCGGCGGTATCGCGTCTCGAAAAGGACGAGGAGAAGCTGCGGGAATTTTACCAGCACGGCTATGACCAGATGAAAGCAAATTTTGAGGCTCTGCAGGAGTTTCTGAAAGAAGAATAAAGTTACTGTATAAACGAAAAGAGGATTGGAGAAAGAAGATGAGTGGAAAAAACCAGAAGAACCGGGGAACTATACTGATGCGGATGTTTTACCCGGACCGGAGAGAAAAAAGTGCCTATACGATCGATTACGCGGATCTGTACCGGAAAGGATACCGGGGCGTGATTTTTGATATCGATAATACGCTTGTTCCGCACGGTGCGCCGGCAACGAAGGAGGCGGCTGCGTTCTTTGCGTCTCTTCGGGAGACTGGTTTTTCCACCTGTCTGCTTTCCAACAATCAGAAACCGCGTGTGGCTCCGTTTGCCGATGCGGTCGGTTCTATCTATATCGAAAATGCGCACAAGCCTTCGGTGAAAAACTACCAGGAGGCATGCCGGAGAATGGGGATCAAAGAGGAGCAGGCGGTCTTTGTCGGGGATCAGCTTTTCACCGATGTGTACGGTGCAAAACGGACCGGACTTTACAATATTCTGACCGAGCCGATCAATCCGAAAGAGGAAATTCAGATCGTTCTGAAACGGTATCTGGAGCACATTGTACTGTTCTTTTATGAGCGTGATCTGGCCCGCGGCAGGATTACGAAAAAAAACAGTTGAAAAATCGGGAAAAATATTATATTATAAGATAAGCCTATGGTGCGCATTTGGCGCATCGTACTATGTTAAGGAGGAAAAATCAGAATGATTTCAGCAGGAGATTTTAGAAACGGCGTTACCCTCGAGATCGATGGTCAGGTCGTTCAGATTCTTGAATTTCAGCATGTAAAACCTGGTAAAGGAGCTGCATTCGTAAGAACAAAATTAAAAAATGTCATCAACGGTGGTGTGGTAGAGCGTACCTTCCGTCCGACTGAGAAATTCCCGCAGGCTCGTATCGAGCGTGTAGACATGCAGTATCTGTACAGCGATGGTGATTTATTCTACTTCATGAACGTAGAAAACTATGAGCAGATCGCTCTGAACGAAGAGACCATCGGAGATGCTCTGAAATTTGTAAAAGAAAACGAAATGGTTAAAGTATGTTCCTACAACGGAAATGTATTCGCAATCGAACCGCCTCTGTTTGTAGAGCTTGAGATCACCGAGACTGAGCCAGGCTTCAAGGGAGATACCGCACAGGGTGCTTCCAAACCGGCTACCGTTGAGACTGGTGCTACCGTAAGCGTTCCGCTGTTCGTAAACCAGGGAGACAAAATCAAAATTGATACCAGAACAGGTGAATATCTGTCCCGTGTATAAGTAAGACTGTTCCCGCCGTTGTCCGTCACAACTTTCTTTGTGGCGGACACGGTTTTCTAAATAAATAGAATATTCGTCTGAAAAATGGCTGATAAAGGCTGTCGGAAGCAGTCCGGGCCCGTTTTTCTCATCGTTCGAAGTTCCGCGAACCAACGAATCTCTGGCATATACAGATCTGTACAGAGGTTTTTAAGTTGTGTTTTTCGGAGCTTTTTTTGTTCCGTAAAGCAAAAATACAAAAGGCAATCAAACAGGAAAGGTGGGAAAAAATGGACTATCAGATGTTCAAAGAGCAGCTTGCCGCGCTGCTGAAAAGAAAAGCCGGCGATGATTTTGAGGTGAAGATAGAATCGGTGCAGAAGCTGAACGGTATCGAAAAAGAGGCGTTTGTCATCAGCAGAAAGAAGGACTGGATTGCACCGACGATCTACGTGGAGCTTCTGTATGAATGCTGTCTGCAGGGCGTGCCGCTTTCTCAGATTGCAGAAAAGGTACTGGAGCAGTACCGGAAAGTGGAAGCGGAGGCGAGAAGACCGGAGAAAGCTGCCTTTTTTACCAACTGGAAAAATGCTGCGCCGCAGATCTACTGCGAGCTCATTCATGCGGAGAAAAACCGTACGCTGCTCTCCGAAGTTCCGCACAGAAAATTTCTCGATCTCGCGGTCGTGTACTATTACCAGATGCGGGGAAACCGCGTGCCGGATGCGACAATTCTGATCCACGAGACGCACCGGGAGCTGTGGGGAATTTCGGCGGAGGAGCTGGATGCCCGTGCCTGGGAGAACACCCTGCGGGATCTGCCGGTGCGCACAGACAGCCTTATGGTGTATTTGAAAGAGGAGTACGGAGTAACATTTCCCCTGTTCGAGCTTGGTCCGCTGGCGGAACAGTTTTACCTGGTCAGCAACCGCAGAGGAAAGCTGGGTGCAATCTGCATGTGCTATCCCGGCGTGCTGGAGAGTCTTTCGCAGCGCTTTGAGGCAAGTCTTTATGTGATTCCGAGCAGTATCCATGAGTGCATGGTGATTCCAGATTATGATGTGTTCCCAGAGGAGTGTCTTTCCGACATGGTACGGGACGTGAATGAAAAGACGGTCAAGCCGCAGGAGATTCTGTCGGATCACGTTTATTATTACCACCGGGAAAGCGGGGAACTGACGCTGTGTGAGGAAGAAACGTAAGCTGTGTGGCAGAATAGTCTGCGAATAATTTAAGAAAAAAATGGGCGGCTGGGTGGGAAAAATACTTTACAATTGCAGGAGTCTGTGGTAAACTATCATAGTGTGGTTGAGAAAACAGATCACATCAGCGTCTGTAGCTCAGGGGATAGAGCAACGGTTTCCGGTACCGTGTGTCGGGGGTTCGAATCCCTCCAGACGCGTTTTTGCTACATGGCATGCTGCGGCGGGCAGGACCGGCGCAGGATAAGGAAAGCCCCTGCTTCGGTGTGAAGTAGAGGTTTTTTTGCTTGCTGAGCATATCAATAACTGATCCGGCGGATCAGTTTTGATGAAGGAGGAAAAATATGGCAAAACCAATGACAACAAAAGATAAAATCCGGGAATGGATTTCCGATAATCTGCGCTACATGCTTCTGATCGGAGCAATTCTCCTGATTGTGGCAGCGGTTCTTCTCATCGTTCATCTGGTGTCACCAAAAAACGATGGAAAATCGAGCGGCGGAACCGTAACAAGCAGCAGCACCGGAAACAATGTGCCGGATAAAAAGACACAGGTAAAAGCAGACAGCAAAGCAGATTCTGAGGACAGCACAGGCATTTCATCGGACGTTTCGGATTCCGCGAATGATTCCAGTGCAGATGCTTCCAGTACCGATACTGCCAGCGCGCCGGATGCAGAGGCTGAGCCGACAAGTGAGCCGGAAGCGGCAGACGATACCAGTAATACAGAGAATACCGATAATACGGCTGTCTCCTTTGCCACGGACAATGTCCCGGAAGTAAGCACCGTGCTGGAGCAGTATTACACCGCGCTCGGTGCAAGGGATATCAACGGTCTTTTTGCAGTAACAGATAATCTGACCGCGGAGGAGCAGGCGCAGATTGAGGCAGAAAGCGATGTGGAGTCATACGGAGATGTAAAGGTCTACACGATCAGCGGTCCAAGCGACGGAACGTACATCGCGTTTGTCAGCAGCAGATGCAAATATCTGGGAATCAACCAGACCCTGCCGATGCTTTCGGAGTATTATCTCTACACGACAGAAGACGGCGGCCTGAAAATCATGGATGATACTGACAGCGATGCGGCCGTAACCGAGGCTATGAAAGCGGCGCTCGAAAACGAAGAAGTCAAAAATCTGATCGAACAGGTTCAGAACGATTATCGGAATGCACTCGATGCAGATGCTTCCCTGAGAGTATATGTAGAGAGCATTCAGTAGGAACAATAGAATAATACAAAACAAAAAAAGCAGTTTCTGGTTTTTATGAAACTGCTTTTTTGGAAGGATAAAACCATGCGCTTAAACAAATACTTAAGTGATGCGGGCGTCTGCTCGCGGCGGGAGGCGGACCGTCTGACAGAAGCGGGCGAGATTACGGTAAACGGAAAACGCGCGGAAACCGGCATGCAGGTGGAGTCTGGCGACGTTGTTGTCGTGAAAGGCAAAACCGTTGTCCCGGAGGAGAAAAAAGTCTATCTCGCCTTCAACAAACCGCGCGGCATCGTCTGTACTGCGGAAAAACGGGAGAAAAACAACGTCATCGATTATCTGTCCTACCCGGTGCGGATTTACCCGGTGGGAAGACTCGATAAAGATTCCGAAGGCCTCCTTCTGATGACGAACGACGGTGCGATCGTAAACGGTATCATGCGTGCCAGAAACCGCCACGAAAAAGAATACCAGGTCGAGGTAAACAAAGAGATTACACCGGAATTTCTGAAAGAAATGGCATCCGGCGTGCCGATTCTCGATACCGTGACGCGCTCGTGCCGGATCCAGAAAACGGGAGAGCGCAGCTTTACGATTATTCTGACGCAAGGGCTGAACCGTCAGATCCGGCGGATGTGCGAAGCATTAGGATATCGTGTCACAAAGCTGAAACGTGTGCGGATCATGAATATTCACTTGAAAGACCTGAAAACAGGGGAGTACCGCCCTTTAACGGAAAAAGAATTAGCAGAACTGAAAAAGCAGATCGGGGAGGAAAAGCGATGAACGAGACAGAACGGATGAAGGAACTGGTCAAAAAGCTGAACGAAGCGGCAAAAGCCTATTACCAGGAAGACCGGGAGATCATGAGCAACCTGGAGTACGACACGCTGTATGACGAACTGCAGGTATTAGAGGAAAAAACAGGCGTAACACTCGCCGGAAGCCCGACCACAAAAGTCGGCTACGAGGCGATGGACGAACTGCCGAAAGAAGCGCACGAGTCGCCGATGCTTTCCCTTGATAAAACGAAAGATGTGGAAGTGCTCCGCAGCTTCATCGGGGATCACAAAACGCTGCTATCCTGGAAGATGGACGGTCTGACCGTCGTTCTGACGTACCGCGGCGGTACCCTCGCAAAGGCCGTCACCCGTGGAAACGGCGTGATCGGAGAGGTTGTCACGAACAATGCAAAAGTGTTTGAAAATATTCCCTTAAAAATCCCGTACCAGGGAGAGCTGGTTCTGCGCGGCGAGGCGATCATCCGCTATTCCGATTTTGAGAAGATCAACGAGGAGATTGAGGATGTCGATGCGAAATACAAGAATCCGAGGAACCTCTGCAGCGGTTCTGTGCGCCAGCTGAACAATGAGATTACGGCAAAACGCCACGTTCATTTTATGGCATTTGCGCTTGTGAGCGCTCCGGAACAGGATTTCGAAAATTCCAGAATCCGTCAGATGGAGTGGCTGAAAGAGCAGGGCTTCGAGGTGGTGGAATACAAGGTTGTCACCAAAGATAACCTCGACGAGGCGATGCAATATTTCTCCACGAAAATCGAGACAAACGATTTCCCGTCCGATGGCCTTGTCACGTTGTATGACGATATCGCCTACGGAGAATCACTCGGCACAACCGCGAAATTCCCGCGGAACGCTTTCGCCTTCAAATGGGCGGATGAACAGAAGGAGACCACTCTGCTTGAAATTGAGTGGAGCCCGTCGAGAACCGGTCTCATCAATCCGGTTGCGGTTTTTGAGCCGGTCGAGCTGGAAGGAACTTCGGTTTCCCGCGCAAGCGTCCACAACATCAGTATCATGCGTTCGCTGGATCTCGGTGTGGGTGATAAAATCCTTGTCTACAAAGCAAACATGATCATTCCACAGATCTCAGAGAATCTGACGAGAAGCGGTGTGCGCGATATTCCGGAAACGTGTCCTGCCTGCGGCGGTGCCACCCGGATTCAGATGATGAACAATGTCGAGACCCTCTACTGTACGAATCCGGAGTGCCCGGCAAAATTCATGAAGGCATTCACCCTGTTTGTAAGCCGCGACGCGATGAACATCGACGGCATGTCGGAGGCAACGCTCGAAAAATTCGTGGGCCACGGCTTCATCCGTGAGTTTGCCGATATTTTCCGTCTCGACCGCTACCGCGACGAGATTGTGGAGATGGACGGTTTCGGTGAAAAATCATACCAGAATCTGATCGACAGCATCGAGCGCGCGAAAAACACAACGCTGCCCCGTCTGATTTTCGGACTTGGCATCTTAAATATCGGTCTTGCAAACGCGAGAATGATCTGCAAAGCCTTCGATTTCGATCTCGACCGGATCCGGAATGCATCGGCGGAGGATTTCGCGCAGATCGACGGTGTCGGAGAAGTGATTGCAAAAAGCATCGTGGATTACTTTGCGGATGAGGAAAATAAAGAACGCCTTGAGCGCCTTCTGTCGTATCTGACGATTGAGAAGCCGCAGGCAAGCCAGGAAGAACAGAAATTAGCCGGTCTTACCTTCGTCATCACCGGAAGTGTGGAACATTTCCCGAACCGGAATGCATTAAAGGCAAGAATCGAGGAGCTCGGCGGAAAAGCCACCGGAAGTGTAACGGGAAAGACGAGCTATCTGATCAACAACGACACGACATCCAGTTCCTCCAAAAACCGGAAAGCGCGCGAACTCGGCGTGCCGGTGATCTCAGAAGAGGAATTTCTGAAGATGACAGAAGAATAACGAAATATCTGCAAAGGCGGTTTGCATCCCGCGCGGGAATCTGCTATAATCGGAAGCAGACGGCAGAAATTCCTGCCGGAAAAAGCAAACCGCCTGTCTGCGCAGAGAAAAGCGCGGCAGATCAAGAAGAATAGAAACGAGGAAAAAGAATATGCCGGTTAAAGTTCAGGCAGATTTACCTGTAAAAGAAATACTCGAAAGCGAAAATATATTCGTCATGGACGAGACAAGAGCGGTTCATCAGGACATCCGTCCGCTGAAGATTATGATCCTGAATCTGATGCCGCTCAAAGAAGATACCGAGCTGCAGCTTCTGCGCTCCCTTTCCAACACCTCCCTGCAGGTTGATGTCACCTTTCTGATGGTGGCAAGCCACGAGGCGAAAAATACATCGACCAGCCATCTGAACACGTTCTATGTGAAATTTGAGGATGTGCGGAAAAATTATTACGACGGTATGATCATCACCGGTGCACCGGTCGAGCAGATGGAATTTGAAGAAGTTGACTACTGGGATGAACTGACAAAGATCATGGACTGGACGAACACACATGTTACCTCCACGATGTTCCTCTGCTGGGGAGCCCAGGCGAGTCTGTATCATTTCTACGGACTGAAGAAACGGATGCTTCCGGAGAAGAAATTCGGGCTGTTCTGGCACAAAGTCAACAACCGCAAGATCCCGCTTGTGCGAGGCTTCGATGACGAGTTTTTGGCACCGCATTCCCGCCACACAGAAGTACCGATCGACGATATCCGTGCCTGCAAAGATGTCACGATTCTCGCAGAGTCCGACGAAGCCGGATTCTATCTTGGCATGGCGGAAGAGGGAAGAAAGATTTTTGTGATGGGTCATCCGGAGTACGACCGTATGACGCTCGACGGCGAGTACCACCGCGATAAAGACAAAGGACTCCCGATTGAGATTCCGAAGAACTATTATAAAAACGACGATCCAAATACAAAACCAGTGCTTTTATGGCGGTCACATGCGAACAATCTGTACACGAACTGGCTGAACTACTATGTATACCAGGTGACCCCGTATAATCTTGACGGAACTCCGGATTTTTCGGGAAAATAAGAGAGAAAAAGCCCCCGCACCGGGCGCACACCGGCTGCGGGGGGTTGCTGTAAAAATCTGCTATAAAAAACGGAAAGCTTTCCGGGCTTACCGTTTGAAATCAAATAATGTTTTCAGCGGAATTTCGAGTGCTTCCGCAATATCCATCAGCTTGTTTAGAGACAGAGAGGTATGACTGTTTGGCGCTTCGATGTTGCTCATATGTGTACGGCTGATCTGGACAGCTTCGGCAAGCTCACTTTGCGTTAATCCGCGTGCTCTGCGATAAAAAGCGATGGTAAGACCGAGGAGGCGCATCTCCTCCGTATGACGTTCTCCCATTGCTATGGCTCCTTTCTGAACAGAGTGATACAAAGACTTATATAATATTTATCTTAAACGATTAAATACCAAAAAGAAACAACTTTAAATTTTTATAATGCACATGTAAATTGTGCAAAATATAGAAATTATCCATCAGAATAATAGGAAAACAGGAAAAAGAGTTCTTTTGACAAATGAGAGGTTTTTGTGTATGCTGTAGAAAGCACCAACAAATAAAATCGGAGGTTTTTGCATATGAAAGAGTCGATCCATACCATTCCGCTGATGGATGCATTCAAGGCGGAAGATGAGTGCCCGTTCTGCTATCTGGAGCGGGAAGCAGAGCAGCATGCGATTTCGTTTGCGCTCGGTTCCGGCGCATCCTATATGGAGGATGATGTGCGTGCGGAAACAGACGCGATGGGATTCTGCCGCCACCACTATAAAATGATGTACGATTACGGAAACCGTCTCGGAAGCGGTCTGATTTTATCCACCCATCTGAAAAAACTGAACCAGGAGCTTGCCGCACAGATGGATCTGTTTGCACCGGGAAAATCCTCGGTGTTCAAGCGGATGCAGAAGACATCCCTCGACAAACAGGGCCGTGAGACTGCGATCGGCCAGTGGATTGATGAGAAGACGCATTCGTGCTACGTCTGCGATCACTTCAAGGCAAACTATAACCGCTATCTTGATACGTTCTTTGATCTCTACAAAAAAGACGAGGAGTTTGCAAGACTGTTCCGCGAGGGAAAAGGCTTCTGTCTGCCGCATTTTGCGGATCTGGTAGAAACGGCGGAGAAAAAGCTGAATGATAAACAGAAAGCGGAATTTTACCCGACTCTGTTCAAAATCATGAAAGAAAATTACCAGCGGCTGCAGGAAGAGGTAACATGGTTTACTGACAAATTCGATTACCGCAACAAGGATAAGGACTGGGGAAATTCAAAAGATTCCATCCAGCGCTGTATGCAAAAATTAGGCGGCGGCTATCCGGCGGACGAGCCGTTTACGGAAGGATTATAATTCTTGTTTATAAAAGGAGCATAAAGTTTCGATGCAGAAGTTTTATCAGAGATTAAAAGAGAATCAAAAGGAGCGCGCCCGGTGCGCGTTTCTTGTTTTGTATTTCGGCGTGCTGGCGGTGCTGCTGTTTCTGGCGCGCCCGCTGCTGGATACGACGGCGGCAGACCGGGAGTGGAGTATTCACTTTCTGTTCCCATGCCTGCTGGCGTGTATCATACTGACGACAGTTGTCAGTTTCTGCCGGTTTGCTGCAAAGCCGGACCAGAAACCAAAACCGCGCTATGTGGGATGGAAACAGCCGATTCTGATGCTGGCAAACGCAGCCTATCTGTTTGCCACACTGGAATTTGTCACAAACAGCCAGTTCCGGGAGATGAAATGGTATTATGCGTTGTTGAATATCGGTGTCATTTTCGTACTTTCCATTCTCGTTTCCCTCTTTCTGAACTCCATCCGCCGCGCGATGATTTTCATGAACATCTTTTATTTCTGCATGAGTCTGGTATTCTACTATGTTTATCTGTTCCGCGGAGAAGCGTTCCAGCTCATCGACCTGTACAGCATTGCGACGGCGGCGGACGTAGTCGGCGGCTACAAATTCGAGATCACAGGTGAAATCGTGACTTCGTTTATCACGATGATGCTCGTTGTGCGCCTCTGGCTGCAGAGCCGGGAATACCGTTTTGCACGGAAAACGAGAAATAAAATTCTGCTCCGCGTGGCTGCTGCTGCGCTGACGCTCGGAACATACCTGGCGTACATGAATCTGAACTGGAACGCCGAGTTCGGTGTCATCAGTGACCTCTGGAATCCGGCGAAGACATACCGCCAGTACGGAACGACAGTCGGTTTTACCGCGGTCGCCAAATACATGCGCCTGACACCGCCGGACGGCTATTCGAAAGACGAAGTGACAGCGATTGCCGATACGAGCGAGAAAGAGACGAAAACAGAAGATCTTCGAAAAGATAATGCGGATAGCGTGACACCCGTCAACATCATCGCGATCATGAACGAGTCGTGGTTTGACTACCGTTCCGTCGGCGATCCGCAGACGAGCGAGAGCTACATGCCGTTCCTCGACTCGCTGACCGAAAATATCATCAAAGGGCACACGCTGACGTGTACCAAGGGCGGCGGAACAGCAAAAACGGAGTATGAGTTCCTGACCGGAAACTCCTGCAAGCGGTTCCCGGGCATGGTGCCGTACGTCAGCTACTTTACGCACAGCCAGTATTCCCTTGTCACGACGTTAAAAGACCAGGGTTATCAGGCAATTGCGATGCATCCGAACAAGGCGACAAACTGGAAGCGGAGCACGGCATACCGTTTCCTTGATTTTGATGATTTCATCTCGATTGATCAGTTCTCCGATACGGCCAAGCGGTACCGCGGCATGATCAGCGATCAGGCGAACTATGAGAAGATCGTGGAAACCTACGAGAACAAGGAGCCGGGCAGCCCGTTCTTCCTCTTTGATGTGACGATGCAGAACCACAGCGGCTACACGAACCGTTATTTCCAGGCGGATATCAACTGCAACGGCTACGACAGTGATGAGGCCGATCAGTATTTCTCCCTGTTAAAGCTTTCCGATGAGGCAATTTCCTATCTGATCCGGTATTTCCAGCAGGTGGACGAGCCGACGATGATCATTATGTTCGGCGATCATTCCCCGAAACTGCCGGATGCGTTTGAAACATGGATTGCCGGAGACGCCTATCAGAATCTTTCGGTCGAGGATCAGGAGAAGTTCTATGGAACCCCGTTCTTCATCTGGACCAACTACAGCATGAAATCCGAGAGCAATGTCTGGATCAGCACAAATTATCTCTCAAGCTATGCGTTAAGCCTTACCGGCCTGGAACTGACGCCGTACAACGAGTATCTGCTTGACCTGCGCGAGAAGATGCCGGCGCTCAATCACCTCGGCTTTTTAGCAAGTGACGGAACCTGGTACCGCTGGAACGACAGCGATGCGCCGGAGGAGGATCTCGAGTACGAACGGCAGTATGAATGCCTGCAGTACAATGAACTGATCGACAAAAAAGACCGGGATGACAGCTTTTTTACAATTTCCGGTGAAAAAGACGAAGAATAAGGGCTTTCCCTACTTGCCAGAAAACGGAAACCTATGGTAGACTATACTCCGTATGACCGGGAAACCCCGGCGGTAACTTCACGTTTACAATTAAGAATAAGAAAATGAGGTTTTAAAAAGTATGATTGCAGCAAATAATGTGACACTTCGTGTCGGAAAAAAAGCGTTGTTTGAAGATGTCAATATCAAATTCACCGAGGGAAACTGCTACGGCATGATCGGTGCCAACGGAGCGGGAAAATCAACCTTTCTGAAAATCCTGTCCGGCCAGCTTGAACCGACAAACGGAGACGTAACCATCACACCGGGCCAGCGTCTTTCCTTCCTCGAGCAGGACCACTTCAAATACGACAGCTATCCGGTACTCGACACCGTTATCATGGGAAATGCCCGTCTCTATGAGATCATGAAAGAGAAAGAGGCGCTGTACGCAAAAGAAGACTTCACCGATGAGGACGGTATCAAAGCGAGCGAGCTCGAGGGTGAGTTTGCAGAGATGAACGGCTGGGAGGCAGAGACCGATGCAGAGCAGCTCTTAAACGGCCTTGGCATTGAGCCGGAACTGCACTACGCACAGATGGCAGACCTGACCGGCAGCCAGAAGGTCAAAGTTCTTCTTGCAAGAGCCCTGTTCGGAAACCCGGACATCCTTCTTCTCGACGAGCCGACCAACCACCTGGACCTCGATGCGATCGAGTGGCTTGAGGAGTTCCTGATCAACTTCGAGAATACCGTTATCGTCGTATCCCACGACCGTTACTTCCTGAATAAAGTCTGCACCCAGATCGCAGATATAGATTACGGAAAAATCCAGCTCTATGCCGGAAACTACGACTTCTGGTTTGAGTCCAGCCAGCTGCTGGTAAAACAGATGAAAGAGGCGAACAAGAAGAAAGAGGAGAAGATCAAAGAGTTACAGGACTTCATCTCTAGATTCAGCGCCAACGCATCGAAGAGTAAACAGGCTACTTCCCGTAAGAAAGCCCTGGAGAAAATCCAGCTCGACGATATCAAACCGTCCAGCCGGAAATATCCTTACATCGATTTCCGTCCGAACCGTGAGATCGGAAACGACGTTCTGCAGGTAGAGGGACTGACCAAAACCGTAGACGGCGTGAAAATCCTGGATAACTTAAGCTTCACCCTCGGAAGAGAAGATAAAGTTGCTTTCGTCGGAAGCAACGAGCAGGCGATCACCATGCTGTTCAAGATTCTGACCGGAGAAGAAGAGCCGGATTCCGGTTACTACAAATGGGGCGTAACCACTACACAGGCTTACTTCCCGAAGGACAACACCGCAGAATTCGACTGCGACCTGACGATCGCAGACTGGCTGACCCAGTATTCCGAGATCAAGGACGTAACGTATGTCCGCGGATTCCTCGGAAGAATGCTTTTTGCCGGTGAGGACGGCGTGAAACGTGTCAGAGTCCTTTCCGGAGGAGAGAAAGTGCGCTGCCTGCTCTCCAAGATGATGATTTCCGGTGCAAACGTTCTCGTTCTTGACGAGCCGACCAACCATCTGGATATGGAGTCCATCACTGCACTGAACAACGGTCTGATCAAATTTCCGGGCGTGCTCTTGTTCACCTGCCACGACCATCAGTTTGTACAGACCACAGCAAACCGTATCATGGAGATCCTTCCGAACGGCGCGCTGATCGATAAGATGACCACCTACGACGAGTATCTTGCAAGCGATGAGATGGCAAGAAAACGTCATGTCTATACAATGACAGAGGAAGATAATTAAAGATGAGCAAAAAGACGACAGTTTCCGGCATTCTGCTGGTGTTGCTTGTGCTGGCCACAACGCCGCTTCTTGGAACGGACAACGTTTCGTTCCTGAAGTGGTGGCTTATGACCCTGGTGCTCGGTATTGGATTTTATCCGGCTGCCGCAGCGCTGTTTCCGCGGTTTCATGACCGGGGATGGATGTTTTCTAAAGTGCTTGGCATCGTTGTTTCCGGTTTTGCTGTATTTGCTCTTGGAAGCTTCGGACTGGTTCCGTTTACCGCACCGGTCTGCCTGATCACAGTCGGTGTACTGATCCTGGCTTCTTGGATTTTCGGATGTTTTAAGGTACGCGTCCATGCGCCGGAAATCGACTTCCTGATGATGGAAGAAGTGTTGTTTTTCGCCTTTTTCCTTCTCTGGACCTATCTTGCGGGCTTTCACCCGGAGGCACACGGAACCGAAAAATTCATGGATTATGGTTTTATGAAGGCCATGATGCGCAGCACCGCCGTTCCGGCAGAGGATCTCTGGTACAGCGGAAGCGGTATTAACTACTATTACGGCGGCCAGTTCTATGCCGTATTTCTGACGAAGATTACCTTCACGGATGTAAAGCAGACGTACCATCTGATGCGTACGATGGTGGCATCGTTCGCGTTTGTTCTGCCGTTTTCGATCACCTACCATCTGGCAGAGTCGCGTGCGTGCCACCGCATCCGGAAAGAGGGCGGCAATAAAAGCCAGATTGCACCGGTGCTTGGCGGTCTTCTTTCGGGAGGCGCCGTTTCCCTTGCCGGAAATATGCACTATGTGATTTACGGCTGCATCCGCCAGTGGCTGGGACTGAACGAATCGGCTTACTGGTTCCCGAGTTCGACCCGCTATATCGGGTATGACCCGCTTGTGGAAAATGACCGCACGATTCATGAGTTTCCATCGTATTCCTTTGTGCTCGGCGACCTGCATGCCCATGTGGTGAATGTCATGTTCGTCCTGCTGGTGCTGGGCCTTTTATATTCCTACGTGAAAAATACCTGCCGTGATCCGGAAAAAGAGTGGAAATGGTCGTTAAAAGACGTTCTGCTTCAGCCGCAGATCATCGCGGCGGGCTTTCTGATCGGTGTGTTCCACTGGTCCAACTACTGGGATTTTGTTATCTATTTCGTCGTGATTGCAGGCTTCTCTCTGTACGGTGCGCTGTACCGGTATCATGCGCGGGCGAAAGAGACGATCGGAACGGTTCTCCTGCAGGCTGCAGAAGTTTTTGCAATTGGAACGATTGTTGCCCTTCCGTTTACAATGAAGTTTGAGACGATGGTTTCCGGTGTCGGCATTGCCAGGCACCATTCGATGCTGTATCAGCTGACGATTCTCTGGGGCCTTCCGACGGTGCTCGTTGTGCTGTTTATCGCAGCCGTTCTGCTAGCATGGCGGAAAAACTGTCATCTTCCGGGCATGGAGCGGCAGGGACAGATTGTACTTGCCGATGGAAAGACGCAGGAAGAGGTGGAAGAGCAGGCCGTTGCCCTGATTCTGGGAGAGAAAAAACCGGAGCCGGGCGAAAAAGAAACGGCGGAAAAGCCAAAAAAAGTTTCTGCCTTCTGTAATTTCTGGAGAGAGATTGCGGTGAGCGATATGGTGATCGGTATTTTAGGCCTCTGTGCCATCGGCCTTATCATCATTCCGGAGCTCGTCTATGTGCGCGATATCTACGAAGAATCGTATGCGCGCTCCAACACGATGTTCAAGCTGACGTATCAGGCATTTATCCTGTTTGGGATCTGCATGAGCTACATCATCACGCGGTTCCTGCTCTGGAAAAAAGAGCGGATTCTGCAGGTGTTCGGCGGAATCGGGCTGGTACTGCTTTTATGGACCTTCGGCTATTTTGGAACGAGCGTGTACTCCTGGTTCGGAAATATTTTCGATCTGTCCGAGTACCGCGGACTCGATGCGACAGCGTATCTGGAAAATGTCTTTTCCGAGGACGCAGGTGCCATCCGCTGGCTGGATGAAACAATAGAAGGACAGCCGGTTGTGCTTGAGGCGAACGGCGACAGCTACAGCGATTACGAGCGCGTTTCCGCAATGACCGGTCTTCCGACCGTGCTTGGATGGTATGTCCATGAATGGCTCTGGAGAGGGGATCCCGCAGACTTAAATGTCCGCGCCGAGGACGTGAAACAGATGTACACCTCGACCGATACGAATGAAGTGCTGCGCCTGCTGGAGCAGTATCATGTGACCTACATTTTTGTGGGAAGCAAAGAAAAGGAGAAATACGGCGATGCACTGAACGAATCGCTGCTGCAGTCCATCGGAGATATCGTTTACCAGGATACTGCGTCCGGTACGCATATTCTTCAGGTGCAGGATACATAAAGAACAAAAACAGGAGAAAAGAACCGCCGGGTGCGGCATCTTTTCTCCTGTTTTTCATATAATACAGGGAATGCAGAAGAAAGTGCGAAGGGCAGACCATGCGGAGATTCCGAAAAGTGCGGCACGTTCCTCTGCCGCTTCTGGCTGTGATAATGGCGGCTATTCTGTTTGCAGAGCTGGCACGGTGTGAAAGAGAAGGCGCGAAAGAGACAGCGGCGGAAGCAGAAAAAAGTGTGCCCCGCCGTGCGGCGCTGACATTTGATGACGGGCCGAATGCGTGCTATACGCCGGAGGTGCTTGAAATTTTAAAAGAAAATGAAATTCCGGCAACGTTTTTTCTGCAGGGGCAGTGTCTTGCCGGAAACGAAGAAATCGTCCGCCGGATGCATGCGGAAGGCCATCTGATCGGAAATCATACGTTTCATCATGTTCAGCTTACGAAAGTATCAGAAGAGGAAGCGAGGGAGGAGGTCGTGAAAACAAGCAATGCAATCTACGAGATCACAGGGGAATATCCCGTCTATATCCGTCCGCCGTTCGGGGAATGGAGAGAGGGGCTGGACCTTGCAGTGACGATGATCCCGGTACTCTGGGATGTGGATTCCCGCGACTGGGAGAGCCAGAACACCGCGTCGATCTGCAGCGAGGTGCTTCCGAATGTGAAGGATGGCAGCATTATTCTCATGCATGACGGCTACCGCGCGACAGTGGAAGCGCTGCGGCGGATCTTAAAAGAATTAAAAGAAGAGGGATACACGTTTGTGACGGTGCGTGAGCTGATTGAAGAATAGCTTCCGCGGATTCCATCGAACATAGTTGCGGAGAATCCGAGATTAAGGGGTTGAGGATACCCGCCAAAATGTGATAAGATAAATGGCAGGAAGAAAAATGGGGTGAAAAATACATGGATTTGTTTGATTATATGAAAGAAACCACAATGGAAAAAGAGTCCCCCCTCGCATCGCGCATGCGCCCGACAACGCTGGACGAGGTGGTTGGACAGGAGCACATCATCGGCCCTGGAAAGCTGTTGTACCGTGCGATCAAGGCGGATAAACTTGGCTCCGTCATTTTCTACGGCCCTCCGGGAACGGGAAAAACGACGCTTGCCCGCGTCATCGCCAACACGACAAGCGCAGAGTTTACCCAGCTGAATGCCACGACAGCCGGCAAAAAGGATATGGAAGAAGTCGTAAAAGAAGCGCAGCAGCGGATCGGCATGTACGGCAAAAAGACGATTCTTTTTGTCGACGAGATCCACCGCTTCAATAAGGGGCAACAGGATTATCTGCTTCCGTTTGTGGAGGACGGCACACTCGTTCTGATTGGCGCGACGACGGAAAACCCGTATTTCGAGGTCAACGGGGCGCTGATTTCGCGTTCCATTATCTTTGAATTAAAGCCGCTCGAAAAAGAGGACATCGAAAAACTGCTGGAGCGCGCGGTGACGGACCCGGTAAAGGGGCTCGGGACGTACAACGTTGTGCTCGATGCGGATGCAAAAGAGTTCCTCGCCGACATCGCAGGCGGTGACGCGAGAGCGGCCTTAAATGCAATCGAGCTGGGCGTCCTCTCGACGGAACGTCAGGCGGACGGAAAAATCCATATCGATCTCGAAACGGCATCGGAGTGCATCCAGAAGCGCGTCGTGCGGTACGACAAGACGGGCGATCAGCATTACGATACGATCTCTGCATTTATTAAGAGCATGCGCGGTTCTGACCCGGATGCGGCGGTCTTTTATCTGGCCAAAATGCTGTATGCCGGGGAGGATATCAAGTTTATCGCCCGCCGCATCATGATCTGCGCGGCGGAGGATGTCGGCCTTGCCGATCCGAATGCCTTAAATGTAGCAGTTTCCGCGTCCCTTGCCGTGGAACGCGTCGGCATGCCGGAGGCGCAGATTATTCTGGCGGAGGCAGCCACGTATGTTGCCTGTGCACCGAAGAGTAATTCTTCGTGCGAGGCAGTCTTTGCGGCGATGAAGACGGTCGGAAGTGTGCGGACGTCGGTTCCGCCGCATCTGCAGGACGCCCATTACAAAGGTTCTGCAAAACTCGGCCACGGTCAAGGCTATCAGTATGCACATGATTACCCGAATCACTACGTCGAGCAGCAGTATCTGCCGGACGAGATCTTAGGAAGCCGTTTCCTTCATCTTGGAACGAACGGCTATGAGCAGAAGATCCGGGAAAACTTCAAAAAAATTGGAAAAGACATCGAATAAAAGGGGAAGAAATCATGACAGACTGGCTTGGAAAGCCGTATTATTCGCTGGACGCCTATCTGAAAAAGACGTTCGGGGAAAAAGTGTACAAGCTCTCGCTCGACGGCGGGATGACGTGTCCGAACCGGGACGGCACCTGCGGTGACCGGGGCTGCATTTTCTGCAGTGCGGGCGGCTCCGGTGATTTTGCCGGGGACAGAAACAAATCCATCCCGGAACAGATCCGGGAGCAGAAATCCCTCCTGCAGCAAAAGCGGCCGGTGCATAAGTTCATCGCCTATTTCCAGGCGTATACGAACACGTACGCGCCGGTGGAATATCTGGAAAAAATTTTCCGGGAGGCAATTTCGGACGAGGAGGTCGTGGTCCTTTCGATCGGAACGAGACCGGACTGCTTAGGGGAAGAGGTTCTTTCTCTGTTAGAAGAGCTGAACCGGATCAAACCGGTCTGGTTGGAGCTGGGACTGCAGACGATGCATGAAAAAACGGCACAGTATATCCGAAGGGGCTATCCGCTTTCCTGTTTTGAACAGGCAGTAAACGAGCTGCACAGGCGGGGGATTCCCGTGATTGTCCACACGATCCTCGGTCTGCCGGGGGAGGGACAGGAAGAAGTCTTTGCAACAATGGATTACCTGAATGGACTTTCCATTTCCGGCATCAAGCTTCAGCTGCTTCATGTGCTGAAAAACACGGATCTTGCGGCGGACTACGCGGCCGGAAAATTTGAGGTGCTGGAGCAGGAGGCGTATCTTACCCTTGTCATCGACTGTCTGCGGCGCCTCCGTCCCGATCTTGTGATCCACCGTGTGACGGGAGACGGCCCCGGGGATCTTCTGATTGCACCAACATGGAGCCAGGCAAAACGCGCCGTCTTAAATGAGCTGCATCATCGCATGAAAGAAGAACATGCGTATCAGGGACAGCTTCTGGACGAAGAAAAAGGAGGAAACACACCGTGATTGAATCATCCTTTACGTTATACAAACTGATTATTCTCTACATGCTGCAGAATGTGAATTTTCCGCTGTCAAATACACAGATTTCGGATTTTATCCTGGAAAAAGAGTACACGAACTACTTTCATCTCCAGGAGGCGTTAAGCGAGCTGCAGGATACAAAGCTGATCGAGATCGAGAAGGTGCGCAACACCTCGTACTACCACATGACTGAGGAGGGCAGCAAGACGCTTTCCTTCTTCGAAAACGAGATCTCTCCGGAAATCCGGGAGGAAATCGACCGCTATATGAAGGAACACTCCTATGAACTGCGAAAAAAAGCGTCCGTTGTGGCCGATTACTACAAGACCGCGGGAGATGACTACGAGGTCCGCTGTCAGGCAAGAGAGCGGAAGACGACTATTTTTGAGATTGTCGTGACGGTTCCGTCCGAGGAGGCGGCCAAAAAGATCTGCAGCAACTGGGAAAACCGGAGTCAGAAGATTTATGCTTCGATTATGAATGAACTGTCAAGATAACGATTGACAGGAATGGTGGCATATAATAGAATAAATTAGTATGTCTAAAAAGCATAAACATGGAAAACATAGTAAATAAGATTTTATATTCCAAAGGAGATAAAACTGTGCCTGATTATACAAAAGAAATTGAAAGACGGCGTACCTTTGCCATCATTTCCCACCCGGATGCCGGTAAAACCACACTGACTGAGAAATTCCTGCTGTACGGAGGAGCGATCAATCTCGCCGGTTCCGTAAAAGGAAAAGCGACTGCGCGCCATGCCGTATCCGACTGGATGGAGATCGAGAAAGAGCGTGGTATTTCCGTTACCTCTTCCGTTCTGCAGTTCAATTACGACGGCTACTGCATCAACATTCTGGATACCCCGGGACACCAGGACTTCTCGGAGGATACGTACCGTACCCTGATGGCAGCCGATTCCGCCGTTATGGTGATCGATGCCTCAAAGGGTGTCGAGGCACAGACCAGAAAGCTGTTTAAAGTCTGTGTCATGCGCCACATCCCGATCTTTACCTTCATCAACAAGATGGACCGCGATGCGAACGATACCTTCGAGCTGCTCGACG
This sequence comes from Blautia sp. AF17-9LB, assembly GCF_003479185.1. Taxonomy (NCBI): domain Bacteria; kingdom Bacillati; phylum Bacillota; class Clostridia; order Lachnospirales; family Lachnospiraceae; genus Blautia; species Blautia sp. AF17-9LB. The sequence goes on from NZ_QUGU01000002.1 coordinate 366,700, forward strand.
AGATCGAAAAAGAGCTCGGCATTGCAACCTGCCCGATCAACTGGCCGATCGGTTCCGGAAAGAAATTCCGCGGTGTTTACGACCGTGACAAAAAGAAAGTCCTTACCTTCTCCGATACAATGAAGGGAACGAAGGAAGGTATCGAGGAAGAAATTGATATCGACGATCCGCATCTTCTCGATGTGGTCGATGAGGACCAGAAAGAACAGCTTATGGATGAGATCGAGCTGCTCGACGGCGCAAGTGCAGAGTTTGACCAGGAGCTTGTCAGCAAGGGAGAGCTCTCCCCGGTATTCTTCGGATCTGCGCTCACCAACTTTGGTGTGGAGACTTTCCTGCAGCACTTCCTCACGATGACGATGCCGCCGCTTCCGCGTACGGCAGACTGCGGCGTGATCGATCCGGTCAAAGAGGATTTCTCTGCGTTTGTCTTTAAAATCCAGGCAAACATGAACAAAGCACACCGTGACCGTATCGCATTCATGCGCATCTGCTCCGGCAAATTCGACGCCGGAATGGAAGTCTTCCATGTGCAGGGAGGAAAGAAAATGCGTCTTTCCCAGCCGCAGCAGATGATGGCGAGTGACCGTCATATTGTTGATGAAGCATACGCCGGCGATATCATCGGTGTATTTGACCCGGGTATCTTCTCCATCGGAGATACGATCTGTATGCCGGGCAAAAAATTCGCATACGAGGGAATTCCGACCTTCGCGCCGGAGCATTTTGCAAGAGTGCGCCAGCTCGATACGATGAAGAGAAAACAGTTCGTCAAGGGAATTTCCCAGATTGCACAGGAAGGTGCGATCCAGATTTTCCAGGAGTACAAAGGCGGCATGGAGGAGATCATCGTCGGCGTTGTCGGCGTCCTGCAGTTTGACGTTTTAAAATACCGTCTGGAGAACGAGTACAACGTGGATATCCGTCTGGAGAACCTGCCGTATGAGCACATCCGCTGGATCGCAAACAAAGAGGAGATCAACCTGGACCGTATTCAGGGTACATCCGATATGAAGAAGGTCATGGACCTCAAGGGAAATCCGCTGCTTCTCTTTGTCAATCCGTGGAGTGTCGGCATGGTACAGGATCGAAACAAAGACCTTGTGCTGACCGAATTCAGCAAAAACTAAGAACAAAAGCGCGGGATGCCGCTTAAAAAGGAGAAGGAATGAACTTATTCGATATTCTGGGCCCTGTGATGGTCGGTCCGTCGAGTTCGCACACAGCGGGGGCAGTGCGGATTGGATGGATGACGCAGAAACTTCTCGGGGAACAGCCGGTGGAAGCAAAAATACTGATGTACGGTTCCGTTGCCGCAACGGGAAAGGGCCATGGAACGGACCGCGGTCTCGTCGCGGGTCTTCTCGGCATGCGGCCGGATGACGAGCGGATTCCGGACAGCTTTGAAATTGCCCGGAAGATGGGTCTTTCCTATTCATTCGGCATCGCCAATCTGACGAGTGCCCATCCGAACAGCGTCGTTCTGGAAGTAAAGGGAAAGAGCGGCCGGACGCTCGAGGTGCAGGCGTGCTCCCTTGGCGGCGGCCGTATCATGATCAACCGCCTCGACGGGCTGGATGTCAACTGCAGCTGCGAGATTCCGACCCTGATCGTCCACAATCTGGACCAGCCGGGCCACGTAGCCGAGGTTACGTCGATGCTGGCACATAAGTCAGTCAACATTGCGAATATGTCCCTCTACCGCGACAAGAGAGGCGGATCGGCCGTCATGGTCGTGGAGATGGATCAGCCGCTTCCCAAAGAGTCGCTGGAATGGCTGGAGCATCTTGAGGGCATTGTAAAGGTAACATACATCAACGTAACGGAAGGAGAAGAGGACGATGTCTTATAATTCACTGGAAGAAATTGTCCGGGAGTGCCAGGAAAAAGACCTGCCGTTTGATGAAGTCATCCTTCTGGACGATATGAATGAGAGAAATGTAAGCCGCGAAGAGTCCATTGAGACGATGCGCGGCATGTGGGAAGCCATGAAAGGCGCTGAACGGAATTATGACGGTTCGCTGCAGTCGAGAAGCGGTCTTGTGGGCGGCGCCGGAAAGACGATGCGCGCGTATGTCGAGAGCGGGAACACGCTCTGCGGACCGTTTGTCGGAAAAGTTATGGCATCTGCACTTGCGATGGGTGAGTCAAACGCCTGCATGAAGCGGATCGTTGCAGCACCGACCGCAGGAGCGTGCGGTGTGCTTCCGGCTGTGCTCGTGAATTACCAGAAAGAGAAGGGGACAGCGGATGAGCAGATCGTGCGTGCGCTCTACACGGCAGCCGGTATCGGCCAGGTCGTTGCGGCGCGGGCCTACATTGCGGGCGCTTCCGGCGGCTGCCAGGCCGAAATCGGAACAGCAAGCGCGATGGCGGCAGGCGCACTGACCGCACTTGGCGGCGGCACTCCGTCCCAGATCACGCATGCGGCAGCGATGGCATTAAAGAACCTGCTCGGTCTCGTGTGTGACCCGGTCGGCGGTCTTGTCGAGGTCCCGTGCGTCAAGCGGAATGTGATCGGTTCCGTGAATGCACTTTCTGCGGCGGACATGGCACTTGCGGGAATCATAAGCCGCATTCCGCCGGATCAGGTGATCGATGCGATGCGGGAAGTCGGCGACCAGATGCATCCGAGTCTGCGCGAAACCGGCCAGGGCGGCCTTGCCAACACGCCGGCAGCACGCGAGTGGTGCGCGGCACAGGAAGAAGAATAAAAAAAACTTTTATTTTCGGAAAACTTTTGGTATAATAAAGGAAAGTCAGCCAAGGAGGAGGTTCTTTAAGATGGCAGAGGCAAAAATTCAGAAAAGAAACACTTATACGATATATGATGACGAAGGAATCGGAACCGTGCAGATTGCAGACGAGGTGGTAGCTATTATCGCAGGACTTGCGGCAACGGAAGTGGACGGGGTAGCCTCCATGGCCGGAAATATTACCAACGAATTAGTCAGCAAGCTTGGCATGAAAAATCTTTCCAAGGGTGTCAAAGTTGATGTACTCGACGGCGTTGTCTGCGTGGATCTTGCCCTCAATCTCAAATATGGATACGAGATTCCGGCAACCTGCAAAAACGTACAGGAAAAAGTAAAAACAGCGATCGAGAATATGACAGGCCTGGAAGTTTCCGATGTCAATGTAGCCATTGCAGGCGTGAATATGGAACAGACGAAATAAAAAACAACGAACCGCGAGGGAATAAGGCGACCCCTTACAACCCCGCGGTTCTTGTTAACTATTCAGAGCCAGATGAAATGGAAGAAAAATAGTTAATTAACTATACAGGAAGGAATTAAAACAGACAATGAACAGAAGCAAACTTCGCGAAAATATTTTTAAACTTCTCTATACCGCAGAGTTCCAGGAGAAAGAGGAGATGCCGCAGCAGATGTCTCTTTACTTTACGTACTCTGACGACAACGACGAGGATGAAGAAGTAACCGTAAGCGAAAAAGATCAGACCTATATGGAAGAGAAATACCATCATGTGACCGAGCACATCCCGGAAATCGACGAGATGCTGAACCGTACTTCCGAGGGCTGGAAAACGACCCGTATGGGAAAAGTAGACCTGGCGATCCTGCGTCTTGCCGTTTACGAGATGAAATTCGACGAGGACGTTCCGGTCGGTGTAGCCATCAACGAGGCCGTTGAGCTGGCAAAACGCTTCGGCAGAGACCAGTCTCCGTCCTTTATCAACGGTATTCTTGGAAAACTGGCAAGAGAAGAAGATGAGAAATAAAAATCAGAATGTTTACACCGTAGGCCAGGTCAATTCATACATCAAAAACATCTTTGACCAGGACTATATGCTCCGCCGGATTTACGTCAGCGGAGAAGTAAGCAACTGTAAATACCATCCGTCCGGCCACATCTATTTTTCCTTAAAAGATGCGGAAGGAACCATTTCCTGTGTCATGTTCGCCGGTTCGCGGCGCGGCCTTGCCTTCCCGATGCGGGACGGCGATAACGTGATTGTCGGCGGCAGCATCAGCGTCTATGAGCGGGACGGAAAGTATCAGATCTATGCAAAAGAGATCACAAAAGAGGGCGCCGGCCTTTTATACGAAAAGTATCTGGCCCTAAAAGCAGAACTGGAAGAGATGGGCATGTTTGCCCCGGAGTACAAGCAGCCGATTCCTGCGTATGTAAAGAAAATCGGCGTTGTCACAGCACCGACGGGAGCTGCTGTGCAGGATATCAAAAACATTGCACTCCGCCGGAATCCCTTTGTCCAGATCATCCTCTACCCGGCCCTGGTGCAGGGAGAGGGAGCGGCGGACAGTATCGTGGAGGGCATCCGCCGTCTGGACGCACTGAATCTGGATGTGCTGATCGTGGGCCGCGGAGGCGGTTCGATCGAGGATCTTTGGGCGTTCAATGAGGAAAAAGTAGCGCGTGCCGTTTTTTCCTGCCATACGCCGGTGATCTCCGCCGTCGGCCATGAGACCGACACAACGATCATCGATTTCGTGGCAGATCTGCGCGCCCCGACCCCGTCCGCAGCGGCGGAGCTGGCGGTCTCTGATGTCCGCGCGGTACTCAACACACTGGAAAATTATAAAAGCCGCATGAACCATGCGATGGCAAACCAGACGCAGAGAGCGAGAAGCCGCCTTCTGCAGTACGAGACAAAGTGGAAGTATCTCGGACCGGAAAATAAGATCCGTGACCAGAGAGCACACCACGCCGAGCTGGAGCGTCGGTATACAGATGCGATGGAAGAAAAGCTCAAAGAAGCGCGCCACCGCCTTGCCCTTTACATTCAAGCGATGAAGGGTCTGTCCCCGCTGGACAAGCTGAACCAGGGCTATTCCTACGTGGAAAAAGAAGGAAAAGCCATCACTTCGGTGCAGGATGTCAAAGAAGGTGATCTGCTCGAAATCTGTGTATCAGACGGAAAGATCGCAGCGCGCGCAGAGAAGACATCGGCCGTATCCTGGATGGAACAATCGTGAAAAAGCAGAGAATCGAGAAAACATGGGAAATATGGAAGCAGAAGAGAGAAAAGAAGAAGGAACCCCTTCCGGTGAGACACTGGAAGCAGCATTTGGAAAACTGGATCAGATGCTCGAAACGCTGGAGAGCAGCGATGTCAGCCTGGAAGACTCCTTTCGTTTATACAAGGAGGGAATGGAGCTTTTGAACGAATGCAGTCAGAAAATTGACCGCGTCGAGAAAAAAATGCTCCAGATGAATGAGGATGGAACATTCAGAGAATTTTAAAGCGGTACTCGAAGAAAAAACGCGGGAAGCGGAAAGTATCATTGCCGCTTACCTGCCGAAAGAGGAAGGCTTTGCAAAGGAACTGGCAAAAGCCATGAATTACAGTATGACAGCGGGCGGAAAGAGGCTTCGTCCGCTGCTTTTGCAGGAGAGTTTCCGTCTGTTCGGCGGAACCGGGGAGGCTGTAAAACCATTTATGGCAGCCATGGAGATGATTCACACCCATTCCCTGATCCACGATGATCTCCCTGCGATCGACAACGATGATTACCGCCGCGGCAGAAAAACGACCCATGTCGTCTTCGGGGAGGCCGTCGGCGTGCTGGCAGGAGACGCCCTTTTAAACTATGCATACGAGACAGCCTGGAAAGCCTTTCCACTGGAGGAGCACACCGACCGCGTAGTGCGTGCTTTTGGCATTCTCTGTCAGAAAACCGGAATTTCCGGCATGTTGGGCGGTCAGAGTGTTGACGTGATGAATGAAAAAGCCGGCCATTTCGCCATCGACCGTGAGATGCTGGACTACATTTACGAGAACAAGACTTCGGCGCTTTTAGAGGCTGCCATGATGGCAGGTGCGGCACTTGCAGGAGCAAACGACGATGATCTTGACGCGCTCTGCCGGATTGCCTCCAAAGTCGGAATCGCGTTCCAGATCCGGGACGACATCCTGGATGTCACATCCACGATGGAGGAGCTTGGAAAGCCGGTTTTCAGTGATGAAAAGAATGAAAAAACAACGTATGTGACGATGTTTGGCACAGACGGGGCGGAGCAGGAGGTAAAACGGCTCACGAAAGAGGCCGTAGACGAACTGAAAAATCTGTCCTGTCCGGGAGATAAAATATTTCTGGAAGAGCTGTTTGAATCTCTGACTTCCAGAAAAAAGTAAGGGATGATTTCATGTTAGAAAAAATACAGAAACCAAACGATATTAAGAAGATTCCGGCGGACCAGCTTCCGGCGCTTGCAGAGGAAATCCGGGAATTTATTATCGAGTCTTTGAGTAAAACCGGCGGCCATCTGGCGTCCAATCTTGGTGTCGTGGAACTGACGATTGCGATGCACCGCGTCTTCGATCTTCCAAAAGACAAGCTGATCTGGGATGTGGGACACCAGTCCTACACGCACAAGATTCTGACCGGGCGGAAAGACGGGTTTGAAACGCTGCGCCGGGAAGGCGGCATCAGCGGATTCCCGAAGCGGAGCGAGAGTGACTGCGATGTATTCGACACCGGCCACAGCTCGACCTCGATTTCCGCAGGCGTCGGCTATGTGCGTGCACGGGAACTGAAAAAAGAAAATTATTCCGTTGTTTCGATCATCGGAGATGGTGCGCTGACCGGCGGCATGGCGTACGAGGCGCTGAACAATGCGGCCAGCCTGAAATCGAATTTTATTATCGTTTTAAATGACAACGAAATGTCGATCACCGAGAATGTCGGCGGTATGTCATCGTACCTGTCCGGCCTTCGGACGGCATCGGCGTACACGGATTTCAAGATGGACGTCACAAAGGCATTGAACCGCATTCCGGGCATCGGACCTGGCATGGTGGATGCGATGCGGAAGACGAAAAGCAGCATCAAACAGATCATCATTCCGGGCATGCTGTTTGAGGATATGGGACTTACGTATTTAGGTCCTGTGGACGGCCACAACATTCCGCAGCTGATCAAGACCTTCCAGGAAGCAAAACGGTTTGAAGGACCGATTCTGGTGCATGTCCTGACACAGAAGGGCCGCGGCTATGAGCCGGCGATGCGCCACCCGGCAAGATTCCACGGTGCGGGTCCGTTCGATGTGAAAACAGGATTGCCGGTTGGAAAATCCAATCCGACGTACACGGATGTCTTTTCCACAGTCATGCGGAAAATGGGAGATCGAAGAAAGGATGTTGCGGCAGTCACGGCGGCGATGATGACCGGTGTCGGACTGAAACGCTTCTCCAACATGTTCCCGGACCGCTGTTTCGATGTGGGAATCGCAGAAGAGCACGCGGTGACATTTGCAGCGGCACTGTCACTCGGCGGCATTACGCCTGTCGTTGCGATTTATTCTTCATTCCTGCAGCGGGCGTACGATCAGATCATGCATGACGTCTGTATGCAGAATCTCCATGTCGTCTTTGCGATTGACCGCGCCGGTCTTGTGGGCTACGACGGGGAGACACACCACGGCATTTTCGACCTTTCCTATCTGGGTTCGATGCCGAATATGACAATTCTTGCACCGAAGAACCTCTGGGAGCTTTCGGATATGATCAAATTTGCGGTCGATTACGACGGCCCGATCGCGGTGCGCTACCCGAGAGGGGAAGCGTATACGGGATTAAAAGAGTTCCGTGCGCCCATCTGCCTCGGAAAATCAGAAGTGATCCATGAGGGAAGCCGTGTTGCACTTCTTGCCGTCGGCAGTATGGTAAAAATGGCAGAAGAAGTGCAGAAACAGTTAAAAGAGCGGATGGATATGGATGCGGCGCTTGTGAATGCGCGGTTCGTCAAACCAATCGATGAAGAACTTCTTCGAAGCTTTGCCGATACGTATGAGCTTGTCGTAACACTCGAGGAAAATGTAAAAGACGGCGGCTTTGGAGAGCGCGTCCTTGCTTTTGCCGAGGAAGAAGACCTTCCGTTCGGCGTGGAGATCATTGCACTGCCGGACCGCTTTATTCCGCACGGAAGTGTATCATACCAGATGAAACAGGTCGGCTTTACGCCGGAAGATATCTGCGGCAGAATTGAGGAATACTACAGAAAACAGGGGCAGGAAGAAAGATGAAAAAACGATTAGATGTATTACTGGTAGAACGGGGCCTTGCCACATCGCGGGAAAAAGCGAAAGCCATGATTATGGCAGGAGAAGTTCTGGTGGACAATGAGCGGGAGGATAAAGCCGGTTCCATGTTCCCGGAAGAAGTGGAGATTGTCTTAAAAGGAAAACCACTGCCGTATGTGAGCCGCGGCGGCTTAAAATTAGAGAAAGCAATGAAAAACTTTAACCTTACCCTGGATGGAAAGGTCTGCATGGATGTCGGAGCATCCACCGGCGGCTTTACCGACTGTATGCTGCAGAACGGCGCCGTCAAGGTATATTCCGTGGATGTCGGCCACGGCCAGCTCGACTGGAAGCTGCGGAACGATCCGCGCGTTGTCTGCATGGAGCGCACGAACATCCGTTACGTCGTGACGGAGGATATCGAGGAGAGACCGTCCTTCGTATCGATCGACGTATCGTTTATCTCCCTGACCAAGGTGCTGCTTCCGGTTCGAAATCTGATGGAAGAGAACGGCGAAATTGCAGCTCTGATCAAGCCGCAGTTTGAGGCAGGACGCGAAAAAGTCGGCAAAAAAGGTGTTGTCCGTGATCCGGCTGTACACAAAGAAGTCATTGAGATGGTCATTTCCTATGCGAAAAGCATTTCCTTCGGCGTGCGCCATCTGGAATTTTCTCCGATCAAAGGACCGGAGGGAAATATCGAGTATCTCGTTCACCTTGTCCGGCTGCCGGACGGCGTGACAGAGGAAGAGACCAATGTCGATGTAGACGCCGTTGTAAAGAGCGCACACGATACACTGGATAAATAAAAGGGTTAAGGAGCATGATATGGAGCGATTTTACCTGATCACAAACAGAGCAAAAGACCCGGACCTTACCGTGACAGACCAGATCAGGCAATATCTGGAGGAGCGCGGAAAAACGTGTCTTCTCTGCGATAACAGCGAAAAAGGGGAAAAATACCATTATACGGATCCGGCGAAGGTTCCGTCAGATATCGACGGCATTCTGGTGCTCGGTGGTGACGGCACGCTTCTGCAGGCAGCAGGCGACGTGGTGGATTTACAGATTCCACTGCTCGGCATCAATCTGGGAACGCTCGGCTATCTTGCGGAAATCGACCGTGACACGCTTTATCTGGCGCTGGATCATTTGATGGCGGATGAGTATACGATTGAGCACCGCATGATGCTCTGCGGATCGATTTACCGAGACGGAAAGCTGATTGCGGAGGACGCGGCACTCAATGACATTACGATCACCCGTGAGGGAAACCTGCGTGTCGTCCGGTTCGACAATTACGTCAACGGGGAGTTTTTAAATTCCTACAGCGCCGATGGCATCATCATCGCAACGCCGACCGGTTCGACCGGCTACAGCCTCTCCGCGGGCGGCCCGATCATCTCACCGTCAGCCAGCCTGATGCTGATGACACCGCTTGCCCCGCACACCCTGAATACGAGAAGCATTGTCTTTCCGGCAGAGGATGTGATCGAGGTGGAGCTCGGGCCTTCGAGAGACGGCGGCATTGAACAGGGCATGGCATATTTTGACGGCGACACCCGCGTTCCGATGAAAACCGGCGACCGGATCGTGATCAAAAAGGCCAGACGGGATACTCTGATTGTGAAAATCAGCAACATCAGTTTTCTGGAGACATTAAGAAAGAAAATGGCAAACATTTAAGATATAGTTACTGGGGAAGGATGCTTGAAATGAAAATCGCGAGACATGCACAGATTATCAAATTAATTAACCAATATGACATTGAAACACAGGAGGAGCTGGCAAAGAAGCTGGAGGAGAGCGGCTTTGCCGTAACGCAGGCGACGATTTCGAGGGATATCCGCCAGCTGAAGCTCACAAAAGTACCAAAAGAGAACGGCGGAAGCCGCTATGCGGTTCTGCAGAACGCACCGTCCGAGGTTGGGAGCCGCTATGCGCGCGTGTTAAAAGACGCGTTTATTTCTGTTGATCTTGCCAAAAATATTCTGGTCATCAAAACCGTGTCTGGAATGGCGATGGCGGCGGCAGCGGCTTTCGATGAGATGAACTGGAATGAAATTGTCGGCTGCATCGGCGGAGACGATACGATTCTCTGCGTGGCAAGAGACGATGATGCGGCGCTTGTGGCAGCAGAACGACTGAAAAAAATGGTGGACGGCATGGAGGAGACGGGCGAAGAGTTCTAAAGAACGCACGTCTCTGCAAAAAGAGACAAAAAGATGACAGCAGGTGTGACACCGGAGGAAAAGAATGCTCACAAACTTACACGTAAAAAATCTGGCCCTGATCGACGAAGCGGAAGTGGAGTTCGGTCCGGGCCTGAATATACTGACCGGAGAAACCGGAGCCGGAAAATCCATCCTGATCGGTTCGATCAACGCGGCGCTTGGAAAGAAGATATCCCGCGAGATGATCCGGACGGGAGAGACAAGCGCGCTGGTGGAACTGGTCTTTGAAACCGAAAATCCGCATGTGCTGGAGCTGTTAAAAGAGATGGATCTCGAGGCGGAGGAGGGACAGGTGATTATTTCCAGAAAGATCACCGGATCCCGCAGCGTCTGCCGCATCAATGGCGAGGCATGCAATATCTCGCAGGTAAAAGCTCTTGCGTCCCTGCTGCTCGACATCCACGGCCAGCATGAGCACCAGTCGCTGCTCTATCCGGACCGGCAGATCGCGATTCTTGACGCGTTTGCGGGAACCGAGGCGGCCACGGCAAAAGGAGAGGTCCGGGCGCTGTACCAGGAGTGGAAGAATGTCCGAAAGGAGCTCTCGGCGTACGAACTCGACGAGGAGGCAAGAAAGCGGGAGGCAGCATTTCTTACGTTTGAAATCAACGAGATTGATCAGGCAGAGCTAAAAGAGGGCGAGGACGAAGCGTTGGAAACTGCGTACCGGAAAATGGGCCATGCGAAAAAGATCGCGGAATCTCTGCAGACGGTATATGCGATCACCGGCTACGGTGCAGAGAACAGCGCCGGGGAGCAGGTCGGCCGCGCAATCCGGGAGCTGCAGCAGGCCGCGGTGTACGACGATGCACTTTCCGGTCCGTCGCAGACCCTTTCCGATATTGACGGACTGCTGAATGATTTCAACCGCGAAATTTCCGCATATCTTTCCGAACTGACCTTTTCCGAAGAAGAGTATTACGAGACGGAAAAACGGCTCGATGAGATCAACCGCCTGAAAGCAAAGTATGGAAAGACGATGGAAGAGATCGCCGCATACCGCGAAGAACAGCAGAAAAAACTGGAAAAACTGGAAAATTTTGAGAGCTGCCGCGCCGCACTGCAGGAGCAGTTACAGAAAACGGAGCAGAAACTGGATGCGGCCGCACATAATCTGTCCAAAATCCGCAGAAACTATGCAAAACGGCTCGAAACACAGATTATCGAAGGTCTGCGCGACCTGAATTTCCTGCATGTCGCATTTGAAATTTCATTTGAAAAGACAAAAAGCTACACCGAAAACGGAACCGATGCTGTGGAGTTCTTAATCTCCACAAACCCGGGCGAAGCGATCCGTCCGCTGGCGAAAGTTGTTTCCGGCGGTGAATTGTCGCGAATCATGCTTGCAATCAAGACGATTCTTGCCGACCGCGACGAGACAGAAACCCTGATTTTCGATGAAATCGACACCGGAATCAGCGGAAGGACGGCGCAGAAGGTTTCCGAAAAAATGGCACAGATCGGGCAGCGCCATCAGGTCATCTGCATCACCCATCTGCCGCAGATCGCAGCGATGGCAGATTCTCATTTTGAAATCGAAAAAAACGTCGAAGAAAACGAGACCGTCACATCGATCCATCCATTATCCGAGGAAGATTCTGTCAGAGAACTGGCAAGAATGCTTGGCGGCGCGAAAATTACGGATTCTGTTCTGGCAAATGCCAGCGAGATGAAGGAATTGGCACAGGTACAAAAATCTGCAAGACTCAAATAAAGAGAAGTCCGCATACTAAGAGGGAAATCACAAAACAAAGCGTGGTTTCCCTCTTTTTCGCGGGCGGCGAGTCAAAGTCCGTGCCTGCACGAGAACTTGACGACCGCCGCGAAAACAAAGAAATGCCGCAGTTCTGCCCTGCGGCGGAAAGGATGGGAATGCAAATGACGAGAAAACAAAAATACCGAAGAGTCCTGCTTGCGCTGGCGGCGCTGTTTCTGATCCTCGCTGTTCTTCTTGGCTACGATGCCATGCGCGAATCCCTGCCGGATACGATGTATGTGGATGAGAACAGCGAAAGCCCGTTTCAGCCGCTCACGAAACATCCGCTTCTGACAATTTCGGAAGATACGAAGGAAGCAGAAAAAAACGAATTCGGAGAAACGGGTGAAACGGTTGTAGAATGTTCCGCCGCCGGGATCCCGCTGAAAAAGATCCGTGTGATCCAGGAAGAACGGCCGAAAGTTGCCGTCTGCGGCGCGCCGGTCGGTATCTATATGGAGACCGACGGTGTGATGGTGATCCGTACAGCCGAAATCCGTTCGTCCGACGGAACCGTCAGCCGTCCGTCAGAAAATATTCTGCGGGAAGGCGACTATATCACAAAAGTAAACGGACAGAGCATCCGCAGCAAGCAGGAGCTGATTGATGCAGTAAAAGTATCAAACGGTTCCCCGGTGTGTCTTTCCCTGCTTCGGGACGGGGAAACGATCGAGGTGCAGGTGACACCGCAGAAAAGCCAGGACGGCACCTGCCGCCTCGGGGCCTGGGTCCGCGACAATATGCAGGGAATCGGAACACTGACTTTCGTGGAACCGGATGGAACCTTTGCAGCGCTCGGCCATGGAATCAGTGATGTCGATACCGGAAAAATGCTCCAATTGAACGGCGGAGAACTGTATCTGACACAGATTCTGTCTGTGATCCCGGGAAAAGCGGGTGTACCGGGTGAACTGCAGGGTGTGATCCATTACGAAGAAAAGAACCGTATCGGATCAGTGGCGGAGAATACCATCTACGGTATCCACGGCGTTCTGGACAGGGAAAAAAGCAGTGCACTGCCGCTTACCGTGACGGAAATTGCCTATCGGCAGGAGATCGAGACGGGCCCGGCCACCGTGCGGATGTGCGTGGACAATACAGTAGAAGAGTATGAGGCGGAGATTACAGAAATCGATCTTGGAAGCGAGAATACGAACAAAAATTTTGTGCTCGAAATTACCGATCAACGGCTGCTACAGAAAACCGGCGGCATCGTACAGGGAAATTCCGGCTCGCCGGTGCTCCAGAACGGAAGGCTGATCGGCGCCATTACCCATGTTTTCGTAAACCATCCAGAAAAAGGCTACGGTGTCTTTGCGGAAAATATGCTTGCACGGAACTGAAAAATATGCGTTAATTTGGTTGAAATTGTTACAAACTTCCGAATTTTTACGGAAAATGTCGATCGAATTTTCAAAAAATTACGGGAAATATATTGAAAATGCGAAAAAATAAAATTATAATGTCTGTGTGATTGGAAAAAGTTCAGAAGAAAACGGATGCAGTGAAATTCCGGAAAGACTATGAGTTTTTGCAAAGGAGAGCTTTATGGAAAAGATCAACATTGCCATCGCGGATGATAACGAACGCATGCAGGAAATGCTTGGGAACGTCATAAAACAGGATGACACGCTTGAACTGATCGGGCAGACCGGAAACGGAAATGATATCTACAGTATCATCCGCGACAAAGAACCGGACGTCGTACTGCTTGACATTTTCATGCCGAAGATGGATGGTCTGACTGTAATGGAGAAAGTCAATGAGGATAAAAATCTGAAAAAAAGACCTGCCTTTATCGTTGTCTCCGCCGTAGGAGAGGAGAGGATCACCGAAGATGCGTTCCGGCTCGGCGCTTACTATTACGTCTTAAAACCGTTCGACAACGAAACTCTTCTGAACCGGATCAAAGCAACAAAAGGAATGACAGCAGTAAGAAGATACCATCCAAGAAATTTTACAAACCCCGGAAAAGAGCCGATCTGTCCGCCGGAAAACAGTCTGGAAATCGATGTGACAAATATGATCCACGAGATCGGCGTTCCTGCCCATATCAAAGGATACCAGTACCTGCGCGATGCGATTCTGCTTTCCGTAGAGGACACGGAAATGCTCAATTCCATTACCAAGATTCTCTATCCGACCATCGCGAAACGCCACCAGACAACGTCAAGTCGTGTCGAGCGTGCCATCCGCCATGCGATTGAAGTGGCCTGGAGCCGCGGCAAAATGGACACAATCGACGAGCTGTTCGGCTATACCGTGAACAACCGCAAGGGTAAACCGACAAATTCTGAATTTATTGCATTAATTGCAGATAAAATACGTCTTGAACTGAAAAATCAGTAAAAAGTAACAAAAAAATCCGAACAAACGGAGAAATTACAGAAGTTTAGACTTTTTTTTCTGGACAAAGTACGGTATAATACAGACAGGACGTTGATTATCCTTTCGCGTTTCATAGGATCGTGACAAAAAGGAAGGAATTACAGAAAAACAAAGATGCGATAATCAGCATGAAATTACAGGAGGATTCTTTTCATGAAAAATATTTTGTTCGTGGCTTCAGAGTGTGTACCGTTCATCAAAACAGGCGGTCTGGCGGATGTAGTAGGTTCTCTGCCGAAATACTTCCCGAAAGAGTATTTTGATGTGCGCGTGGTGATTCCAAAATACGCAGGAATCAAAGAACAGTTTAGAAATCAGATGCAGTATGTGACAAACTTCTACATGGATCTGAACTGGAGACAGCAGTATGTCGGCATTTTCGAGATGGAATATGAAGGCATCAAATTCTACTTTATCGACAACGAGGAGCATTTCGGAGGAAGCACTCCATATGCGGGCATGCCGTGGGATCTGGAAAAATTTGCTTACTTCAGTAAAGCAGCGCTTTCCATTTTACCGACCATCGGCTTCCGCCCGGATCTCATCCACTGCCACGACTGGCAGACCGGTCTCGTTCCGGTTTACCTGCACGAGCGTTTCCAGGCAGATGAATTCTATCGGGGAATCAAAACCGTCATGACGATCCACAACCTGAAATTCCAGGGCATCTGGGACCGCAAGACGATTCAGAGCATTACCGGCCTTTCCGACTACTACTTCACACCGGATAAGCTGGAGTTCAAACACGATGCCAGCTACTTGAAGGGCGGTCTGGTTTACGCAGATGCGATCACCACCGTCAGCAATACATACGCGCAGGAGATTCAGACCCCGTTCTATGGCGAAGGACTCGACGGTCTGATGTGTGCAAGAGCAAACGATCTGCGCGGTATTGTAAACGGACTCGACTACAATGAGTGGAACCCGGAGACAGACGCTCAGATTGCAAAGAATTTCAATGTAAAGAACTTCCGTAAAGAGAAAGTGAAAAATAAACTGGCACTGCAGGAGGAGTTAGGACTCGAGGTCAATCCGAAGACGATGATGATCGGTATCGTATCCCGGCTGACCGATCAGAAGGGCTTCGACCTCATCAGCTATATGATGGATGAGATGTGCCAGGATGCCGTACAGTTTGTGATCCTTGGAACCGGCGAGGAGCGCTACGAGAACATGTTCCGCCACTTCGCATGGAAATACGACAAGAAGGTTTCGGCAAACATCTACTATTCCGATGCAATGTCACACAAGATCTATGCATCCTGCGATGCCTTCTTGCTGCCGTCCCTGTTTGAGCCATGCGGACTCTCCCAGCTCATGAGCCTCCGCTACGGAACCCTTCCGATCGTCCGCGAGACCGGCGGCCTCAAAGACACCGTAGAGCCGTACAATGAGTACGAGGGAACAGGAACTGGATTCAGCTTCACAAACTACAATGCGCATGAGATGATGGGTACCGTGCGGTACGCAGAGCGCATCTATTACGACAAAAAACGCGAGTGGAACAAGATGATCGACCGCGCAATGGTACAGGATTTCTCCTGGGCGAATTCCGCAAAACAGTACGAGGAAATGTACAACTGGCTGATCGGATAAGCTGGTCTGCATTCTGAAAAATAAGAAAAAAATCCCGAAATGGCAGAAGAGGAAAGAAAAGCCGTTTCGGGATTTTTTTGCAGTATTTTTGGGTTGCAGCAGGAGAGTGGAATATGCTACACTTGTGCATAAGGATATATTCGAAGCAGCTCCGGTGCAGAGGATTTGGGAGCTGAAAAAAGACACAAGAAAAACAGTTGACAACAAAGCAGATTTGTAATAGTATGGATACAGAAGCGAACGGACGTTCGCGTGGTAAGGAGAATATTCAGTATGGGAAATAATAACGAAGATAAACTGCGTGCACTCGATGCCGCACTTGGACAGATTGAAAAACAGTACGGAAAAGGAGCTGTCATGAAGCTCGGAGATTCCGCAGCAAACATGAACGTGGAAACCATCCCGACCGGCTCTTTAAGCCTGGATATCGCACTCGGTCTTGGCGGTGTGCCGAAGGGAAGAATTATTGAGGTATATGGACCGGAGTCTTCCGGTAAAACAACCGTAGCGCTCCACATGGTAGCCGAAGTACAGAAACGCGGCGGAATCGCCGGCTTCATCGATGCAGAGCATGCGCTCGATCCGGCCTATGCCAAAAACATCGGTGTTGATATTGAAAACCTTTATATCTCACAGCCGGACAACGGCGAGCAGGCACTTGAGATCACCGAGACGATGGTCCGTTCCGGTGCGGTAGACATCATCATCGTGGACTCTGTTGCAGCCCTCGTTCCAAAAGCCGAGATCGACGGCGACATGGGAGATTCCCACGTCGGACTGCAGGCGCGTCTGATGTCTCAGGCACTCCGGAAACTGACTGCAGCGATCAGCAAATCCAATTGTATTGTTATCTTTATCAACCAGCTGCGTGAAAAAGTCGGTGTCATGTTCGGAAATCCGGAGACCACAACCGGCGGTCGTGCACTGAAATTCTATTCTTCCATCCGTCTCGATGTCAGAAGAATTGAAGCCTTAAAGCAGGGCGGAGAGATGGTCGGAAACCGTACCAGAATCAAAGTCGTGAAAAACAAAGTAGCTCCGCCGTTCCGCGAGGCAGAATTTGATATCATGTTCGGAAAAGGAATCTCCAAAGAAGGAGACGTTCTGGATCTGGCAGCTTCCGTCGGCATCGTACAGAAGAGCGGCGCATGGTTCGCATACGGCGGCGACAAGATCGGCCAGGGACGCGAAAATGCGAAAGCATACCTGCGCGAGCATCCGGAAATCATGGATGAGATCGAGCACAAAGTGCGCGTGGCTTACGGCCTGATCAAGGAAGAAGCGCCGGAAGGCACAGAAGAAACAGCAGCAGTTCCGGAAACCGAAGGAGACGACGAATAAATGTTTGTGACAGAGATTCGTCCTCTGAATAAAAAGAAATCACGGATCCTCTTCGATGACGGAGAGGATCTGGTTCTTTATAACGGGGAAATCCGCGCTTCCCGCATCAAAGAGCAGGAGGAGCTTCCCGATGAGGTTTACGAAAAGCTGGCAGGGGAAGTGCTGACTAAAAGGGCCAAACACCGCGCGATGTATCTGCTGCTCAGACAGATGCGGACGAAAAAAGAGCTGGAAGATAAGTTACGAAAAGACGGCTATCCCGAGAGAGCCATTGAAGAGGCTGTCTCGTACGTGGAGAGCTTTCACTATATCGACGACCGCGCATACGTGGAGCAGTATCTTGCGGGCAGCGGTGCGAAAAAAGGGAAAAAGGCAGTCCTCTATGCGCTGGCACAGAAAGGCGTGGACCGGGAACTGGTGGAATCCGTCCTGGAAGAGCAGGAGGATGCCCGCGATGAGTATGAACTTGCAAAAAGTGCCGCCTTCGCAAAGCTCGGCACGCCGCACCGGCTGGATGAAAAAGAGTACCGCCGTGCCGCCGGTTTTCTGACGCGGAAGGGATTCGGCAGTTCCGAAATCCGTCGGGCACTGGAAGAATACCAAGATTCCGCTGACGAAGAATCCTGAATATTCCCGGCGATTCCGCCACATGCCGCGAAATTATGTGCAATAAATTACATGAATATTTTTAAAACATTGACAAATTTGTGAAAACAGTATAAAATTGTAGTGTTGTAAATGTGCAATGAAAACTAAATAAGGAGGTGCTCCGGTAATGGGTACAGGTATTACAATTCTGCTGGTATTCATTGCTGTAGTAGTCACGCTGCTTATTGCGGTTCCTGTTACCAGGAAAATTGCTGTGGACAATAAAATCAAGCAGGATGCTGAGAAAATTGGCACAGCGGAAGAAAAGGCGAGAAACATCATAGATGAAGCACTGAAAACTGCCGAAACTAAGAAACGGGAAGCCCTGCTGGAGGCGAAGGAGGAGTCTCTTCGTACGAAGAATGAAGTAGAAAAAGAGACCCGAGAGCGCAGAGCGGAACTGCAGAAATATGAGAAGCGCGTTTTATCGAAAGAAGAATCTGTAGATAAAAAAGCGGACGTATTGGAGCGTCGTGAAAACGAAATTGCAGCAAAAGAGGCAAGCGTCAGAAAGAAAGAAAAGGAAGTAGACGGTCTACACGAAAAAGGAGTACAGGAACTGGAAAGAATTTCCGGTTTTACCTCCGAGGAAGCAAAAGAGTATCTGTTAAAATCTGTGGAAGACGAAGTAAAAATCGACACAGCAAAGCTCTACAAAGAGCTGGAGAGCAGAGCAAAAGAGGAAGCAGGCCGTAAGGCAAAAGAGTATGTGGTAACAGCTATTCAGAAATGTGCTGTCGATCACGTATCCGAGAGTACCATCTCCGTGGTACAGCTTCCGAGCGATGAAATGAAAGGCCGCATCATCGGCCGTGAAGGACGAAACATCCGTACACTCGAAACCATGACAGGCGTTGACCTGATCATCGACGATACACCGGAAGCAGTCGTTCTTTCCTCATTCGATCCGATTCGCCGTGAGGTGGCAAGAATTGCTCTGGAAAAACTGATCGTAGACGGAAGAATCCATCCGGCCCGCATCGAAGAGATGGTAGAAAAGGCCCGCAAAGAAGTAGAACAGAATATTCGCGAGGAAGGCGAGGCAGCCGCACTGGAAGTCGGTGTACACGGACTTCATCCGGAGCTGATCCGTCTCCTTGGAAGAATGAAATTCCGTTCCAGCTACGGACAGAATGCATTAAAGCATTCGATCGAGGTAGCACAGCTTTCCGGTCTCCTCGCAGGAGAGGTAGGATGCGATGTCCGCATGGCAAAACGTGCCGGACTGCTTCATGATATCGGTAAATCCATCGACCATGAGGTAGAAGGATCTCACATTCAGATCGGTGCAGATCTCTGCAAAAAGTACAAAGAATCTCAGATTGTGATCAACACAGTAGAATCACATCACGGGGATGTAGAGCCCCAGTCTCTGATTGCATGTATCGTTCAGGCAGCGGATGCAATTTCCGCAGCAAGACCGGGTGCAAGAAGAGAAACACTCGAAACATATACCAACAGATTAAAACAGTTGGAAGACATCACGAATTCGTTCAAGGGTGTCGAAAAATCTTTTGCTATTCAGGCTGGTAGAGAAGTCCGCATCATGGTTGTTCCTGAGCAGGTATCCGATTCTGAAATGGTACTGCTCGCAAGGGATATCTCGAAACAGATCGAAGCTGAACTGGAATACCCGGGACAGATCAAGGTCAATGTTATCCGCGAGAGCCGTGTAACGGATTACGCGAAATAAAAGACTTTCTACGAAACAATTTAATAACGAAATCAAAAAGAGGCTGTGGACATGAGCAATCATGTTCCACAGCCTTTTCAGTGTGTATAAGAACAGTAAGTTTCAAAAGAATTTATACGTGCCGTATCCGGTTCGAGCGCATTTTCTGAGGTGTAGAGCCATACAGCTTTTTGAAGGTCCGCATAAAAATTTTGTAATTCGACAGCCCGTTTTTCTCCATCAGTACCGTGATCGTTTCGTCGGAATTCTGTAAATCTTCGTACAGGTGCATCGTGCGCACATCGTTCAGATATTCGAGAAAGGTCTGTCCGGTATACTTTTTAAAGAGCCGGCAGAAATACTCTTTCGAGAGCGCCAGGGAATCCGCGGCTGTTTCGAGGCTTAACGGTTCCGGGTAATGCACTTTCACCCAGTTCATAACGTGTGTCACGCGCTGCAGATCGCGCTGTGAACCCGTGAGGGATGCCGAAGGGATCTGGTGGGAATACGACCGGCAGAGATGGTACAGAAATTCGTACAGTCGTGAGGTAAAGAGAAGCTGGTATGAATCGGAAGGATTCTGCCGGATCTCGTTCATCTCCGAGAGCAGTGCGCGGAGCGGAGCCGGCTGTTCCGAGCAGGGAATGATCGTGTCGAAACGCATCGTATCAAAGTCCGGCAGATATTGGCGCATCTGGCTTGCGGAAATCTGCAGCAGAAGATATGTACAGGTGTTGGAGCGCGTCATATGGAGGTCGCCGGAGTTGATGATAATCAGATCGCCCTCGTTTAACCGATACTCCGTTGCCTGGACAATCGCGGAAAACTGTCCCCTGATCAGATAGAGAATTTCCACATATTCGTGCCAGTGCGCCGGAAAAACAAAAGCGGGCGCATCCTGCAGCTCAAAACGGACGTGCAGCAGATCGGTTTCGTGTATTGTTTCGTAAAAGCAGGATTCCATAAGTACCTCCAGGATGTGATAGAAATATACGTCAATTATAATCAAAAAAGATAAGAATATTGTACCAGAAATTGGGCGAAATATCAATATCAACCAGAGAAAGGACAAGAAAGGAACTAGAAGTTACACGAAAAAGGGAAGATAATGGAGACATTAGCACGAAACAAAGTTTGGGAGGAACAAAGACATGAAAGCAAAGGTAAGAACCTTTAACGGAACTACATCTCCGGAAGTAACCCAGCGTGAAACAGATCACCGCAAACTTGCCCGCGAGGCAGCAGCAGAGGGATTCGTTCTTCTGGAAAACAAAGATCATTTCCTGCCGCTGGCAAAGGGCAGCAAGGTAGGTCTTTACGGAGCAGGTGCGATCCGCACCATCAAAGGAGGCACCGGTTCCGGCGATGTCAATGAGCGTGACAGCGTTAATATTTTCCAGGGCATGAAAAATGCAGGCTACGACGTAACAAGCAGTGAATGGCTGGAGGATTACGATAAACTCTACGTACAGGCAAGACTGGACTGGAAAAATGAGATTTTCACAAAATTGAATGGAGACGACACAAAATTCTTTGATGCTTACTCTGCAACCCCGTTCTTTATGCCATCCGGAAACCCAATCGATGAAGAGAAAGCAGCAGCCGACGGTGCAGACACCGCATTCTTCGTTCTGGCACGTATCGCAGGAGAGAACAAAGACCGTTTTGATACGGAGGGTGACTACTTCATCTCCAAAGAAGAGAAAGCTATTCTGGCACAGGTTTCCAGATGCTATAAAAACGTTGTTCTTGTTATCAACACCGGCGGCCTGATGGATCTGGCATTCGTAGAAGAATTTGACAATATCCGCTCTATTTTACAGTACGTACAGGCAGGCCAGGAAGGCGGAAATGCATTTGCTGATGTTGTAAGCGGCGATGTAACCCCATCCGGAAAAATGACAGATACCTGGGCAAAAGATTACTATGATTATCCGGGTGCAGAGGTTTACAGCTACAAGAGCGGCGACCTCATGAAAGAAAAATACGAAGAGGGTATCTTCGTTGGATACCGTTACTTCGATACCTTTGAAGTACCAGTCCGTTACTCCTTCGGTTACGGTATGTCCTACACCGATTTCGAGATCAGAACCGATGACATCAAAGTAAGCGGCCGCGGTATGATGAATCCGAAAGTAAGCGTGACTGTTACCGTTACCAACACCGGCGATACTTATGCAGGAAAAGAAGTTGTACAGATCTATGCTTCCTGCCCGCAGGGCAGACTGGTGAAAGAGTTCCGCCGTCTGGCAGGCTTTGGAAAAACAAAACTGCTGGCTCCGAAGGAATCCCAGACCATGACCATCACCTTCCCGCTGTATCAGCTGACTTCCTATGAGGAGGAAAGCGCATCCTGGATTCTGGAGCCGGGCATGTATGGTATCTGGATTGGAAATGATCTGAATACATCTGTTCTCTCCGGCGCGCTGGAGCTGGACGAGAAAGCAGTCATGACAGCGTGTGAAAATATCTGCCCGCTGAAAGAGGAATTGAATGAGATTGTTCCTGATGCAGAAAAAGTTCAGGCAAGAGAGGCTGCATGGCAGAAGGAAGTAAAAGAAAAGAGAATGAGCGTGATCGAGCTCAAAGCATCTGAGATCCCAACTGAGAAAGTAGATTACCAGCCGGTACCGGAAGAGCTTCCTGGAAAAGCAGGAAAGATTGTGGAATCCCTTTCTGTGGATCAGCTGGCACTCCTTGCAACCGGTGATCCGGGAAGAGCACAGGGCAACGCGCTTGGCTCCGCAGGAATTTCTGTTCCGGGAGCAGCAGCAGAGACATCCCCGTGTGCTTCGGAGGAGCCGTGGAATGTAACCACGATTGCTCTGGTCGACGGACCTGCAGGTCTTCGTCTGAAGAGAGAATACCAGGTAGACAACGGAGAGATCGTAGCGAGCGATTTTCTGGCGGCACTGGAAGGCGGATTCTTCAGCAAACCGCAGGAAAAACGCGGAACAACCTATTATCAGTTCTGTACCGCAATCCCGGTCGGAACACTTCTGGCACAGAGCTGGGATGTAGAACTCATCAAGAGAGTCGGCGAAATGATCGGCCATGAGATGGAACTGTTCAACGTAACACTGTGGCTGGCACCTGGTATGAACATCCACAGAAATCCGCTCTGCGGAAGAAACTTTGAATACTATTCCGAGGATCCGCTGCTTGCCGGTATGATGGCGGCTGCTATGACGCTCGGTGTACAGAAGGTACCGGGCTGCGGAACCACGATCAAACACTTCGCATGCAACAATCAGGAGGATAACCGTATGGGCTCCGATTCCATCCTGTCCGAGCGTGCACTGCGTGAGATCTATCTGAAAGGCTTTGAAATCGCAGTCAAAGATGCACAGCCGATGTCCATTATGACATCTTACAACCTGATCAATGGTGTGCACGCTGCAAACTGCTACGATACCTGCACGAAAGCAGCGAGAGATGAGTGGGGATTTGCAGGAGCTATCATGACCGACTGGACAACCACCAACGTACAGATCCAGGGCGAGTGTACGGCAGCGGGCTGCATGAGAGCCGGAAATGACATGGTAATGCCGGGTCTGCCGGAGGATCACGAGAACATCAAAAAAGAACTTGCAGATGGAACTCTGACGATGGCAGAACTGAAACGCTGCATCTATAACACGGTAAATATCGTACTGCAGTCCAATATGTACGAGGGCGCAGTCAGCTACCTTGATCAGTTCGATGATCTGGATACCTATCTTACCGTGAAATAGGGAATTTGCAGATAGCTGTTTTTAAAGAAGAATGAGCGGATTACGAATGAGACGCAAACATTATCTTATGGGGATATACAAAAAAGCAGGGTTTGAAATTGACAGAATTTCCGGTGCGTGAAACATTTGGGGGACCCTGAAAAGAAAAAAGAAGTGCCATTTGCAGATGGGGGTCTGCAAAGTCGGCACTTCTTTTTTTTGCGTTGCTTTTGGAATCCTTCATGTATATCATCCAGAGATCCGGAATACATTGACAGTAAGGCAGAAAATAAGGAGGCGCAAAAAGCAAATGAGAGAACGGGATGAGAATGCATATATTCGTTTTTTTGCCCTCTGGTTTGCGGCCGGTATGACCCTCGGTGTACTGCTGCTGCTTACGGCATCCCACACGGGAATGAAGGAGGGAAATAGCGTCCGCCTCTTTCAGGCGGAGGCGTTTTTGGGAAGAAAAATTTCCGCAAAGGCCTGCTTTTCCTATCTTCTAAAGGTACGGTTAGCACCGGCATTTGCGGGACTTCTCTTTGGATTGACGGCAATCGGTGCGTATTTTGCCACTGCTGCCGTTTGGGCATATGGTTTTCTGTGTGGCGTCTTTCTCTCGGCTGCCTATCTGCAGAACGGAATGGCAGGTCTTTTATTCTTTTTTCTGGCTCTTTTTCCGCAGATTTTCCTCTACCTTGCCGCGTTATTTCTGATGGCTGCTGCGTGCAGCCGGATGGCAGAGACGAATCACCTTGCCGGCGGCATACAGAAAAAGGAATATTTTTGCTTTGGCGTGCGCTACTTCTTTGCACTGATCCTGCTTCTGTGGGGTATTCTGCTTGAGAGTTATGTCAATCCGTGGTTTCTTGCGAAAATCCTGTAAAAACGGTCGGAAAAGGGAATTGCATTTTTGAAAAAACGTGTATATAATTAAAAGCATTGTTACCCTTTATCGGGCAGTGAGAGGGAGAAAAAAGCAAAAAGGAAAAAAGCTATGCAGGAAACGATACAGTCATTTACGGACTATCTACAGACGGAAAAGAAAGCGTCAAAAAATACAGAAGTCTCCTATCAGCGCGATCTTCGAAAGCTGGCAGTTTTTTTGAAGGAGCACGGAATAGAAAAACCGGAGCAGATGAATGCAACGGTTTTAAATTCTTATTTATTATATCTGGAGCGGGAACACTTCTCCCCGGCAACGATCTCGCGCAGCATTGCGGCGATTCATATGTTTTGCCAATATGCATGTCAGGAGGGAAAAATGGTATCTGACCCGTCGAAAGCGTTGCAGCCACCGAGGGTTGAGCGGAAAATGCCGGAGATCCTTTCCATCGCAGAGGTCGATCTGCTGCTTCGCCAGCCCAAAACCGACACGCCAAAGGGTATCCGCGACAAAGCAATGCTGGAAATGCTGTATGCGACCGGTATCCGTGTCAGTGAGTTGATCCATTTGAAAACACAGGATGTCAATCTTATGATGGGCTATATCACCTGCCGCGATGAAAAGGAGCGGATCGTTCCGTTCGGCGGACCGGCGAAAAAGGCGTTGGAGCAGTATCTGGGGAGTGCGCGCGCAGCCCTGATGCATGGACGGGAGGATGATGTATTGTTTGTCAACTGCTCCGGAGGTCCGATGAGTCGTCAGGGATTCTGGAAAATTCTGAAATCCTATGCGAAATCCGCAGGCATTACGGCGGATATTACGCCGCATACCCTGCGTCATTCGTTTGCAACCCATCTGCTGCAAAACGGTGCGGACTTAAAGAGTGTCCAGGAGATGATGGGACACGCCGATATTTCGACGACGCAGATGTATCTCCACCTTGGTGTGAATAAGATCCGGGATGTGTACCGGAAGGCACATCCGAGAAAGTAGCAGATTGAACAAAAAAAAGAAATGGAAAAAGCGTATTTGGCAAAACTTGAATGAAAAGATTTGCCAAATACGCTTAATTTTTTGAGATTATGCAGATTAGAATGTGCCAGGAAACAGCAGTTTTGATTCACAAGCTACAAAATCTGTGTTATACTGAAAAACAGGTTTTACATTTAAGTATGATATAAGCAAAGGGGTATCACAACATGAAACTGATTGTGGTAGAAGATGAAAAGATTATTCGAACTGGCCTTTTAAAGCACGTTCCGTGGCAGCGCCTTGGTGTTTCGGAAGTTGAAGCGGCCGCGAACGGAGAGGAAGCATTGGCGAAAACGGAAAATTTCCGGCCGGATATCGTTCTTTCGGATATTCGCATGCCGGGCATGAGCGGTGTGGATCTGTGCCGAAAATTAAGAGAAAAATTCCCGGAGATCGAGATTATCTTTTCGACGGGCTATGCAGATAAAGAATATCTGAAAGCAGCAATCGATTTGCATGCAGTCGGATACGTGGAAAAACCGGTTAATGTGAAGCTGCTCTCGGAAAACGTCGAGGAAGCAGTGCAGCGTGTGAGAGAGCGCAGAAAAAGCGAACGCGCGAAACTTCGAAACTATCTTTTGGAGGTGGATACCGATGTTTCACTGGAACAGGCGGAGGGAGCCTATTTTCGCATTGTCATGATCCATTTTGACAGTGAAGGCTGTGGAGCCGGATTCTTACCGGAATTTGAAAAAATGGCCAAGGAAGCACTGCGACCATATCAGATTTCGATAACAATGACACTTTTTGATCCATTCTGTCTGATTTTGCTCCTTGGAAGTGAAAAAGAAAAACGTTGGAAAGAAATGGAACCGATTTTAGTTGAGACGTTGAAGAGCTGTAC
This sequence comes from Blautia sp. AF17-9LB, assembly GCF_003479185.1. Classification (NCBI taxonomy): domain Bacteria; kingdom Bacillati; phylum Bacillota; class Clostridia; order Lachnospirales; family Lachnospiraceae; genus Blautia; species Blautia sp. AF17-9LB. Next base: position 392,814 of record NZ_QUGU01000002.1, read on the forward strand.
ACAGGACGGTTCGATTTCGGGCTGCTTTTTATCGCATGGAAGAAGAGGCAGCTGTCAGAAAGACATCTTATTGTCTTATCGTCAGGCAAAGGAAGCGGGAAAAGCTCTTTCGTGGCTTGGATGGGGAAAAAGTGTCTGCTACGATGACATTCCGCCAGAGAAGCCGTGGATGGATGACGCCAAGAAACAGAGGGATGAATTTTATCAACTCCTTATAGACAACAATGAAAAAGGTGCCTGCCTTTTTCAGGAAGAATTGTATGAAAAACTGGTTAGCCATCATCTGTGTATGAGTTCTGACATACGGTACCATTATTGTGTGATGCGTGATATGCTGGAAAAAGCAGCAGAATATCGATATCCCGGTATGCTGGAAAAGCCGTGGGAACAGAGAGGAACCGATTTCTTTATGCAGGCAGAAACGTTTGCGGAAATGAAAGAGGAGATGATACGCAGAATCGAGCAGCTTTTTGAAAAACAGAATGGAAAAACGAATACGCATAAAACGGAGAACCGTTATAATGTGAGCCGTATCACGGAATATATTCAGGAACATTATGCAGATCAGGATCTTTCTATTGGAACACTCGCTGAGCTTGTTTATCTGACACCGACGTATCTTTCTACCGTGTTTAAAAAACAAACGGGGCTTACAATTGGACAGTACCTGCTGGAAGTGCGTGTAGAGAATGCGAAACAGAAAATGCGTGATCCGCAGCTGAAATTCTATCAGGTATCTGAAATGGTGGGTTATGAGGATGCCAATTATTTTGCGAAAATCTTTAAAAAGAAGACGGGGGTTACCCCGACAGAGTATAAGGAGAGCCTGCAGATGCGATGAAAAATCCATTACAGAAATTGTCAATGCATAAGAGAATGATGTTGTATTTCTCCGTTCCGCTGATTCTGGTGCAGATTTTACTCTGCTTTTTATGTTATCCGCAGGTGGTGCGCCATTATCGTGAAAAAACAGATTACTCAATGGAACAGTCGGTAAGCCAGGCGATTTCTTTTACGGAGAGTTATCTGCGGAATATGACGTATCTGGCGAATATGGTGGAGGACAATGGGGTAATTCAGAATACACTGTCAGCGGATGGCTTTGGAGAAGAAAGACCATACATGGAGCAGTGGCTGGAATACTATGAGCTGAATAAAGAATTTAATTCCTACGAGATTTCGAACTCGATCTATCGTTTCTGCCTGTACGTGCCGGATGAGGTGATGTATGCGGGAAATCAATATTATTTCGATGGAGTATCAAGGCTTAAGGAACGCAGCGATTACGTTGATCTGCGGTATGCTCTGAACACGGGAGAAGATTACGTTGCAATCAGTCGTGAGAGAGACGGTGTGGATCAGCAGGATACCTCGCAGATGGTTACCCTGTATCACCGGATTGCATCCAAAAAAGAAAAAGAAGAGGAACTTGGTATCTGCAGCATCAGTGTTTCTGCGAAATATTTCCAGGATATTATGAAAAATGCCAATATCACATCAGAAGGTCTTGTTTATCTGATGAGTGAAAACGGCAGGATGATTACCAGCTCTAACAGCAGTATTCTTCAAAAAATGCAGAAAAAAGGAATACTTTTAAACTATGGCGCGGAGCTTTTTATGGAAAAAAAGAAGGAGGGACAGAAGGAATATTACATTACCCGGCAAAATGTGGACGGTGCATCCTGGCAGATGATCTTGATAATTCCCGAAAATGAATATGAGGATCAGTACAGGTTTCTGTGGCTCTCAGCGGCTCTGATGCTTGGAAGTATGATTGCCGTTATTGTATTGATGTCATATCTTCTTTCCGGTTACTACGTTGGAAGACTGAAAAAGCTGAATGTGGAAATGACGGGTCTGGAAAGCGGAAATCTGAACGCAAATCTGCCAATCACAACCGAGGAAGATGAAATTGAGGAAATTTATCACAATTTTAACGGTATGGTGCAGGAAGTCCAGCGGCTGATGCAGGAGCATTATCAACTTGGTAAGGAAGTTAAAATGGCAGAGGTACGGGCACTGCAGGCGCAGATCAACCCACATTTTCTCTACAATACGCTGGATCTGATTAACTGGATTTCCATGGACTACGGTGCAGAGGAGATCGGAACGCTGACGTGGAATCTGGCCCGGTTCTATCGGTTGAGTCTGAATCATGGAAAGAGCCTGATTTCCATCGGGGAAGAAGTCGAGCATGTTGAGGTTTATGTCAATATCGAAAATTATCACTTTGATAACGCCATTTCTCTCGAGGTAGATGTACCGGAAGAACTGAAGAGCTATGCATGTCTCAATATTATTCTCCAGCCATTTGTGGAAAATGCGATCGTCCATGGGATTGCGGAGAAACCGGATATTGAAAGCTGTGAGATCCGGATCTGCGCGAGAAGAGAGGAACAGGATATTGTTTTTTCTGTGCAGGATGACGGACCCGGTGTCGATGTGAAAGAGATGCAGAAAGAGACACAGCAGGACATCCGGACAGCACAGCATGGCTATGGTGTGCGGAACATCAACTTTCGCCTGAAGCTCTGCTTCGGTGAAAAGTATGGTGTTACGTATCTGGAAAGTGAAAAAGGAACGCATGTTGAGATCAAAATTCCGGTTATGACAATGGCAGAAGCGGAAGAGAAGATCTGAAAAGAAAGAGAGAGGAAAAACTCTCTTTCTTTTTGTATAAAAATTGTGAAAATGAGCGGAGAGATGTGGAAAGTACGCTGACAAATTGACAAGAAACAGGAAGAAAAACAAGATTTTTCCTGTGCAAGATCACAAAAATCATAAGAAATTACTAGAAATCGAAGTTTTGTTGGGTACAAAATAGCTAAATCCTTCGGTATAATAGGGTCATCAGTTGAGAACAAGCCCAAGACAAAGCGATGCGTGGAGGGTCTTGGGAGCACTCTTGTACAGGCCGGCAGTTGCATACAGTGCAGGAACGATGAAAAAGAAAGGAAGTCAACAAATGGGAAAGCATGTGAAAAGTTTTGTAGCAGAAGTAAAGAAAAACAGAGCCCTTTTTGTTATGGCGATGCCTGCATTTTTGCTGGTATTGATTATGCAGTACCTTCCGATGTCCGGACTGGTGCTTGCATTTAAGAACTATCGATATGATCTTGGCGTATTCGGAAGTGAATGGAATGGATTTGCAAACTTCGAATACCTGTTCTCATCCGGAACCGGATGGCTGATTACGAGAAACACAGTTGTGTACAACCTGTTAAACCTGGTTACTTCACAGCTTCTTGCGGTATTGATCGCAATTTTTATTTCTGAGATCAACAAAAAAATCTTTAAAAAAGTGACACAGTCAATCATTTTCTTACCGTACTTCATCTCCTGGGTTATCGTTGGAGTTTTTGTTTACAATATCTTCAACTATGAAACCGGTATCCTGAACAGTATCGTAACCTTCTTTGGAGGGGAGAAGATCAATATGTACGATGCATCCAAAGCCGGTATATGGCCATGGATCATCTGTCTGTTCAACTCATGGAAATGGTGTGGATATAACTCCGTTATTTACATCGCAGCAATTACCGGTGTCGATGCTGAGATTCACGAAGCAGCTTCCATCGACGGTGCAAATATTTTTGAGAGAATCCGTTTCATCACTCTTCCGAGCATTCTTCCGACCATTATCACCATGCTTCTTCTGCAGGTTGGCCGAATTCTCCGTGGTGATTTCGAGATGTTCTATCAGATCGTTGGAAACAACGGACAGCTCTTCAACAAGACCGATGTTATTGATACCTATGTATTCCGTTCCCTGATTCAGAACTCCAACCTCGGTATGACAGCGGCAGCATCTTTCTATCAGTCCGTCATCTGCTTTGCGACTATTCTGATCGTAAACGCAATCGTAAAACATGTAGAAGAAGATCTTGCACTGTTCTAAGACAGAAAAAAGGAGGAATTAGTTATGCAAGCTGTTGCAAAATCACAGAAAATCAAGAAAAGTACTTCTACAAAAGTATTTTATGTCATCTGTTACACCTTTGTTGCGCTGATGGCTCTGGTATGTTTACTGCCGTTTATTATGGTGGTTTCCGGTTCGTTTTCATCTGAGCAGGCGATTCGGTTTCAGGGTTATGGCATTCTCCCAAGAGAATTTACCACAGCCGCTTACGCACTGATCTTCAAGAGCCCGATGACCGTTGTCCGTGCTTACGGGGTATCTATTTTTATCACCCTCGCCGGAACTGCAGTAGGACTTCTGCTTACGACAATGACCGCTTACGTGATCAGCCGTAAAGATTTCAAGTACAGAAATGCTCTGTCCTTCTTCTTCTACTTTACGACCCTGTTTAACGGCGGTATGGTTTGCTCCTATATTTTCTACATCCAGTATCTGCACTTAAAAGACAGCTACCTTGCCCTGATCTTACCGGGTGTGTTCAATGTCTTCTACCTGTTGATCATGAGAACCTTCGTATCCGCAATTCCGACCGCACTGATCGAATCTGCGAAGATTGACGGCGCAGGCGAGTTTAAAACATTTTTCAGCATCATCCTTCCGCTTCTGAAATCCGGAATGGCAACCATCGGTCTGTTCCTTGCGCTTGGTTACTGGAATGACTGGTACAATGCAATGCTGTATATGAATACAGAAACAAAATATCCGCTGCAGTACATGCTGTATGCCCTGATGCAGAAAACGCAGGCAATGTCCCAGATGGCAAGCTCTGCAAACATTCCGCTGCAGGATATGCCATCCAACTCCCTGAAGCTGGCCATGGCAGTTGTGGCAACCGGCCCGATCATTCTGGTTTACCCGTTTATACAGAAATATTTTGTAAAAGGTGTTACAATCGGTTCCGTCAAAGGCTGATGGAACGATTAGATAAAGGCAACGAAAAAGGAGGAAAAAGAAATGCAAAACAAAAAATTAAGAAAAGCACTTGCTGTATCCATGGCAATCGCCATGACCGGAGGCCTGCTTGCAGGCTGCGGAAGCAACAATTCCAGCTCTTCCAATGGTGGAGCTGCAAAGAGCGGATCTACATCATCCGCAAGCGGTGAGCTTGACACATCCGAGTTTGTGGAGCTTTCCATGTATGTCATCAGTGACCGTCCGGCAGGACAGGATGCAATCGACGAGAATCTGAACAAACTCTTAAAAGAGAAACTGAACTGCTCTTTGAAAATCAACTGGATCGGCTGGGCGGAGTACGCAAACAAATATCCGTTGCTGTTCTCTTCGGGAGAAGAGTTTGATATGGCATACAGTGCATCCTGGCTGAACTTTGCATCTCTGGCGCAGAAGGGTGCCTTCAAGAGCCTTGATGAGCTCTGGCCAACCTACGCACCGAAGAACTTTGCAGCACAGTCTGAGGAAGCAAAACAGCAGGCAACAGTAAATGGAAGCTATTATTGTGTTCCTTCCCTGCTGTCTACCTACAATTCATATGGTCCTATCTATCGTGGTGACCTGGTAGAGGGAACCGAATGGGACGGAAAGATGGAGACCTTTGAAGATATTGAAGAGTACTGCGATATCATCAAAGAAACGCATCCGGAAATGGAGTGCATCGATCTGTACTCTACAGCACCGGAAATCTTCTTCATGTATATGGAAAATCAGGGACTGGCAGCCTTCAACGGAATCCGTTATCTGTGGTATGATCCAAATGCAGAAAATCCAACTGTTATGACTTCCTATGAGCTGGAGAAAACACCGGAATTCCTGGAAATGATGGCAAGATGGAATGAGAAAGGATTTTATTCAAAATCTGCTCTGTCAGACACGGACAGCACGAAATTTCAGAATGGTAAAGCAGCTCTGAAGATCCATAACATTGATTCCTATGTGGGACAGGCAATTCTTCATCCGGAATACGATATTCACTATTCTAACATGGTAAAAGATGTTGCACATCTTCCATATACGCAGGACTGTATGGTAATCTCCAATACTTCCAAGAATCCGGAGAGAGCAATGGCACTGTGGGATCTGATCACCAATGATCAGGAAGTATACGATGCATTCTACTACGGCATTGAAGGAACTTCTTATGAGCTGAACGATGAAGGACAGTTCAAGGTTCTGGATACGGACAACTATGGAACGAGCGCAATGTGGTCTGCAAGAAGTGATGCTCTGAACCGTCAGGCGATCGGTACTCCGGACGATTATAAGACTAACATTGATGAGTTTGAGTCCCACATCGTTTCTGGACAGGGAAATGAGAAATTCACAGGATTTGTACTGGATACCTCTTCCTTCGAGACCCAGCTTGCTGCATGCAACAATGTACAGCAGCAGTACTGGTGGCCGCTTGAGCTCGGATACACAGATGCAGAATCTGGTTTGGCTGATTATCAGTCCCAGATGGAAGCAGCAGGAATCGAGACCATGAAAGAGGCAGCTCAGAAACAGCTTGACGCTTACGTAGCAGGCCTGAAATAAAACGAATTTCCGAAAGGGAAACGCAAAGACTATATAACTTCTGCCGCAGGCAGAACAGACGGACAAAAAGCAGGTACTGGAGCAGAACATATCGTGGGGGTATGCGTGCGGTGCCTGCTTTTTCCGAAAACAGCCATCATGTATGGGAGGGAACAAAACTATGATAAAAGAACCAATGGTAATGGAAATTGCGAAAAACACCTACGCCATCAACGAATTCGGTCTGTCCGCGTGTTATTTTCTGGTCGGAGAGGAGCGTGCGCTTTTGATTGACACCGCATGCGGCCTTTCTGATCTGAAAGGCATCGCGGCAAGCTTGACGGACAAGCCGTACGACGTTGTCCTGACGCACGGCCATCTCGATCATGTCGGCGGAATCGGTGCGTTTACGGATGTCTATCTTGGCGAGGCAGATTTTGCTATGACACGGAACCTGAACGCAGAACAGCTGCGCGGCTTTGCTGATGAAATTGGAAGAAACGGCGGCTATCAGGCATATGAGTATGATCTCAACAAAATTCAGCCGTTCGAAATGCCGACATTCCATGCCCTGCACGAGGGCGATGTTTTCGAACTGGGAAACCGCCGCGTCGAGTGCATCGAGGTGGCCGGCCACACGCCGGGCGGCATCTGTTTTCTTGATGAAGCGACGAAAATCCTGTTCTCCGGCGATGCCTGCAACCAGAATCTTCTTGTCCTCGGCTGCAGCGTGAGAAAAACGCTGGAAGGGCTGTATCACCTGAAAACATACGAAACCCGCTATGAGAGATCCTACAGCGGGCACATCGGTTTCGGCGGCATGCAGGGCTATTTCAGCCAGCCAGAGACGATTCTCGATGACTGCATCAAAACCGCCGAGCAGATTCTGTCCGGCGAAGCAGAAGGAAAAACCGCACCGCGGGAAGGCATGCTCTATGCCGAACACGGAACCGCAAGACTCAGTTATTACCCGGACTGCCTGGAAAAGGATCCGGAGCGATAAAATGATCTGCAAAAAGCAGAGAAAAGGAGAAGAAAACTTATGGCAAAAGTAACATTACACGCAACCATCTTTGGGGAAGATGGCATCAAAACAAGAGACTATGAAACTGCACTGATCCCGGACGCGAAAAATCAGGAAATGCAGGTCATCAACCTGTACCCGGACAAGACGTATCAGAAAATTGAGGGATTTGGCGCCGCACTCACCGAGTCCGCAGGCTATGCACTGTCCCGCATGAGTGAGGAAAACCGTAAGAAAGTAGTAGAAGCGTATTATGGAAAAGACGGCATTGGCTATACGATCGGCCGGATTCACATGGACAGCTGTGACTTCTCCATCGGCAATTACTGCGCAGTCGAAAACCCGGACGATCCGGAATTCAGGGATTTTAGCCTGGAAAGAGATGCAAAATACGTGCAGCCGCTCGTAAAAGCTGTTTCCAAAACTCTTGGCAAACCGGTCTCACTGCTGCTTTCCCCGTGGTCCCCGCCAGCCTTCCTGAAAGAGACCGGCGTGAGAAACGGCGGCGGCCACCTGAAAAAAGAAAGCTATCCGGATTACGCAAATTATATTGCAAAATACATCACCGAGTACGAAAAACTCGGCCTGCCGATTTCCTGGATGACGGTACAGAATGAGCCGCTGGCTGTTCAGACCTGGGATTCCTGCGAATATACGGCAGAAGAGGAAAAAGAATTCCTGCGTGACTATCTGTACCCGACCTTAAAAGAAAAAGGCCTTGATCACGTAAAACTGTACATCTGGGACCACAACAAAGAGAGAACGTACGAGAGAACCCGCGACATTGTGGATGAGACAACGAAAGATATGATTGCTGGTGTTGCATACCACTGGTATTCAGGCGATCATTTTGACACCCTCTCGATGGTAAGAGAAGATTACCCGGATCTGATGCTGATGCACAGTGAGGGCTGCGTAGAGCTGGCACGGTACGGTGCGGCTGCCGGAAACTCTCTGCGCCATGCAAAACAGTATGCGCACGACATCATCGGCGATCTGAACCATGGCATGAATTACTGGATTGACTGGAACCTCGTGCTTGATGAGATCGGCGGCCCGAACCACGTGGACAACTTCTGCGGCGCACCGATCATTTGCGACGGAACGACCGACACAATCGAAGTAAAACCGATGTTCCACGCGATCGCCCACTTCTCAAAATACATCAAACCGGGCGCCGTCCGCATCGCAAGCTCCACGTATTCGCCGGATCTTGAGGTTACAGCAGCGAAAAACCCGGATGGAACGATTGCACTCGTTGTATTAAATACGTCAGAAGAGACGAAAGTAGTCAATCTCCGCATGAACGGAACCACAACCCGCCTGACCTTCTGGGGCAATAGCATTGCAACGGTATTGATTTAACAACCTTATCATAACAAAAGAAAGAAACCTCTGTGCAGACCGGTAAAATCTGCGACAGAGGTTTCTTTCATATGTGTTTTTGCAACGAAGGAGAAAATTTAGCACTCCTCAGCAATATCGTAAATCAGTCGTTCGGTCTGATCCCATCCAAGACACGGGTCGGTAATGGATTTTCCGTAAACATGGGTTCCGCATCCGATTTTCTGATTGCCAGGCTCCAGATAGCTTTCGATCATAACACCTTTTACGAGACTTTCGATATCCTTGCTGCATCGTCTTGTGTGCAGAACGTCTTTGACGATACGGATCTGCTGCTCGTATTTCTTTCCGGAGTTGGAATGGTTGGCATCGATGATGGTAGCCGGGTTTACGAGATGTGTTTCGTTGTATTTCTCCAGCAGAAGCTGAATGTCCTCGTAGTGATAGTTCGGCACGGAGTTGCCGTGCTTGTTGGTCGCACCGCGGAGAATGGTGTGCGCCAGCGGATTTCCGCTTGTCTTTACCTCCCAGGTACGGTAAATAAAGGAGTGGGAGCCCTGTGCGGCAATGACGGAGTTGATCATAACAGAAAGATCACCGCTGGTCGGGTTTTTCATGCCGGCCGGAATGTCGATGCCGGAAACAGTCAGACGGTGCTCCTGGTTTTCTACGGAACGTGCGCCGACCGCAACATAGGAGAGAATATCGGACAGATAGCTCCAGTTGGACGGATACAGCATTTCGTCTGCAGAAGTCAGATCAGTCTCTTCTACTACACGCATATGCATTTTACGCATGGCGATCAGGCCGTGCAGCAGGTCCGGCTTTCCTTCCGGGTCCGGCTGATGAACGATACCTTTGTAGCCTTCACCTGTGGTACGCGGTTTGTTGGTATAGACACGCGGGATGATGATCAGTTTGTCGGATACTTTGTCGGCAACCTTTGCCAGACGGTGATTGTACTCCAGAACAGCGTCTTCGTTGTCTGCGGAGCAAGGTCCTACGATAACAAGAAATTTATCGGAATCCCCGGTAAAGACTTTTGCGATTTCAGCGTCACGCTGTTTTTTGATTTCGGTTGCGCGGGCGCTTAAGGGATATTGTTCCCGGATCTCTGTTGGGGTGGGAAGTTTTCTTACAAATTCAAGGCTCATTTTCGTTCTCCTTTATCTTAGATGCACTTCTTTTCTAGCTGCGGACAGAGGAGCGTTCTTGTGTGCCCCGTCGCAAACTATCTATAAATTATAATACATAACGCGAAGATTGTCGATATTTTTTCGGCGAAAATTCTGTTTCTCTTAAAAAAGATAGAAAAAAGGTATCAATGAACAGCAAATCCGTTTGCAGATTCCCGATGCAGGAACAAAAGTGCCATTGTCATAATGGTAAGTTCACTTGCAAGAATACCATAGAGATAGCCACGGATGCCGAAAACCGGGACGAGAAAAAGAATTGCAAGAATACGAATTACATCTCCGGCAAGGTTCTGGAAAAAAACGAGAGAAGTTTTTCCAAGGCCGTTTAAAATGCTTCCAAGTGTCGTTTCCAGATAGAGAAAAGGACTTAAAAATGAAAGGATACGCAGAAAAACGCCGACTTCTTCGTTTTGAAAAAGGAAACGTCCAAGCCACGGACCGAAAAAGAAAAAGGCAAAAACAGCGGAAGTGCCAAGCAGCACACAGAAAGAAATTGTATAACGGATCGTGTCTGATATTTGCTCCGGCGTACCGTCGGCCTGCTGTTTTGCTACGCCGGGCAGAAGCATGACGGACACCGCGTGGGTGATGGCAGATGGAAAAAAGATCATCGGAAGTGCCATACCGGTGAGAATGCCATACTGCGAGAGCGCTGCTTTCCGGGAAAGACCGAAGGTGACCAGACAGCCGGGGAGCAGAGCACTTTCAATGCTGTGGAGGACATTCAGAAGAATACGGTTCAGCGTAAGCGGAAGATTCAAAACGGCAAGCTCTCGGAAGGTATCGTACCAGAGGGTCTTTTCTTTGAAAAAAACAGAAATCGGGCGGTGTTTCTGAGGGGACCTGCTGTGCGAGACGGACAGGCAGGCCATCAGAAAGAGACACGAAAAGAGTTCGCCGGCGGCAGTACCGAATGCAGCGACAGCGGCAGAGGGGAGGCTTGTGGAAAGACAGAAAAGCCAGGCAAGGTAGGAAGCGCCCATGCGCACGAACTGTTCCAAAAGCTGGCAAAAAGAAGGCAGTGCCGTCTGATTCTGGCCAAGATACCATGCCGAGAGACAGTTGTGGATCCCGGAGGGGAGAATGCCGAGTGATAAAATCCGGAGGAGCAGAATCGTCCGCGGCTCAAAAAGAAGCCGTGTTCCTATAAAATCCGCGCTGAAAAAGAGAAAGATGGAGGCGGAGAAGGAAAGTATCACTACAATGCCGCATCCGGCCGCCAGACAGATCTTTGCCCGTCTGGAATCCTTTTTGGCAAGGTACGATGCGACAAAGCGCGAGAGCACCGTCTGCATGCCGCCTGCGCCAAGGGAGAGCATCAGTGCGTAGAGTGGTGTGGCGAGCTGGTAGATACCAAAGGCTTCCGCACCGATCCGGCGCGACAGGAATATTCTATAGAGAAATCCAAGAATTCTGCAGATGATCCCGGACGCGGTCAGGATCAGTGTGCCAAGAAGAAGCGTGTTCTTTCTTGTGATTTTCAGCATGGGATAGACTCCTTTCACGGCATTGCGCAGATAGTCTAAAATATGCGAAAAAACTCCTTGACAGAACCCCGTGATAGGTGCTATTCTGAGTGAGAAATAAATCCGATTAAAACTGTCGGAATTGGAAAACGACAGCACAGGAAAAAGGAGAACCAGGAATGAAATTATCGACCAAGGGAAGATATGGCCTGCGTGCCATGATCGATCTGGCGAGTCACGAAGAAGAGGGTGCAGTGTCCATTGCCAGCATTTCAGAACGCCAGAATATCTCAGAGAGCTATCTGGAGCAGCTGGTGCGTCCGCTTCGAAAAGCCGGATTCATTGAGAGTGTGCGGGGAGCAGGCGGTGGATATGTACTTGCAAAACCGGCAGATTCCATTTCGGTAGGAGATGTTCTCCGTGTGCTGGAGGGCGGACTCGAGGCAGTCACGTGCTCGGTCAATGAAGGCCTGGGCGGCTGCGATGCGGCCGATTTCTGCGTCACGCGTTTTGTGTGGCAGAGGATCAATGAGGGAATTACGAACGCTGTGGATTCCATCAGCCTCGGAGAGCTGGTTCAGCAGAGCCGGCAATTAGAGAAAAACAGAAACAGCGATAGAAATGACAAGGAGTGAACAACAATGATTTATCTGGACAATGCGGCAACAACAAAAACAGCCCCGGAAGTTGTCGAGGCTATGCTTCCTTATTTCAGCGAATACTACGGAAATCCATCCAGTATTTATGCAATTGCAGGAAAAAGCAAAGAAGCCATCACCAAAGGAAGAGAGCAGATCGCAAACGTGCTCGGCGCAAAACCGGAGGAAATTTATTTCACAGCCGGCGGCAGCGAGTCCGATAACTGGGCGTTAAAAGCTACCTTTGAAGCATATAAAAATAAAGGAAACCACATCATCACCACAAAAATCGAGCATCATGCGATTCTTCATACCTGTGAGTATCTGGAAAAAGAGCGCGGTGCGAAAATCACCTATATCGGCGTCGATGAGAACGGCGTTGTCAATCTGGATGAACTCGAAGCAGCCATCACACCTGAGACCATTCTGATTTCCGTTATGGCGGCAAACAACGAAATCGGAACGATTCAGCCGATCAAGGAAATCGGAAGAATTGCAAAAGAACACAATATTTTATTCCACACAGATGCCGTACAGGCATTTGGCCAGATCCCGATCAATGTGGATGAGTGCAATATTGATATGCTCAGTTCCAGCGGTCATAAGATTAACGGACCGAAAGGAATCGGCTTCCTTTACATCCGAAAGGGTGTGAAAATCCGCTCCTTCGTACACGGCGGTGCGCAGGAAAGAAAACGCCGTGCCGGAACAGAAAATGTACCGGGCATCGTAGGATATGGAGTTGCGGCAGAGCGTGCGGCAAGAACTATGGCGGAGCGTACCGCAAAAGAAATCGAAGTACGTGATTATCTGATCAACCGTATTTTAACCGAGATTCCGAACTGCCGTCTGAACGGCGATCCGGTAAAACGTCTGCCGAACAACTGCAACATCAGCTTTGAATTCATCGAGGGAGAGTCCCTTCTGATCATGCTGGATATGAAAGGTATCTGCGCATCCAGCGGTTCTGCATGTACTTCCGGATCCCTGGATCCGTCCCATGTACTGCTGGCCATCGGACTGCCGCACGAGAAAGCACACGGTTCCTTACGTCTGACTTTAAGTGAGGAGATCACAAAAGAGGACGTTGATTTTGTTGTAGAGCAGATTAAAGCGATCGTAGACCGTCTGCGCAGCATGTCCCCGCTGTATGAGGATTACATCAAAAAACAGCAGGGTAAATAAGTTTAAAAAAATAAGACAGTCCATCCAGAAAGCCGGTACAGAAAAATTCAGGTAAAAGCTGTGCCGGAGGAGGACTGCTTTGAAATAGTTCAGGAGGAAGAATAACAATGTACAGTGAAAAAGTAATGGATCATTTCCAGCATCCGAGAAATGTAGGAGAAATTGAGAACGCAAGCGGTGTAGGTACCGTTGGAAATGCAAAATGCGGCGATATCATGAGAATGTATCTTGACATCGACGATAACGGCATCATTCAGGACTGCAAATTCAAAACCTTCGGCTGCGGCGCCGCAGTTGCAACCAGCAGTATGGCAACCGAGCTGGTAAAAGGAAAAACCATCCAGGAAGCTCTGGAAGTAACCAACAAAGCTGTTATGGAAGCACTCGACGGACTTCCGCCGGTCAAAGTTCACTGTTCTCTGCTTGCAGAAGAAGCAATTCACGCTGCACTCTGGGATTACGCAGAGAAACACCACATCAAGATCGAAGGTCTTGCAAAACCGAAGTCTGATATCAGCGAGGGCGAGGAAGAGGAAGAATACTAAGTATGGGAAAAAAGAAGGTAGTCGTTGGAATGTCCGGCGGCGTAGATTCCTCGGTGGCAGCGTATCTCCTGAAAAAAGCAGGATACGATGTCATCGGGGTGACCATGCAGATCTGGCAGGATGAGGCCGAGACAGTCCAGGAGGAAAACGGGGGCTGTTGCGGCCTCTCTGCTGTTGATGATGCAAGGCGCGTGGCACAGGTGCTGGACATTCCGTATTATGTCATGAACTTCAAAAAAGAGTTCCGTGAGAACGTCATGGACTATTTCACGAACGAATATCTCTGCGGCAGAACACCGAACCCGTGTATCGCCTGCAACCGCTATGTGAAATGGGAAGCGTTGCTTCAGCGCAGTCTTTCCATTGGAGCGGACTACATTGCGACCGGACATTATGCAAGAATCGAACAGCTTGCCAATGGACGGTATGCGATTGCAAATTCGGTAACAGCGGCAAAAGACCAGACGTATGCACTGTATAATCTGACCCAGGAGCAGCTTTCGCATACGCTGATGCCGGTCGGAGACTACACAAAAGATCAGATTCGTGAGATTGCAGCAAAAATCGGTCTTCCGGTAGCAAAAAAGAAGGATTCCCAGGAAATCTGCTTCGTGCCGGATCAGGATTACGCTTCCTTTATCCAGAACGAGACAGGAATCGTGGCACCGAAAGGCAATTTCGTGAATACAAAGGGTGAAATCCTCGGTACCCATGAGGGGATTACCCATTACACCGTAGGACAGCGCCGCGGACTCGGCCTTCCGATGGGACACCGCGTGTTCGTACTGGAAATCCGTCCGGAGACGAACGAGGTTGTGGTCGGCGAAAATGAAGAGGTTTTCGCAAAAGTAGTAAAAGCAAACAAAGTAAACTATATGGCAATTCCGCCGCTGGAACTTGGAGAAGAGCTCTCCTGCACCGCAAAAATCCGGTACGGGCACAAAGGCTCCCCGTGCGTGATCAAACGGACCGGGGAAGATGAGATTACCTGTACCTTCCCGGACGGCGTGCGTGCTCCGACACCGGGACAGGCTGTTGTCTTCTACGTGGACGGCTGTGTCGGCGGAGGCGGAACGATTACGGAGGCCGAAAGATGAAAATAGCGGACTGTCATATGCACAGTTTCTTTTCAAGTGACAGCGAAGCACCAACAGAAGAGATGGTAAAACGGGCAGTCGAGCTGGGACTTCCGGCAATCTGCCTGACAGATCACTACGATATGGATTACAGTACCGGCGAGTTCCAGCTCGATACACCGGCATATGCGGCAAAAATCCGGGAACTGCAGGAAAAATACCACGACAGAATCGATATCCGATTCGGCGTGGAACTGGGACTGCAGCTCCACTTAAAAGAACGGATGGAAGAGTATGTAAATGCGTGGCCGTTCGACTATGTGATCGGATCCATGCATGTCATTGACGGAAAAGACCCCTATTATGAGGATGCTTTCCCGGACTGGACGGCAGAAGAGCTGTACCGGGCGTATTTTCGGGCTACAGCAGAAAATATCCGGTTCTTCCACAATTTCCAGACGCTTGGTCATCTGGATTATGTGGTACGCTACTGCAGAGAAAAGGGAAAAGATTACAGCTACCGCGCATTTGCGGACGAGATCGATACCATTTTAAAAGAGCTGATTCAGTACGATATCGCGCTGGAAATCAACACCGGCGGCTACAAGGCAGGCCTTGGCGTGCCGAATCCGACGCCGGATGTCATCAGAAGATACCGGGAACTGGGCGGCGAAAAGATCACCTTCGGTGCCGATGCCCACAAACCGGAACATATAGCGTTTCATTTCGCGGACGCGGCAGCTATCGCGCAGGAAGCCGGATTCCGGTACTACGTGCGGTTTAAAGAGAAAAAGCCGGAATATCTGCCGATCCAATAGAAAACACGCAGGAAAAGCCGGAAAAAGCCCCAGAAAGGCTGGATTCCGGCTCTTTCTGCAATAGACGGATCTTTCGAAATTTTGCAGAAATACGGATTGGCATCCGGCTTCTTCACAAATTTTAGAAATAATTTCGTATTTTCTTGAAAATAGAACTTGAATTTTCCGACGAAATTAGGTATTATACAGATAAGGTTGATGTTTCTTTAACAAAGTACAGAGACTCAAAATTAAAATTCACTTTTTAGGAGGAATTGAAAATCATGGCAGTAAAAGTAGCAATCAATGGTTTTGGCCGTATCGGACGTCTTGCATTCAGACAGATGTTTGGAGCAGAAGGTTATGAAGTAGTAGCAATCAACGATTTAACATCCCCGAAGATGTTAGCTCATCTGTTAAAATATGACTCTTCTCAGGGAAAATATGCTCTGGCTGATACCGTAACATCCGATGAAGATTCCATCACAGTAGATGGCAAAAACATCAAAATCTATGCTTTCCCGGATGCTAACAACTGCCCATGGGGAGAGCTTGGCGTAGACGTAGTTCTGGAGTGCTCCGGATTCTACACCTCCAAAGCAAAAGCTCAGGCACACATCAATGCAGGTGCTCGTAAAGTAGTTATCTCCGCTCCGGCTGGTAACGACCTTCCGACCATCGTTTACAATGTAAACCATGAGACACTGACAGCAGACGATAACATCATCTCCGCTGCATCCTGCACCACAAACTGCCTTGCACCTATGGCAAAAGCTCTGAACGAACTGGCTCCGATTAAATCCGGTATCATGGTTACTATCCATGCTTACACTGGAGATCAGATGACTCTGGACGGACCGCAGAGAAAAGGCGATCTGAGAAGATCCCGTGCAGCTGCAGTTAACATCGTTCCAAACAGCACCGGTGCTGCAAAAGCAATCGGCCTTGTTATTCCGGAACTGAACGGCAAACTGATCGGTTCTGCACAGCGTGTTCCAACCCCAACCGGTTCTACCACAATCCTTACAGCAGTTGTAGAAGGAACTGTAACTGTTGACGAGATCAACGCAAAAATGAAAGCTTCTGCAACCGAGTCCTTCGGATACAACACAGATGAAATCGTATCCAGCGACATCGTTGGTATGAGATATGGTTCTCTGTTCGATGCAACTCAGACCATGGTTCTTCCGCTGGACAACGGAACAACAGAGGTACAGGTTGTTTCTTGGTATGATAACGAGAACTCCTACACAAGCCAGATGGTTCGTACCATCAAATACTTCAGCGAGTTAGCATAATTTAACAAACTGAACGGCAAAATTTCAGAGCCCAAAGGGTCCGGTCTGTTAAGGACCGGGCCCTTTTTGCGAATGCGGCGGAAAAATACGGCACAAAAACAGCCCTTTTCCGTGTGCAAAAATTATAAACTGCATTTTTAAATAAGGACCGCGATGCCGCAAAAACAAAGAAACGGCGCGGCAGATGCAGTTGGATATATGGAGGGAAACGCCCATGTTAAACAAAAAAACCGTAGATGATATCAACGTAAAAGGAAAAAGAGTCCTTGTAAGATGTGACTTCAACGTTCCGCTGATCGATGGAAAAATCACAGATGAGAACCGTCTGGTAGCAGCTCTTCCAACGATCAAAAAACTGATCGCTGACGGCGGAAAAGTAATTCTCTGCTCTCATCTTGGAAAACCGAAAGGAGAACCAAAACCAGAGCTTTCTCTTGCACCGGTTGCAGTTCGCCTTTCCGAGCTTCTCGGACAGGAAGTTAAATTTGCAGCAGATCCTGAGGTTGTAGGACCGAACGCAAAAGCAGCTGTTGAGGCTATGAAAGACGGAGATGTAATCCTTCTGGAGAACACCCGTTACCGTGCAGAAGAGACCAAAAACGGTGAGGAGTTCAGCAAAGAACTGGCTTCCCTGTGTGACGTATTCGTAAACGATGCATTCGGAACCGCACACCGTGCTCATTGCTCCAATGTTGGTGTTACCAAATATGTTGACACTGCTGTTGTTGGTTACCTGATGGAGAAAGAGATCGCATTCCTTGGAAATGCTGTCAACAATCCGGAGCGTCCGTTTGTTGCCATCCTTGGTGGATCCAAAGTATCCAGCAAGATTTCTGTTATCGACAACCTGATCGATAAAGTTGATGTCCTGATCATCGGCGGTGGTATGGCTTATACCTTCGCAAAAGCAGCAGGCGGCACCGTTGGTGATTCTCTGCTTGAGATGGATTATCTGGATTATGCAAACAAAATGAAAGAAAAAGCAGCAGCAAAAGGCGTGAAACTGCTTCTTCCGGTAGACAACGTTGTTGCAGATGCATTCTCAAACGACGCAAATACACAGGTTGTTCCGGCCGGACAGATTCCGGATGGCTGGGAAGGTCTGGATATCGGACCGGAAACTGCAAAACTGTTCGCTGATGCTGTTAAAACTGCTAAAACCGTTGTATGGAACGGACCGATGGGATGCTTCGAGATGCCGAATTTTGCAGCAGGAACCAAAGCAGTTGCAGCAGCACTGGCTGAAACAGATGCAGTTACGATCATCGGCGGCGGAGATTCCGCAGCAGCTGTAAACCAGCTTGGATATGGCGATAAGATGACTCATATCTCCACTGGCGGCGGCGCTTCCCTGGAGTTCCTGGAAGGAAAAGAACTGCCGGGCGTTGCAGCAGCAAACGACAAATAAGAATTTATATTCAAAACTAAGGAGATCAAACGATCATGGCAAGAAAGAAAATTATCGCCGGAAACTGGAAAATGAACATGACTCCGAGCAAGGCAGTAGAATTAGTCAATACATTAAAACCACTGGTGGCAAATGACGACGTTGACGTTGTTTTCTGCGTACCGGCCATCGATATCATCCCGGTTGTAGAGGCTGCAAAAGGCTCCAACATCCAGATTGGTGCTGAAAATATGTATTTTGAGGAGAAAGGTGCTTTCACAGGCGAAATCTCCCCGGCTATGCTGACAGACGCTGGCGTGAAATACGTTGTACTTGGCCACTCTGAGAGAAGAGAATACTTCGCAGAGACCAGCGAGACCGTAAACAAAAAAATGCTGAAAGCTTTCGAGCACGGCATCACCCCGATCATGTGCTGCGGAGAAACTCTGGAGCAGAGAGAGCAGGGTGTAACGATGGACTTCATTCGTCAGCAGGTAAAAGTTGGATTCCTGAATGTAACAGCAGATCAGGCAAAAACAGCCGTTATCGCTTACGAGCCAATCTGGGCAATCGGAACCGGCAAAACTGCTACAACAGAGCAGGCTGAGGAAGTTTGCAAAGGCATCCGCGAGTGCATCGCTGAAATCTATGATGATGCAACAGCAGCAGCTATCCGTATCCAGTATGGCGGCTCTGTAAACGCAAAAACCGCACCGGAACTGTTCGCACAGGAGAACATCGACGGCGGTCTGGTAGGCGGAGCATCCCTGAAACCAGATTTCGGAGCTATCGTAAACTACAATAAATAATTGATTTTGTACGAAATCAATCAATAAAACGGGCTAAAACGTCACCAAACACGGTGAATTCGGCAGAAATGCTGAAGGTGAGGTGTTTGGTGGCGTTTTGCTGTTTTTTATGCAACATATAACCCTTGATTTAGCTATAGAGAGTGCCAGTTTGTGCAAAAAGAAATCACTTCGTTTCTGTGTTTTGAAGCGGAGTGATTTTTTGCGCGGATTGAAAAATTCACGTTTTCGTGATATGCTTGTTTTATATCTGTCGACCAGCCGTCCAGAGAGTTTCTGGAAGAAGTAATCAAGGATTATAACAAAATGTTCCATACGAACTACGATACCTCAAGTGATAAATTCCAGAATTATTATAAAGATGTGTCGCTTCGCATGAAGAATAAGGAATTGGACATTCTGATCGTAGTCAATATGTTTCTTACCGGTTTTGATGCGACGACTATGAATACGCTGTGGGTAGATAAAAATCTGAAAATGCACGGACTGATACAGGCGTTTTTCCGTACAAACCGTATTCTGAATTCTATCAAGACCTTTGGAAATATTGTATGTTTCAGAAATCTGCAGAAGCGAGTAGATAGTGCCATTTCCTTGTTTGGGGATAAGAATGCCGGGGGCATTGTTTTGCTGCAGAGCTTTAAGGATTACTATTACGGATATGAATCCGTAGATGGTAAGCCAATGCCAGGGTATGTGGATCTGATGGAGGAATTGAATCATAAGTTTCCGCTGTCAGAACCGCAGATTGTCGGAGAGCAGAACCAGAAGGATTTTATTGCTTTGTTTGGTGCTATTCTTCGTATGAGAAACCTTCTGCTTTCCTTTGACGAATTTAAGGGGAATGAGCTGATTTCTGAGCGCAATTTGCAAGACTACATTGGACGTTATCAGGATTTGCGTGACGAGTGGAAACGGAAACGCCGGGAAAGTACGGATATTACAGATGATGTGGTGTTTGAAATTGAATTGATCCGGCAGGTAGAAATCAACATTGATTATATTCTGATGCTTGTAAAGAAGTATCATGATACCCACTGTGAAGATAAGGAAGTGCTGATAACCATCAATAAAGCGATTGATGCCAGCCCGGAGCTGCGCAGCAAGAAACAGCTTATTGAAACCTTTATTGCAGGAATCAATGATGTGGACGATGTTATGGATGAGTGGCATGAATTTGTTGTGGAACAGCGTGATTATGATCTTAATGTAATTATTGCGGAAGAAAAATTGAAGCCGAAAGACACACGAAAGTTCATAGAGAATGCGTTTCGGGACGGAGAGATCAAAACAGCGGGAACGGATATAGATAAAATCATGCCGCCAATTTCTCGTTTTGGTGGTGGCGGAAGAGCCAAGAAAAAACAGAGAGTCATTGAAAAACTGAAAACGTTTTTTGAAAAATATTTCGGTATCGGTGGTTCGTCTTCCTTTAATGAGCCAGAGCATAAAGCCGTGACATACGATCTGAGCGATCAGGAAACAGTGTTGATGGCGGCAGAATCTGAAGCACCATACGGAAAATAGTCATAAATGAATGGAACCACATTGGAAGCAAAAAGCAAAATAATAGAGTCATCATGGACAAAACTTAATCATGGAGGTGATCGGATGACAATAGAAGAAATCCTTGCTGGAGAATCCAAGAACGTTGAATTCAAAGTACAACGTCCAGACAAGAGCATGAAATATATGAAAACGGTTGTTGCTTTCGCTAACGGAAAAGGTGGGAGGATTATATTTGGTATTGACGATAAAACAAGAGAAGTTGTTGGCATTCCGGAGGATAAAGTTTTTCGGGAGATTGATGCGATTACGAATGCTATTTCTGACAGTTGTGAACCTACAATTATCCCGGATGTTTATTTGCAAAATATAAATGATAAACCTGTAATTGTTGCAGAAATCAGGACGGGACGTCGGAAACCATATTATATTAAGGCAGAGGGGCTGGAGAATGGCGTATATATTCGAGTTTCTGGAACAACACGCCCTGCTGACCGTGATATGTCAAGAGAATTATATTATGAATGCGATGCCCGCTCTTTTGATTCAATAATCCGCAGAGATATAGAAGTGACCGATGAAGATATTAAAAGTCTCTGTGAACAAATGAAGGAAGTTGCTATTGCCAACTGCAAATCCAATCTTCAGCGATCAGCAGTTAAAGATGTAACGAAAAATGTTTTGCTCAGTTGGGGAATTTTGAAAAAAGATGAGAATGAAAAAATCTATCCGACAAATGCGTATATTTATTTAACGGGACAAGGTGGACTCCGTTCCATGATACAGTGCGCTGTGTTTAAGGGAACGACGCGAGCTGTCTTTTTGGATCGACGTAATTATGAAGGACCGCTTTGGAAGCAAGTAGAGGAAGCGGTGCAGTTTGTCCTTAGAAATATTCGTATGGGATGTCGGCTGGAAGGAGTATATCGACAGGATATTTATGAACTGCCGCCGGATAGTATCCGTGAGTTGATCGTTAATGCAGTTATGAATTGCAGTTACATTCAGAATTCTAATATTCAGGTGGCAATTTATGATGATCGCTTGGAGATCACATCTCCTGGTGGACTGCTTCCTGGCGTAACGATTGAGTTGATGAAGGAAGGATTTTCAAAAATCCGAAATCGTTCGCTTGCCAATGCTTTTGCCTATATGAACCTTGTGGAAGCATGGGGAAGTGGTATTCCGAAACTTATGCAGGCTATGCAGGAATACGGATTGCGTGAACCGGAATTTATTGATATGGAAGTAGCTTTCCGCATCAATCTTTATCGCGGCCAGAATGAGGTCATTGAGGTCAAAAATCGAGATCATGACCTCAATCATGGGTCAAATGATCTCAATCGTGAGCCCGATAATCTCAATCATGAGCCTGTTGACCTCGATCGAGATCCCAATGACCCCAATCATGATCCCAAAGATGACCTTGAAATTCAATTGTCAGAAATGATTTATAAAAATCCGAAACTGACTCAGAAAGAATTAGCAAAAGCGCTTGCAGTTTCTACGGCAACGATTAAGCGTATGCTTACAAAAATGCAGCATGAAGGTAAAGTTATCCGTGAGGGGTCTAATCGAAAAGGAAAATGGATATTGACGGATAAAATGAAATAGGATTGATGATTTGATTGGAAAAGGCAAATGAATTTACCGGCTTTTTTAAGAAAATCAGACGAACTTACAGAACAGTTATCAAAGAAACAAGTGATTGCTGTTATGTCGACATATCACAAAAGATATCCTAGACGGAGTGCGTTCATATATGAATTAATGAAAAGTCTAATCCCCCAGCTATGCTGGGGAGAATAGAGTAGTCGGAAGT